>JAUHXL010000458.1 GCA_030426945.1 bacterium
TGCCGCGAGGCCGAGGCGTCGAAGGTGACGCGCTGGCCGCACGCCGCCGCCCGCAGGCTCGCCTCGAGCGAGGCCACCGGGTTGCGCGGGTGGATGGTGATCGTGCTCTCGTCGACGTTGATCAGCTCGGTCTGATCCTCGACCTCGAGCGCGATCGGGTAGGTGCCCGGCCCGGCGACGCCCAGCTCGGCCAGGCGGCCGGCGGTCAGCTCGACGGTGGCCTCCTGCGCGTCGCCGTTCTCGTCGAGCTTCTCCTCGTCGGCGACGAAGCCCGCCTCGGCGTCGTAGTTGATGTCCCACGCGTAGCGCAGGATGAAGTCGCCGAACTCGGCGAAGTCGGGGTCGTAGGACTGGCTGCCGATGAGCTTGACGCCCTCGCCCTCGAGGATGTGGTAGCCGGTCTCGGGCACGTCCGAGGGATCCGCGTCGGCGGTCGGCGGCGTCGGCGGCAGCGACAGGGCCACCTGGTGCCGCGCTTCGGCGGTGCGGCCGGTGGCGTCGGTCACCCGCAGCCGCACGAAGATGGCCGGGATGTTGTCGTGCGGCGGCACCGGCCGGAAGGTCTTGCTGAAGTCGATGGTCGGGCCGTGGGCCTCGTAGGTGCCGTTGTCGTCGAGATCCCAGTCCCACTGGACGATCTCGACGCCGGGCACCGGGGAGCTGCTCTCGCGCCCGTCGAGCACCGCGCGGGTGAGGCCGGTGACCAGGTTGATCGGCGTGGGCCGCGGATCCTGCACCACGCGGGCGCGCGGCGCGGCGTCGAGGATGATCACCTCGGCGGTCGCCACGTGGGTCAGCCCGAAGCTGTCGGTCACCTGCAGCCGGATCTCGTTGGCCGGCTGGTTCGTCTGCGGATCCGCCGGGCCGCGCAGCCCGGCCAGCACCGCCCAGGGGATCGTCGGGGTGGCGCCGACGCCGTCGGTGCCCAGATCGTCGAACCGCCCGTTGCCGTCGATGTCCCAGCGGTAGGACACGATGGAGTCGCCGCAGCCCAGGTTCGGATCCGTCGATCCGCGGCCGTCGAGCACCAGCGCGTCGCCCGACAGCACCGTGTAGCGGGCCTTGGCGATGCGGGCCACGGGGGGCAGGTTGCCCTGGTTGACGGTCACGTCGAAGCTGTCGACCGCCTGCCCGCCCGCGTCGTCGGTGACGCGCAGGGTGGCGCGGTAGGTGCCGTACTGCGGGAAGACGTGGGTGTAGATCTGCCCGGTGCCCTCGAACCCGGGCACCCCGTCGACGTCCCAGTCGAAGGTCGTGACCTCGCGGTTGGGGTTGCGGTGCAGCGAGGCGCTGCCGTCGAAGGTGACCGGCAGGCCGCAGCTGGCCGGGTTGGGGTTGGCGACGCCGCTCGCCTCGGGATCGACGGCGTAGACAGTGACCGTGCCCTCGTCGATGGCCTCGAGGCCGGCGCTGTCGCGGACCCGGATGCGCACGGTGTGGGGCTGCCCGAGGGGCACGTTGGCCAACCAGCCGCCCCAGGGCACCAGCGGATCCACCGAGAAGGCGTCGTCGAACTGGTTGTCGCCGTCGAGATCCCAGGCCACGCTCACCGCGTCGCCGCAGCCGGTGTTCTGATCGCTGGCGTTGCCGCGCAGCTGCAGGGGCTGACCGACGTTGATGCCGTAGTTGCCGCCGGCGCCCGCCGCGGGCGGCACGTTCGCCGCCGGGGTGACGGTGATGTCGACCGAGTTGGTCTTGATCAGGCCCACGTTGTCGACCACGCGCAGCGTGGCCAGGTAGTGGCCCGCCCGCTCGTAGACGTGGTCGTGGGCGGTCAGCAGCGAGCCGGTCTCCCCGTCGACCTCGTAGTCGGGCGGCGCGCCCGTCTCCCACCACAGGCCGTCACCGGCGTTGTAGTCGATCTGGAAGACGACGATGCGCGACTCGGCGTTGGGGTGGAACGACTCGCCGTGGTCGAAGGTGACCTTGCCGGCGTTGCCGCCGACGCAGCCCTCGGCCACCGAGGTGGGCAGCGCGTCGAGCACCGCGACCGGGCGCGGGTTGAACACCGTCGGCGTCAGCACCAGGGCGCCCATCGCCGAGCCCATGTAGCCCGAGCCGTAGGCGCAGGTGACCGAGTGGCGCGTGCAGTAGCTGTCGTAGATGCGCCCGAAGGTGTCGTAGCCGCCGAGGGGGTCCGCGGTGACCGTGCGGTCCTGCGCGCGCAGGTAGTAGGTGTTGAACTGGCGGTACCAGTCCTTGTCGCCGAGGTGGTCGAGCTCCGGCACGCCCGTGCGGTAGCCCTTCTGGTGCGAGTACATGGCGTAGGTGTTGCCGCAGCGCTGCTGCTCGTAGACGCCGCTGGTGTCGCCGCAGAGGTAGTCGCCCTGGTACCACAGGCCGTCGAGCCAGCCGATCGACCCGCCCTTGTTCACCGCGTGCCAGTTGTTGAGCGTGTACTGGATGTAGCGGTCGTAGGCGTTGCGCAGGCGGTCGGCGTTGACGCCCGAGTCGTTGGGGTAGGGCACGCGCCCGTCGCCGCGCGACATGTGGTGCACGTCCAGCCAGCGCGACGCCACGAAGGCGCCGCCGGTGATCTGGAAGTTGGTCGCCGCGTAGCTCGAGCGGTAGGCGCCGCCGCCGTCGGCCTGCTGGTTGTTCAGCAGGTTGTCGGCGATGCGGTACTTGTGGCGGTTGTTGACGAAGACACCGTAGGGCCCGCCGGCGATCTCCGACGACTCCAGCCCGATGTACGCCCACTGCGTCGACGAGCCGTCGCCGGTGCTGCAGTCCCCGTTGCCGTGGTGGTCGTGGTACAGCCAGGCGCCCTTGCCGCAGCCCCCGTCGATCTGGTTGGCGCCCATGTAGTCGACGAGCTGCTGCTGGTACCAGTTCCAGGGCTGCCCGCGCTGATCGCCGGTCTGGATGCGGGTGCCGGCCACGGCGGGCAGCACCGTCGCCAGCGAGCCCATGTACATGCCCTGCAGGTAGTTCGTGTAGTGGCCGCCGCGGCGGTGGGCGCCGCCGATCTCGGCGCCGCGGTTGTCGTTGGTGCCGGCGATGCGGTTGCAGCGCCGCACGCTGCCGTTGGGGTTGTAGCCGCAGGCGTTGTCCTCTTCGCCGGCGGGGATGCCCACCGAGTACGAGCCGAGGTTGAGCATGTCGTTGACCATGCGCACGTTCGTCTCGGCGTAGAAGTCGTTGTGCCAGCGATCATCGTTGGCCTCGTGCCAGCCCTCGGGCACCGGCTGCCCGAAGGTCTGCAGGCTGCCGGGCGGGAAGGCGGGCTGGTGGCCGTTGATGTTCATCAGCCAGACGGCCAGCGGGTTGGCGTCGCGGTAGGGCTGGTAGCCGGCGAGGCGGGCGTCGTCCTTGTACGAGAAGGCGGTCAGCTTGCGGTGGACGTACCAGAGCGACTCCTGCACGGCGACGAGCGCCATGATCTCGATCTGCTCGTGGGTCCAGTTGCGCGGATCCTCGGACGGCGTGAAGTCGTAGACGAACAGCCGCATCGAGCCGTACTTGACCTGGTTGGTGCACAGGTTGCGCACCCGCACGCTCAGGTTCATCGAGCTGTCGCGCGGCACGTTGGGCACGACGAAGGTGCGGCCGATGTCGCGCACCATGCCCGTGGTGCCGTCGCGGCCGACGTCCCGGTACGGATCGTCGTCGTAGTTGCCGTTGCGGTTCACGTCCCACTGCACGCGGTACGTGCCGCAGGTCGCGTTGCGCACCACGCCCTTGAGCGTGATACGGGCCCCCTCGAAGGCGGGATGCGGCAGCTTGGGGTTCTGGCCCGAGAAGACCGCGATCATCACGCGATCGGTGGGGTCGATGACCGCGCCGAGGGTGATGGTCGGGGCCGAGACGAGCACCGCCAGCAGGCCGGTGAGCAAGCTCAGATTCCGCAAGAGTCGCTCCTGATCGAGGGCGGCTGCGCTTCCTGCGCAGGGCCGGCCGAGTACACCACGGTGAGCCTGACGGTAGCGATCTGCACACCAGATTGCAATGTTGCACCCGCAGCATAACGAGCGGCATAAGTCGGCCGGCCCTGCCCCGATCTGGCACAGTCCGGCACGTAAACCCGCCGCGACGGCTCTCCCTCGCAAGGGCCGTGCACAACGCGGACGCGCAGGTCTCACGCGGTGTGCCGCGCGCCGGGCAGGGTCGGCGGGCCGTCGCGGCCGGTGAGCACCGGGCGCCGCGCCCCGCGGCCGGCCGCGGGACGCGCCGACCGACCATCGCCCAGTCATGCGTCACGCATTCCTACCAAATCGAACGCACACATTCCTCACACACGAAACAAGCCGACCGGGCGCGCGAAAGTTGGGTCACCACGGACGCGCTGGTATGGTCCCGCCGTGGGCAAGACCTCTCCGCAGCGCTGGTGGGGCGTCGCCGGCTGGTTGGGCGTCGGGCTGTGCGCCCTCGCGTTCACCGGGGCCGCGGATCTGCTGCTCGTGGGCCTGGGCCGCCACGGTCGCCTGGCGCTGCTGGCCGCGATGATCGCCGGCGCGGCCCTCACCGCCCTCGTCTGGTGGGCGGCGCCCCGGCTGATCCCGCCCCTGGACCGCGTCGGCGCGGCCCTCGCCGCGCCGTCCACCCGCGTGTTCGCCGTGGGGGTCGTCGCCCTCGCCTTCGTGCTGCGCGCCGCGTGGATCAGCGTCGTGCCGCCCGCCCAGACCTCGGATTACGGCGCCTACATGCACCTGGCGCGCAGCCTCGCCGCCGGCGGCCCCTACTTCGATCCGGGCCCGCCCGCGAGCTACGCCTTCTGGCCGCCCGGCTACCCGGCCCTGCTGGCCCTGCCGATGACGCTGACGGGCGGCGCCGCCTGGACGCCCCTCGTGCTCAACAGCCTGCTCTTCGTGGTGGCCGCCGGCGGCACCTGGGCCCTGGGCGTGGCCGTGGGCTTGCCGGTGGCCGGGCGCGCCGCCGCGCTGCTGCTGGCCATCTGGCCGAACCTCGTGACCTATGGGGGGCTGGCCGCCAAGGAGCACCTGAGCCTCGCGCTGCTGCCCATCGTGCTGCTGACGTGGTGGCGCGCGCGCGGCGGGCTGAGCCTGCTGGGCGTGGGCCTGCTGGCCGGCGCGCTGGCCATGACGCAGGGCAGCTGGGTGTTGCTGCCCGCCGCGCTGGCCGCGCACGCGCTGGTCAGCACGCGCTCCTGGGGCGCGACGCTGCGGCGCACGGCGCCGGTGGCGGTGGGCGTCGTGATCATCCTCGCGCCCTGGGCGGCGCGCAACCACCGGGTGCTGGGCGCGCCGGTGCTGCTGACGACGAACAGCGGCCCGAACCTGTACCGCGGCAACCACGAGGGAGCCAGCGGGGGCTACGCGCCGCTCCTGCCCGAGACGCTCGAGGGCGCGGACGAGATCGAGCGCGCCGAGAACGGGCGCCAGCGCGCCAAGGCGTGGATCGCGGCGAACCCCCTGCGCTTCGTCACGCTCGCGTTTCACAAGCAGCGACACTTCATGGGCGACGACACGACCGGGCTGTACGACGCCCTGCGCTTCCCCTACGGCGGCGACGACCGGCTCTACGCCGCCCTCAAGCTGCTGTTCACCGGGTGGTGGGTGGGCATCTGGGCGCTGGTGCTGATCGCGCTGCGCCGGGGGCGGCCCGAGACGGTGATGACGTCACGGCTGGTGCTGCCGGCCCTGTGCATCGTGTACCTGCTGGCGGTCCACTCGGTGTACCACAGCATCGGTCGGTTCCACGTGCCGGTGGCGGGCATGATCGCGCTGCTGGCCGGGTGGGCGCTGACCGCGCGGCCTCCCCGGCCCCTGGGGCTGGACGCCGACTGATCGGCTCAGCGGCCCAGCGTGTGCCGCAGCGCGTCCTCGAGCGTGGCGTGGCGGAAGGCGTAGTCGGTGGCCTGCAGCCGCGCCGGCCGAACGCGCTGCCCCCCCAGCAGGGCCTCCTCGGCCATCTGCCCCATGGCCAGCTTCAGCGCGAAGGCGGGGGCCGGCAGCACGGCCGGCCGGTGGAGCACGGCGCCCAGCGTCTTCGCGAAGTCCCGGCTGGTCACCTGCTCCGGGCCGACGACGTTGACCGGGCC
>JAUHXL010000459.1 GCA_030426945.1 bacterium
CGCTCAGGGGACCATCATCGGAGGCGTGCAGTGGGCCGTCACCATCCACGCCAGTGACGCTGGACCGTCTTCTCCGGTGGCCCGAAGCTGCACCGCGGGATAGGCGTTGGGTCCGCCCGGCTGCGGGGACAACCCGAGCTGGTTGTCGGCGGTGGCCATCGAGACCAGCGCGTGTGCGGCGTTCGCGCGGTGGACGCGCGCGTTGAGGACCATGCCGGCTTCGAACACGACGTCCAGGGGCAGCGGAGCGTTCGCCAGCGCGATGATCTCGACGGACGGCGTCCCCTCGGTGACGGTGCCGTCCGGACCGCGCTGGTCGACGCGCAGGCGAAACTCACCGGGGGTGCCGGTCGGCACCAGCACCGCCGCCGCCCACAGCCCCTGGTGGCCCGACAGCTGGCCGTTGTTCGCGTAGGTGAAGCCCACTTCGAGCGCCGTGTCCGCGTCGTCCACCAGGTCGAGCCGGGTCACCCGGACGCCGATCTGACCACCCAGCGGAAGCAGGCCGCCCGGCCAGCGAAGCCCGTAGGCTCCGCCCGCCGCCGGCGCGGTGAGGCTGAGGATGCCGGCCGCCTCGCTCAACTGCGCGGCCGCACCGATCACGCTCGGCGCGCCGGCGATGCCGTTGGGGTTGGCGGTGGCCTCGCCGTCGTCGAAGGGATCGTAGGCCTCGAGCGTGCAGGCGAGCAGCGGATCGACCGGCAGCAGCGTCAGCGGATCGGCCACGCCCGCGTCGGGCGCCGGCGGGGCGGCGTCAACGGCCGCGTCCGGCAGCGCCGCATCGGCCATCCCCGCGTCGGGGATCGTGGCGTCGGCGATGCTCACGTCCAGATCCGGCCCGCCGTCCGCCGCGCCCGTGTCCGCCACGCCCGCGTCATCGACACCGCGATCAGGCGGGGGCGCGGCCTCCGGCGGCGACGCGGCGTCGCCCTCGCCCTCGCCCTCGCCCTCGACGCAGCGATGGTCGTCGCAGACCTCGTCGCTGTCCTCGCAGTCGCGGTCCTCTTCGCACTCCTGTGGCACACACGCGCCCATCTGGCAGATGGTGTCGTCACCTGGGCAGTCCTCGTCGCGACCGCACTGAGGGGTCTGACACAGTCCCACCACGCACGCCTCGCCCGCGGCGCACTGCATGTTGGCCACGCAGGTCGCGCGGCACACGCCGTCGATGCCGCAGCCGCGGCCCCCGCCGCACTCACGGTGGTCCTGGCAGGCGGCCAGCGCGGGCAGGTCGTCGACGCAGCCCGCGAGGCCGAGCGTGGCCAGGCCGACGACGCCCAGCAGGGCCAGCTTCGCTGCGCTCAAAACACACCTCCCACGAGGACGCCCGACGGGCCGACGGAGAGCGACGCGGCCGGCGCCGCGCCGGCGTCCTCCTCGGGCCACAGCAGCACCGCCACGCCGCCGGCCACCAGCGCCGCCCCCAGGCCATAGCCGACGTACATCAGGGCCCTCTGCTGATCGAGGTCGTCGCTCAGCGCGCCGTGCTCGGCCTCGTCGCCCAGCCGCAGCGAGCCGGCGTCGTCCACCGTACCGTTCGCCGCCACGTTGAAGGCGACGCCCATGCCCACCAGGGCGACGCCCACGCCCACGGCCGACCACCCCGCGATGGGTCGCCAGCTCGCGTCGTCGGCCGGCGCCTCGACCGCCACGGTCGGCGGCGGCGCGGCCACCCGATCCGGCGTCAGCACCAGGGCCAGCTGCGTCGTCTCGCCCGGCTTCACCTCGACGGCCTGCTCGACGGGCGCGTGGGCGGCCAACGTCACCGCCAGCGTGTGCTTGCCGGGCCGCACCGCCTTCGACAGCGGGGTCAGGCCGAGCGACTTGCCGTCCAGGGTCACCACCGCGCCGGCCGGCGACGTGGTCAGCGCCAGCGTGCCGTCCTGCTCGGCCAGGGTGCGCTGCAGCGCCGCGATGGTGGCCTCGACCGACGCCTTGTCGTCGGCGCGGGGCGAGAGGCGCAGGTACAGCTGGTAGTGTTCGATGGCCGCCTCGAGCTGATCGGAACGCTCCAGCGACCGGGCCAGGTTGTAAGCCAGGCGGGCCGAGTCGGGCACCATGGTCAGCGCCACGCGGAACTCGCGCGCCGCCTCGGCGAAGCGCCCGGCCCGGTACATCTGCAGGCCGATCTGATAGCGCTGCTCGGCGGCCTCGGGGGCGCCGGCGCCGAGCGCCCGCTCCGCGGCCAGCGCCGGCGAGCCCAGGCCCGCCAGCGTCGCCGCGAGGCACAGCCGCCCCAATAGTCGTCCCGCCACGTTCCCCCTCCCTGGTTCCCCTGGCATACGCCCGCGAATATGCCCGCACCCCGATGGCCGGGTCCAGCCTCGCCCTTCCGTGCGGCGCGCCTTCGGGGTAGGGTCGGCCTCCCGACATCCGTGGAGGCGCACAGATGGGACCCAACCTCGCCACGGTCGACGTCGTCATCATCGTCGGCTTCCTGGTGGCCGTGACCGTCGTGGGCTACGTGCTGTCGCGCGTGGCGTCCGAGGGCATCGAGGACTACTTCCTCGGCGGCAACAAGATCCCCTGGTGGGTGCTGGGCATCTCGACCGCCACGTCGAACTTCGACATGAGCGGCACGATGATCATCGTCGCCGTCGTCTTCGGCCTCGGCTACAAGGGCTTCCTCGTCGAGTTCCGGGGCGGCGTGGGTCTGTCGCTGGCCCTTCTGTTGGTCTTCCTCGGCAAATGGCTGCGCCGAAGCCGCGTGATGACCAGCGCCGAGTGGATGAAGCTGCGCTTCGGCACCGACACCCAAGGCAAGGCCGCGCACCTGCTCAGCGCGGTCGCCAACATCCTGCTTTCATTGGGGATGATCGTCTATTTCTCGAAGGGGGCCGGGAAGTTCCTCACCTACTTCCTGCCCTTCAGCGAGGTGACCTGCACCACCGCGATGGTCAGCGTCGGGTTGTTCTACACGCTGCTGTCCGGCCTCTACGGGGTGGTGTTCACCGACGTCATCCAGATGCTGCTGCTGACCTTCACCGCCATCTTCGTCACCGTCGAGGCCTTCGCCGTGGCCCCCACGGTCACGCTGCCCGAGGGCTTCCTGGACCTGAACCTCGAGTCGGTGACCACCCAAGCGAGCGCCGCGCTGGCGGCGACCGACTCGGCGTGGAACGGCATCTTCGAGTTCTTCGGCATCTGTGTCGTGATGTGGTTCATGCGATCGATCCTCGAAGGCATGGGCGGCGTCGGCGGTTACACCGACCAGCGCTTCTTCGCGGCCCGCAACGAGCGCGAGGCCGGCCTGCTGACGCTCGAGAGCATCGTCCTGTCGCTGTTCCGCTGGACCATGGTCGCCGGCCTCGTGGTCATGGGCTACAAGCTGATTCAGGACGGCGGCGCGGCGGCCGCGCTCATCGCCGCGGATCCCGAGCAGGTGCTGCCGGTGGTGCTGGGCGAGCTGCTGCCGGCGGGCATCCGCGGGGTCGTGCTCGCGGGCCTGATCGCGGCGGCCATGTCGACCTTCGACTCGACGCTCAACGCGGGCGCGTCCTATCTGGTGAAGGACATCTACCAGAGCTACCTGCGGCCGGACGCCAGCGGCAAGCAGCTGATGAACGTGTCGCGCTGGGCCACGATCGGCCTGTGCGTCGCGGGGGTCAGCCTCGCGGCCATCGTCCCCAACATCAACCGCATCTGGGGGCTCATCACCATGGGCCTCGGGGCGGGTCTGTTCGTGCCGCTGGTGCTGCGGTGGTACTGGCCGCGCTTCAACGGCTTCGGGTTCGCCGTCGGCACCGCGGGTGGCATCGTCGCGGGCATGGTCTTCAACGCGGCCCTGTCCTGGCCCATCTACCTCTCGTTCCCGGCCATCGTGGGCACGGCCTTCGTCGCGTCGATCCTGGGCAGCCTGCTCAGCGCGCCGACCCCCGAGCGCGTGCTGGTGGACTTCGTCGTGCAGATCAACCCGTGGGGCTTCTGGCGGCGCTACGAGAAGCTGGCCCTGGAGCAGAAGCAGCTGACGCCGAAGGAGTCGCGGGCGCGGACCGGCGAGAAGCTCAACGACATGCTGGCGCTGTTCTTCTCGCTGCCCTTCCAGATCTCGATGCTGCTGATGGCGATGGCCTTCGTCTTCCACGACTGGAAGACGTTCGGCGTCTTCTTCGGCATCTGGTTGGTGTCGATGGTGGGCCTGTACTTCTTCTGGTACCGCAACCTGAAGGACGTCGCGACGTGCCGGGCCGAGGACGCCCGCTTCGGCTGGGGGCCGGAGCACTCGACGAAGGTGATCGACGACGACGACGCGTCGCCCGGCGCCGAGGTCGGGCCGGCGACCACCAAGGCCTGACGCCGCATGTACCGCCCCCGCGGGTTCTCGCGCGCCGAGCTCGGTGACATCGAGGTGGTCGCCGACGGCGAGACGCTGCACCTGTTCCACCTGACGCTGCCCAACCACGACGTGATCGCGCACGCCGTGTCGACGGACGGGCTGGCCTGGCGGCCGGTGGCGCCGGCCCTGCGCACCGGGCCGCCCGGCGCGCTCGACGACGACATGCTGTGGACGATGAGCGTCGCGCGGGCGGACGACGGCGCGTGGCACATGCTGTACACGGCGCTGGCGACGGCCGAGGGCGGGCGCGTGCAGCGCGTGGCGCGGGCCACCTCGCCCGACCTGCACGTCTGGACGCCGCGAGGCCTGGCGGGGCAGGCGACCGGGCCACACTATCGGGCCGAGGTCGGCGACGCGCCGTGGGTGGCGTGGCGCGATCCCAAGGCGACGCGGGTGGGGGAGGGCTTCTGGGCGACGGTGTGCGCGCGCGATCCGGCCGGACGCGGCGTCGTCGGGCGGATGACCTCACCGGACCTCGAGGCGTGGACCGTCGCGCCGCCGCTGCTGGGCCCGACGCGCTGGTTCGAGCTGGAGTGCCCGCAGCTGTTCGCGCTGGGCGACCGCTGGTACCTCACCGCGTGCGTCATGGAGGATCGCAGCCAGCGCTACTGGGTGGCCGACGCGCCCGAGGGGCCCTTCCGCGCGCCGCCCGATGATCGGCTGGCGCCGCCCGGGCACTACGCCTGCCGCGTGATGCGCTGGGGCGAGGCGACGCTGCTGTTCGCGATGCACCGGCACCCGGCCGGCAACCGCGTGCTGGCGCCGCTGGCGCTCGAGGCCGACGCGCGGGGGCACCTGCGCTGCGCGCCCTTCGACGGCTGGGCGGCCCACCGCGGCGCCGCCGTCGACGGCCCCACCGGCACCCTGCGCGCCCTGGACGCCGACCTCGCGTTCGGCGACGCCGCGCCCCCGCACGCCCACTTCCACTGCGCCGTCGACTGGGTGCTCGACGCCCGCGCCGGCGGCCTGGCCTTCGCGCGCGACGGCGAGGCGATGCTGCGGGTGGAGTGGCTGCCCGCCGAGCACCGCGTGCGCCTGCTGCGCGTGGGCCCGGGCCGCGATCCCGACGGCCGCGCCTGGTTCACCCACGAGGTGCTGAGCGAGGCCGCCTGCGCGACGCCGCGCCGCTGGGCGGTGCAGGTGGTGGACGGCGAGGTGCAGGTCGAGGCCGAGGGCCGGGTGGTGCTGCACACCTGGACCGACGCCCCCGCCGGGCCGGTGAGCCCGTGGGTCGAGCAGGGGGCCGCACAGGTCCGCGCGCTGCACTTCGCGCCGATGCGCCCGCTGGACTGATTCGGCCCCGCCGCCACGGTGGCGACCCGCCGCCCGATGCTCTACCTTGCCGACGGCCCCCGCGCGCGTCGCCTGGGGCGCAGGCGAGGGGAGCAGATGACCGGCGCCCGCGGGACACGATGAGTCGTCGCCGGATCCTGTACCTGGCCGCGCTGGCGGGGCTGCTGGGGGGCTGCGTCACCGTCTACCAGCCCATGTCGGGGCTGCACCGTCCCATCGCCATCGACCCGGCCTATGCCAACTTCGCCGGCGTGCGCTTCACGCTGGAGTGTCGGCGGGGGCGCGACGACCTGCTGGGCGAGGACGAGGCGCGCGATCTGTGCCGCAAGCTGACGCGCGTGCTCGAGAACCAGGGGGCCGAGG
>JAUHXL010000460.1 GCA_030426945.1 bacterium
GGAAGGGATCACCCAGCGTCCAGGGCGCGTCACCACGCGGGGCGCCCTGCATCCGCGCCCACGCCGCCTCGGCGTCGGCCCGGACGGTGGCCCCCCGGCGATCCCGGCTGAAGAAGACGTGGTGGAAACTCAGCCGGGTCGGCGGCGCGTAGCGGGCCGGATCGGCGGCGATGTGCGCGCGCACGTCGGCCTCGGTGGGCTCGTCGGCCACCGCCAGGTCGTGGAGCAGGAACTCCATCTTCTGCTCGAGCCGGCGACGCACGATGAGATCGGAGCGATGAAAGTCGGCCGCGAGCGCCTCGCGCACCAGCACCTCGCTGCGCACGTGGGCGTCGAGCGCCGCCTGTAGCTGCTCGGTGCCGGGCGGCCGACCGTTGCGCGCGACGAAGGCCGCGCGCATGGACTCGATCGCCGACGCCTGCACGCGGATCTCGGGACGATCGGGGGTCGTCGCCACCGCCTCCGGCGCGCGCACCTGTTCGATCGCGACCAGCAACGCACCGGCCGCCAGGAAGTGCACCAGCGGATCGCGCAGCCACGACGGGCGTCGTCCCGTGTCCCCCGACATGCGTGGTTTCCCCGTGCTCTGTCCCTCGAGGGATCGAGCCTATCGAGCAAACCTGTCGAAGTTCTTTCGGTGGGACGAAGCCCAGGGGGGCGAAGGAGGGTCCGGCGGCGGAGCGAGGGGCCGTGGTCGAGCGGAGTGACCATCATCGGGGGGGATGCAGCCACCCGATCCGCCGCCGGGGTGCACGCCGCGGGGGGCGGCGTGCGCTGTGCCGGCGCCGGATGGCGCCGGACGCCCGCCGCGGGGGAGCGGCGGGCGCGGACACGCTGGGAATCAGGCCTTCTCGGCGCCCTCGGTGGGGGTCGCGGCCTTCTTGGGGGCGCGGCGGCGCGACGCCGGCTTCTGGGTGTCGCCCTCGGCGGCCGGCTTCTTGGCGGCGGCCTTGCGCGCCGGGGCCTTCTTGGCGGCCGGGGCCTTCTTGGCGGCGGGCGCCTTCTTGGCGGCGGGCGCCTTCTCTTCGGCGGCCGGGGTCGCCTCGGCCTCGGCCTTGCGCTCGCGCTTCACCCACGCCTTGAGCTCGTCACCGGCGGCCTCGACGGCCTTGCGCAGCGCGTCGATGCTGAGGCCGTCGTCGGTGCGCAGCGGCGCGGTGACCGTGTGAGGCAGGCGGGCGTCGACGAAGCGATCCACCTTCTGGGCGAGCTCGCGGCCGCGGGCCTCGGCGGCCTCGACGCGGGTGCGGACGAACTTGGGCAGCTTCTCGGCGAGGTTCGACATGGGGTCCTCCGGTCGGATGACGCAGCGCGTCAATCAGCGTTGACGCGACTTGTAACGCAGCGCGTCATGGCGCGTCAACACGATCTGTGACGCAGCGCGTCAATCGCACCGCACCGAACCATAAACCATTGTTTATACTTATGAATCAGACCATCCGGCCGTCTACCCGGTGGCCATCGACTGGGCGAACGCGCGCCCCGGCCCGCGCCCGTGGGCGTCAGGGATAGGTCCACACGGCCCGTTCGAAGCGCTGCTGGCCGCCCGCGCCGGTCCACGTCCCGCAGCGATAGCCCGCGCTCAACGTCTCCCGGCTGGTGTGCCAACACATCCGCTCGTCGCCCCGCCCCTGTTCGACGTCGCAGGTGTTCCGGTTGACCACCTCGCCGCCGGGCGCAAACCCGATGCTCCATTGGTCGCTGAAGTACCACTCGACGCCGTTGTGCGCGTGCGCGGTGCGCGCGTTCTGCTGGCCGCTGCCGGTGTCGGTGAAGACCTCGGCCCACTCGCCCATGGCCAACAGGTTCCAGGTGGCCGATCCCACCGGGCGGCAGCCCAGCATCACGTAGTCCCCGTCGCAGCCCGCCACCAGCGCGTCCACCCGCGTCCCGCTCCCGGAGTAGAGGTCGGTGTGGCAGGGCCGCCAACCCACGAGATCGGCGTCGGGCACGTCGCTGCGCACGCCCTCGAACCGGTACAGGCCCCCGCAGATGCCGTCGATGCACTCGACGCCGTCGTCGCACACCACGTCGCAGGCCCCGCAGCGCGCCGCGTTGGTCGACACGTCCACACACGCCCCGTCGCACACGCCGTAGCCTGCCTGCTCGCAGGCGTCGCCCGCCGCCGCGCAGCCCTCGTCCTCGGGCCAGTCGATCTGGCCATCCGCGTCGTCGTCGACGGCGTTGGCGCACGTGGGCGGCGCGGCCGGATCGCGCTCGTCGTCGTCCCGCGCGTCCACGCACCCGGGGTCGGCCAGGTCGACGCGGCCGTCGAGGTCGTTGTCGACGCCGTCCCGGCAGCGCACCGGCACCGCGCCGCCGCCCTCGGCTCCATCGGCCGCCGCGACGCACTGCGGATCGTCGGGCCAGTCGATCCGCCCGTCCGCGTCGTCGTCCACGCCGTTGCTGCACGCGCGTAGCGTTCCGTCCTCCTCACTGTCGTCGCCCGCGCCGTCGCAGCCGGGATCGGCGGGGTAATCCACGCGGCCGTCTCCGTCGTCGTCCTCCGCGTTGCTGCACCCCGGCGGCGCCGCGGGATCACGCTCGTCGTCGTCGCCCGCCCCGCTGCAGCCTGGATCGACCGGCCAGTCGATCCACCCGTCCCGATCATCGTCGGCGTCGTTGGCGCAGGCCGGCGGCACGTCGGGGTCGACCTCGGTGGGCCCTTCGGCCGAGGCGCAGCCGGGATCGTGCGGCCAGTCCAGCCACCCGTCCTGATCGTCGTCCAGCCCGTTGGCGCAGGTGGCGCGGTGAGGCCGGATGTCGAGGTGGATCTCGAAGGCGCCGGCGCCCCCGACGAGCAGCAGCACCGTCCCAGGCGCCTCGAGCCGCAGGCTGGGCGCCCCGCCCCCTGGGGGCGAGCAGCTCGCGACCGGAACCGACGCGTCGAAGTCACAGCCCACCTGCAGCCCGAGGGCCGGCGGATTCTCGCCGTCGTCCCCCGCGCGCCGGGCGAAGATCGACGCCGGGCCGTCCACGAAGATCGGGTAGACACGCTCGGCGCCGCCCTCGGCGCCGCAGTCCCAGTCGAGCTGATCGGCGGCGCCCTCCAGCGTGCCGCGCACGACGTACTGACCCGGGCCCACCCGCGCCTCGACGCCCGGGCAGACCGCGTCCTCCCGCTCGCTGGCCGCCGACGCGCACTCGACGTCGTCGGGCCAGTCGATCGCCCCGTCGCCGTCGTCGTCGCGCCCGTTGGCGCAGGCCGTCTCGCCGTCGTCCGTCTCGTCGCGATCCCGCGCCGTGGCGCAGCCGGGATCGGCCGGCCAGTCGACGCGCCCGTCCCCGTCGTCGTCCGCGCCGTTGTCGCAGGCGCCGGCGTCCTCGGCCGCGCCGTCCGCCTCCAGGCAGCCGGGGTCGGCCGGGTGGTCCACGAAGCCGTCGCCGTCGTCGTCCAGGCCGTTCGAGCAGACGGGACGCGGGCGCTCGGTCACACCGCAGGGCAGCAGACAGTCGGGATCGTCGCCGTCGACGCGGCCGTCGCTGTCGTTGTCCACGCCATCGGCGCAGGCCGGTCGCAGGCCCCCCGGCCCGACGCCCGCCGGGCCCAGCTCGACCAGGGCCTGCATCAGCGTCAGCAGCGCGAAGGCGTGGGAGGACTCGCGGGTCCAGCCCGGCGATGGCGACCCCGCCTCGCCGGTGCCCCAGGCGCCCTCGGCGTCCTGCCACGACAGCAGCGTGTAGGCGACGTCGAAGTAGTGGCCGGCGGGGCTCTCGGGATACCCCAGGTCGGCGGGCCGGCGGACCGCGAAGCGCGGGTCGTTCGGCGCGACGCTGACCGCCAGCGCCTTGGTCAGGTACCAGAGGTAGATGTAGGTCGACGCGGGGCGGAAGCCACCCACCATGTCGTCGTACAGGTAGTGCTCGGCCAGCCAGTCCAGCGCGCCGACGACGCGAGCATCGTCCGCGGGCAGGCCGCTCAGCCGCAGCAGCCAGAGGCCCACGGCCGTCATCGACGAGCTCGAGTCGCTCGACGCGTTGTAGCCCATGCCGCCGTCCGGCTGGATGACCGACGTGAGGAAGGGCTGCATGTCGCGGAGGGCCGCCTCCGTGCCGTCGACCGACGCCAGGCCCATCGCGCCGTAGTGCGTCGTCGACAGGTCGCCGCGGGCGCCGGGGATGTTGTAATTCCAGCCGCCCAGGTTGCCCGGCGCGAGGGCGCCCTGGGTCTCGAGCAGGTTCGCCGTCAGGTTGGCGGCGGCGGCCGCGGCGCCCACCGCGGCGCCCACGTCGTCGGGGCCGCCGGTCGCGAGGTAGGCGGTCAGCGCCGCCAGGTTGCCGCCGGAGGCATAGGTGTACGGCGTCCCCTCCGCCGACGCGGCCGCCGGGTCGTCGGCGATGGCCTGCGCCAGCAGCCGCTGCACCATCGCCTGATCGGCGGGCGGCAGGCCCTCGAACCCGAGGACTTGCCCGCGCGGACCCAGGGAACGCTGGCCCAGCATCACGAGCACGGCGAGGAAGTTGTGGCGCGCGTTGCCCCCGACGATTCGGCCGCGGCCGTCCTCGAGCGCGCGCAGGTGGTCCACCCCGCGGGCGATGGCGCCCACCACCGCCTGCTCGAAGGGCGTGAGCGGATCGTCGTCCGGCCCGTCGAGGACGAGGCCCTCGTCGGCCGTCCCGTCCTGATCGTCGTCGATGCCGTTGCACACCTCGGCGCGCGGCGGGCTGCAGTCGGGCGACTCGCGATCCGGGCAGCCACCGGCGCAGGGGCCGAAGGGCGTCCACAGCCCGTCCTGGCACCGCCGCGTGCGCTCGCCGCGGTCGTCGCGGCCGCAAGCCTCCGTCTCGACGGCGCCGCCCGCGCACTCCGGCTCGCCCCCCTCGCAGGCGGACCACTGCGCCCACTGCCCCGCGAGGCACACGCGGCGGCGCGCGCCGCGATCGCCCGCGCCGCAGCCCTCGACCTGCTCGGCGCCCACGACGCAGACGTCGGGATCCGCGCAGGCCGACCACGCCGACCACGCGCCCTCGACGCAGGTGCGGCGCTCGGCGCCCCCGCCGTTCAGCCCGCAGTCGCGCCGCGCCGCGTGGTCGTCGACGCAGGCGTCGGGATCGTCACAGTCACCGAAGCGTCCCCAGACGCCGTCGTCCCCGCAGGTGCGCGCCTGGAATCCGCGCCGGTTGAGCCCGCAGGGCGCCTCCTCGATGGCGCTCGGCTCGCAGGCGACGGTGGGATCGTCGCAGGCGCCCCACGCCCCCCAGGCGCCGGCGGCGCAGGTGCGCCCCCGCGTCCCCTCGCCGGTCGCCCCGCAGGGCTCGAACTCGCGGACGCCGTCGGCGCAGACCGGCGCGCCCTCGCAGTCGCCGAAGCTCGACCAGAGGCCCGCGTCGCAGGTGCGCGACCGGCGGCCCTCGCCGCCTTGGCCGCAGGACTCGGTCTCGACCGCGCCGTCGACGCAGTCGCCGCCCGCGCAGTCGCTCCACGGGCCCCACACGCCCCCCGCGCAGGCTCGGGTGGCCATGCCGCCGCCCGTCACACCACAGGGGCGGGTCTCGGTCGAGCCGGCGGGGCAGGCCGCGCCGCCGTCGGCGCCCGACTGCGCGTCCGGCGGGATCGCGGCGTCCACCGGCGGACGCGCGGCGTCGCCGACCCCGCCGTCGTCGCCGGCGCTCGGGGCGCAGCGGCACGCGCCGAAGCGCCCATCGTCGCCGCAGGATTGGCTGCCGCTGCGGCCGTCCTCGCAGGCGCAGGCCTCGGCGCGGCCCGGGACGCACGCGGCGCCCGCGTCGGGATCCCCGTCCTGGCCGCTGCCTTCGGGGATGCAGCCCGGCAGCACGAGCACGAGGCAGACGAATCGAAGCATGTGGATGACTCCGCGCGTTCGGCTGCCACCCTAGCAAAGGCAGGCGCGCGAACGACACGGTGTCGGCGGGTTCATGGCGGCGGCGGCGGCCGCGGGATCAGGTCCCGGCGTCGGCGGCGGGGGCGCCGGCGTCGGCGGCGGGGGCGCCGGCGTCGGCGGCGGGGGCGCCGGCGTCGGACGCGC
>JAUHXL010000461.1 GCA_030426945.1 bacterium
GCCTTCGTGAGTCCGAAGGGGTCCAGGGCGGAGCCCTGGCCGGTGGGAGCTCGAGGGAGGTACGGAGTACCTTCCTCGAACCTTGGCGACCCGCGGCGCCTCAGTCGCGAAGAGACCGTTGGCGTCGCGGGGCGCGCCATCTGCGAGGCGCGGCGTACGTGGCCCGCCGCCCAGTCGATAGGCTGCCGCGCAGTCTCCGCACAACCGCGGAGGCGTCTCTCACCCCTCCCACTTCCCCATCGCCACCGCCTCCAGCCTCGCCGGCCGCGGCTCGTCCAGCGCCACGTCGCGCACCAACTCGTCCACGCACCCGAACAAGATCTCGTTCCCCGGCGACGGATACGCCTGCAGCGCCTGCGCGCAGTCATCGACCCGCCCGAAGAACCCGTCCAGCACCTCCGCGTCGAGCGTCTCGCTCCACGCGCCGTAGCCCAGCTTCGCCAGGTAGCGCGCGTTGAGCGTCTGCTCGAACTGCCCCTCGAGGGGAACGCTCAGCATCGGCACCTTGAGGTGCACCGCTTCGCCCATCAGCGAGTACCCGCCGCCCGCGATCACGGCGCGGGCCGTGCGCAGGTCGTCGACGAAGCCCGTCTCGCTGAACCCCTTGTAGGTCACGTTGCCCTCGGTGCCCTCCTTGCCGGCGCCGTACACCACGAAACGCTCCGGGCGGCCCTGCAGCAGGGGCAGCAGGGCTCGGGCGCTGGCGGCGACGCTCTGGTAGACCAGCACGTGGTCGCCGGGCTCGCGGCGCGCGGCGAGGATCTCGGGGCGCAGAATGGGCGGCACCAGCGTCGTGCGCTTCTTGCGCACGGGCGGGAAGAAGAAGCTCGACACCAGGTAGTGATAGGCGCCGGGCATCTTCGCTTTGACGATCCAGCGGGCCAGGCGGAACGACGTCTTCTCGCCTTCGAGCACGTCGGGATCGTGCTCGCAGCGGTTCAGCACCTGCATGTTGTCGATGCTGACGACGGGCAGGCGGTGGTTCAGGCCGTAGAGGAAGGCCCACGACTCGAAGTCGCTGATGACCAGCTCGGGGTCGAAGCCGGCTTCGGCCACCTTGCGGTAGACGTCGATGTTCTTCAGCAGGCCGGCGGGCAGCGTCTCGAGATTGGCGAGGAAGGTCTCGCTCTTGTCGAGGGCGTTGCCTTCGAAGCGTAGCTGCAGGCCGTGGATCTCGTCGAAGCGGATGCGCTCGCGGTCGGCGAACCGGTCGACGAGGAAGCGATGCGCCTTGCCGCTGACGACGACGTGGATGTCGTGGCCGCCTTGGAGCAGGTGCTCGAGCACCACGCGGCTGCGGGTGGCGTGGCCCATGCCTTCGCCGACGATGCCATAGAGGATCCGCATAACCCCAGCCTCCAAGAACCGTAGTCGTGGTCGTAGTCGTAGTCGTAGTCGTAGTCGATCTGTCCGACCCAACCGCCCCAGCGGTTCAAGGTCCGCCACAAACACCCCGCCAACCCGCCTGCATCGTCCACGACCACGACGACGATCACGACCACGGCGCGCTGCGGCGGAGCACCGCACCCCTGGTCAGACCAGCAGGTCCAACCTCCCCCGCAGGTAATCGCGCGCCACCACCATCGTGTGCACCTCGTCCGGCCCGTCCGCGATCCGCGCGGCGCGCGCGCTGCGGTACCACCGGCTGAACGGCACGTCCTCGCTGTACCCCAGGCCGCCGTGCATCTGGATCGCGTCGTCCAGCACCTGGCACAGCAGGTTCGCGACGTGGTTCTTCGCCATGCTGCTGTACGGCTTGGCCTCGCGGTCCAGCCCGGCCTCGAGCATCGACGCGCAGTGCAGCGTCATCAGGTTGCCCGCGTGGATGCCGGCCGCGTTGCGGGCGATCATCTGCTGGATCAGCTGATGGCGCGCGAGCTCCTTGCCGAAGCTCTTGCGGCGCGTGACGTAGTCGCGGCACAGGTCGAGCGTGCGGTCGGCCAGGCCCAGCCAGCGCATGCAGTGGGTCAGGCGGGCGGGCACCAGGCGCACCTGGGCCAAGCGGAAGCCTTCGCCGATCTGGCCGAGGACGGCGTCGTCGCCGACGCGCACGCCGTGGAAGCGGAACTCGCCCTCGAGGTGGTGCAGGACGTCTTCGCTCATCACCGGGATGCGGCGCACGTACTCGACGCCCTCGGCGTGGCGGTCGACGAGGAACATCGACGCGCCGGTGCGCGGGTCGTCGCTGGTGCGGGCCATCACGATGAGGAAGGCCGCGTTCTCGCCGCCGGTGCTGTACCACTTGTGGCCCTCGATGACCCAGCCACCTCCTGCGCCGGCGCCGTCGCGGGTGGCGGTGGTGCGCAGGTTCGAGGGATCGGCGCCGGCGCCGGGGGCGGGCTCGGTCATGCAGAAGGCGCTGGTGATCTCGGCGTCGCACAGCGGCTTCAGGTACTTCGCCTTCACGGCCTCGCTGCCCGACTTCAGCAGCAGATCCATGTTGCCCTGGTCGGGGGCGTCGCAGTTGAAGGCGGCGGCGCCGACGGGGCTGCGGCCCATCTCGCGGAACAGGGCGCACATGCCCATGGGTCCCATGCCCAGGCCGCCGAACGCTTCGGGCAGGTGGGGGGTCCACAGGCCGGCGGCGCGGGCCTTCCGGCGCAGGGCGTCCAGCGTGGGGCTCGTGCCGTCGCGGGCCTCGGCCAGCACGGCGTCTTCGGCGGGGATGACCTCGTCCTGCACGAAGGCCCGCACGCGCGGGCGCAGCTCGGCCAGGGCGGGGGGCAGGAGGAAGGTGCCGGCCTCGGGCAGGCTCATCGTTGGGGCTCCGTCGCGGGGGCCTCGGGCGGAGGCTCCGGGGGCTGTTCGATGCGCATCTTCACGTCGAAGCGCGGCTGGACCACCGACAGCTTCTCTTCGAGGGTGCGCACCAGGTGGGTGCGGATGGCGTCCTGGTCGTCGTCGGTCAGCGCGTCCTCGCGCAGGCGGCGGGCCAGCTCGGCGTTCAGCTCGGTCAGCGTGGCGCGGCGCGCCATGTCGTTGGGGGGCAGCGGCTCGTCGGTGCGATCGAGCAGGGCGCGCAGGCGGCTCAGCTCGGCCGCGTCGTGCAGGCCCTCGAAGGTGACCTCGCGGGCGACGGTGGCCACCATGTGGGCGGCGACGCGGACGCGGAAGGCCAGCCCCTTGTCGTCGAGGGCGGGGCGGACGGTCTTGTCGAGGAACTCGGCGACGGCGCCCAGCAGGGTGGCCTTGTCGGGGAAGTCCTGCATGGCGGCTACGCTCCCATCCGAATGAGGCGCAGGGCCTCGTACTCCATCTCGGCGGCGCGCCGCGGGATGGCCAACAGCTCGATGTCCTTCTCGCCCTTCAGGTAGCGCTGACCCTGAACGGCGGCGGCGCTGCCCCAGCGCAGGTTGCCGCAGATCTCCCACCAGTGGACGCGGGCGGGGTCGATGGTGCGGCCGCTGGCCTCGGCGTAGGCGGCGTAGAAGTCGGCGCGCGAGGCGAAGCCGCCGACGGGTTGCTTCACCTGGCCGAAGCGCCAGTCGCGGACGCACAGCCAGCCCAGGTCCTCCATGGGGTCGCCCCAGTGGGCGAACTCCCAGTCGAGGACGCCAGCGAGGCCCTCGGGGGTGACCATGAAGTTGCCGGTGCGGAAGTCGGCGTGCACCAGGGTGACCTCGCGCTTTGGGGGCGCGTGGTCGCGCAGCCAGCGGAGGGCGAACTCGCTGGCCGGGCGGTCGTGGGGCAGGGCGTCGAGGGTGCGGCGGACGAAGTCGATGGCGGCCTGGGCGGGATCGTCGTCGCGGCCGAAGGGCTCGCGGTCCAGGGGCAGGTCGGGGTGGTCGGCCGGGGTGATGGAGTGGATGGCCGCCAGGGTGCGGGCGAGCTGGCGGGGGAGCTCGGCGCGCGCGGCCTCGAGGGTCGGGTGGCGGGTGACGCGGGCGCCGATGGCGTCGCCTTCGACCCAGTCGAGGAAGTAGGCCCAGGCGCCGGGGCGCACGAGATCCTGCGTCAGCCAGCGGGCGGCCGGCGTGTGGACGTTGCGGGCGACGGCGGCGTGGATGACGGCGCACTCGGCGTCGCGGCGCAGGCTGCCGGGCAGCGAGGTCTTGGCGTCGCTGCGCAGGGCCATCACCTCGAGCTCGCCGTCGCCCACGCTGAGCTCGACGCGGAAGTTGTCCTGGCAGGCGCCGCCGGTGAGAGGCGTCAGGGTCTGCACGGCGACGCGCTCGCCGGTGATCTCGCCGACGCGGTGCTCGATGCGGGCGCGCAGGGCGTCGAGGTCGAGGGCCATGGGCTGGGCTCCGCCGTGGTGGTGGCGTGACCTTATCAAGGTGGGGGGGCAGGTCAATCGGCACGGGCGCGGGGGGGTTGTTGACGGGCCCGTGGTGCTTGCTCCGGCGGGCTATCAGCTATCAGCTATCAGCTGTCAGCCGGGCTCGTTCGCTGTGCTGGGTTTGCAGCGGGTCGGCAGGGTCGACGGTTCGGGGCTCGGTGCCGAGCGTCGACGCATCGCGACCGAGCCGAGGGGGCCGCGGCCGAAGAGTGAAAGAAGTGAGCGGGTTCGATTGAAAGTGTGGCACGACCCCATCGGCGATCCCATCGGCGCGCTCAGGCCGCGGCTTCCGGTCTGGCGCAAGCGGAGCTGACAGCTCGGCGAAGCCGGCGAGCTGAAAGCTGAGAGCTGATAGCCCCTCCGGTCGATGACTGGGTGCGGGTCGGGCGCCGATCCGAACCGGCGCCGCCCACCGGAGAAAAGTGAAAGAAGTGAGCTGGTTCGTTCGAAAGTGTGGCACGACCCCCGAGGATCGCGACCCCCGAGGATCGACCCCCGGGGATCAGGCGGGGCGGTCGAGGAGGGTGACGGCGGCGAGGGCTTCGTCGAAGCCGATGAGGCCGCCGGCGTTGAGGGCGAGGGCGACGCGGGGGGCGTTGGGGGCCTGGCGGGGGCCGGCTTCGTTGCGGAGCTGGAGGGCGAGCTCGTCGATCATGCCGAGGCCGGTGGCGGCGAGGGGGTGGCCCTTGCTGGCGAGGCCGCCGGAGAGGTTGATGGGGCGGGCGCCGGACTGGCGGGTGGCGCCGCTGGCGGCGTAGGGGCCGCCTTCGCCGGGGGGGCAGAAGCCGAGGGCCTCGGTGTGCAGGATCTCGCAGAAGGCGGTGGCGTCGTGGAGCTCGGCGAGGTCGACGTCGGCGGGGCCGAGGTCGGCGGCGGCGTAGGCCATCTGGGCGGCGCGGTGGGCGACGCTGGCGGCCTCCATCGGGCGGTAGGCGCCGCCGGCGAGGGTGGCGGCGCGGACGCGCAGGGCGCGGGCCTGCACCTCGGGCGACTGGGCGCGCAGGAAGGCCTCGCTGCACACGACGACGGCGGCGGCGCCGTCGCTGATCGGGCTGCACATCGACCGGGTGAGGGGGCCGACGACGGGCTTGTCGGCCAGCACCTGCTCGACGCTCATCGCCACCTGGTACTGGGCCTTGGGGTTCAGGGCGCCGTGGTCGTGGTTCTTGGCGGCAACGGCGGCGATCTGCTCGGCGGTGGTGCCGAAGGTCTTCATGTGCCAGGCGGCCTGCAGCGCGTGCACGTCGAGGAAGACGATGCGCTGCGGGTGGGGCGCCCAGTCCAGGCCCAGGCGCTCGGCCTCGGCGGCGAAGAAGGTCTGCCACCGCTTCGGGTCGCGCTGGTCGATGCCGCCGGCGAACAGCTGGAAGGTGCCGACGGGATCGTCGGGCAGCAGCACCTTCTCGACGCCGACGGCGAGCGTCACCTGCGCCTGGCCGGCGAGCACGTCGCGCACGGCGCCGAGCAGCGCGAGGCTGCCGGTGGCGCAGCCGCCCTCGACGTTGGTGACCGGCGCGCGCGCGGGCAGCCGGCCGTCGCGCACCAGGCTGGCCAACGCGACCTGGCCGCGGATGTTGGCCTGCCCCCAGGCGTGCATGGCGCAGTTGGCGAAGTGGATCGCGTCGACGGGTGCCGTGGCGTCGGGCGCGAAGCCGGCGTCTTCGAGCGCGCCGCCGACGGCCTCGTCGGCGAGGTCGCGGA
>JAUHXL010000462.1 GCA_030426945.1 bacterium
CCGCCGAGTGAAGGTGGGCCGGCCCCGCAAGGACGCCCAGCGCGAAGACACGGTCCCCCGCCTGCTGCGCGCCGCCGAGGCGGAGTTCGCGGCCCACGGCTTCCGCGACGCCCGCCTGGGCGACATCGCCGAGGCCGCGGGCATCCGCCGCTCGTCGCTGCTGTACCACTTCGGTTCGAAGGCCAAGCTGCACGCCGAGGTCGTCGAGCGGGCCTTCGGCGAGCTGGCCGAAGCGACGGCGAGCGCCATGAGCGCGCGCGGCGGGCTCGCCGAGAACATCGACGGCGTCGTCGAGAGCCTCCTGGCCTTCGCCGATGACCGCCCCGGCCTGGTGACCATCGTGTTGCGCGAGCTGGTCGACACGAGCTCGACCGGCCGCGCGCTGGTCGTCCAGAAGCTGGCCGCGCTCGTCGATCGCCTCGAGGCCGCCGTGCGCGTGTGGGCCGAGGGCGCGCCCGGCGCGGCGGCCTTCCCGGTGCGCGCGGCCATCCTCCAGGTGATGTCGGCCTATCTGCTGCGCGTCGCGAGCGGCGACGTCGGCGCCGCCCTGTGGGGCGACGACGATCACACGCGCACGCTGGCCCGCATGCTGCTCGTCCGCGAGCCCTGATCGCGCCCGCGGCGGCTCGAGGGTGTCCCCTCGTCGCGCGCGGGCGCGGCGCCGCGCTGGGCACACCCGGTCAGAAGCTCGTCTGCAGCAGCGGCATCATGAGGCGGATCTCGCCCGGCTGGCCCACGGGCGCCACCGCCGGCGGCGCGCTCGGCCGGGGCGCGTCGGGCAGCGCGTAGTCCCCGAAGAGGATGGCCAACGCCACCTGCGCCGCGATCAACGTGCCGACCGCCAGCGCCGCGCTGCCGTCGCCCTCGTCGAGGCCGGCCGCGATCCCCACCGCGGCGCCGCCGCCGACCGCGGTGCCGATGCCCGCGCCCGCCACGGCCCACCAGACCGGCACGTCCTTGTCGAACAGCAGCCCCGCGCCCCAGACGCCCAGCGCGCTGCCGACGAAGCTGCCGGCGAGGCCGCCGATGGCCGGCCCGTGGAAGCCGCCGAGGGGCAGGCGATCGTCACCCGGGTCGATGGCCTCGCCGATGCTGCCGAAGAGCAGCCCCACCGCGCCCGCGCCGAAGACCCCGCCCACCGCCTGGGTCAGCCAGGCCAGCCCCGGCATCTGAGCGTACAGCGGCCCGCCGCCCGCGGCGGGCGCGCGCTCCGCGGCGCGCTCGGCCGCGAGCACGTCCTCCGGGGCGGTGCGCACCTCACCGAACAGGGCGCGGTCGGCGCTGAAGTCGGCGTCGGGGGGCGGCAGCGGCGGCGGCTCGAGCACGTCGGGGGGAGGCTCGACGGGCGCCAGGGGCTCGGCGGCGGCCGGCGCGTCGGGCGCGCCCCCGTCGGGGCCGGCGCGCTGCGCCCAGGCGCCGCCCGCCAGCAGGCTGACCAGGAGGCCGACGGGGAGAGGCGTCCACGCTCGGATGGCAAGGGCTCGCATGGCCTGTGAATCGCCCGATCAGGGCCGGGTGTCAAGGTAAGCGCGGCGCCGTTATCATGCCGCCGTGCCGACGACGCCCGACCGCATGGCTCGCCTGCTGTGGCTCATCCGCCTCCGCTGGCTCGCGCTCGCCGGCGTCAGCGCCGGCGCGGCCCTCGCCGCCAGCGGCCTCGTGCCCGGCGTCGACGGCGGTGTCGTGGCCGCCGCCGTGCTGCTGGGCGTCGCGAGCAACCTCTTCTTCACCTGGCGCGCGCGCCGCCTGGGCAAGACCGACGATCAGCACGTCGGCCAGGCCCTGCTCGACACCGGCGCGCTGACCATCGTGCTCTGGGCCGCCGGCGGCGCGGCCTGCCCCTTCGTCGGCTTCTATGTCTTCCCGGTCCTGCTGGCCGCGCTGCTCGGCGGGCGCCGCGCCATGCGCATCACCGGCGCGGCCTCGGCCCTCGGCCTGGCCTTCCAGGTCGCCGTCGCCTTCGTGCCCGCGCTGCAGGTGGGCCGCTGGGATCCCGCCCCCCCCTTCGACCTGCTGCTGGCCGTCGGCGCGGTCGGCGCCACCGTGGGCATGGCCGCCTACTTCGCCGCCCGCCTGACCGCCGAGCTGCGCCACCAGGTGCGGGCGCGCCGGCAGGCCGACGCCCTGCTCGCGCTGGCCTTCGAGGGGCTGGGCGCGGGCCTCGAGGTGGTCGCCGGGGGCCAGGTCACCTGGCAGAACGACCAGGCCGAGCGCCTGTTCGGCCTCCGCACCGACACGCCGTGGATCTGCCCCGGCCGGCGGGAGAGCCCCTGCGAGAACGGCGGCCTCGGCTGCCTGCCCCTCGAGCGCCCGTGCCGGTTCGCGGTGCCCCAGCCCGAAGACGAGCGCATCTACGAGGTCATGGCCCTGCCCATGCCGACGCCCGGGCGCTTCCTCACGCTGTACCTCGACCGCACCACCGACATCCTGCACCAGCGCCAGCTGATGATCACCGAGCGCCTCGCCAGCCTCGGGCGCACCGTGCAGGGGGTCGCGCACGAGCTGAACACGCCGCTGGCCACCATCCAGACGCTGGGGCGCGACATCCTCGACGCGCTCGACCAGGCCGCCGCGCCCCCCGCGCTGCGCGCCGACGTGGCGGAGTCGGCCGACGTGATCGTCGCCGAGGTGCAGCGCTGCCGACGCATCACGCACGCGCTGCTCGGCCGCGTGGAGCGGCTCGATCCCAGCACGCGCCCCGGCGAGGCGGCGCTCGCGGCGGCGCTCGACCGGGCGCTCGCCGTGGTGTTCACACACGAACGGGATCGGGTCGCGGTCACCCTGGACGCGGCGGGCGGGGCCCGCTTTCCGCTCGATCCGGTGGTGCAGATCGGGGTGAACCTGCTGCAGAACGCGCGCGACGCGGCCCCCGACGGGCAGGTGCGCGTCGCCCTCACGATCGAGGGCGATCAGCTGCGCCTGCGGATCCACGACGCCGGGCCCGGCCTGACGGTCGAAGCCCGCCGGCACCTGTTCGAGCCCTTCTTCACCACGAAGCCACCCGGCCAGGGCACCGGCCTCGGGCTCTACACGTCCATGGCGCTCGCCCGCAGCCTCGGCGGCGATCTCACCGTCGCGAACCACCCGGCGGGGGGCGCGGTGGCCACGCTCTCGCTGCCGGCCCCCGAGGTGCTCAGCGCCCCTTCCACGCGGGCGGACGCTTCTGCAGGAAGGCCATGACCCCCTCGCCCGCGTCCTCGAGCAGCGTGTTGAGCACCAGCCGATCACGCAGGGCCCACAGGGCCGGCTCGAGCGGCAGGTCGGCGGTCTGGTGGAAGGCGTCGAGGCCCATCTTCAGCGTCGCGGGCGAGCGCGCGGCCAGCGCCCCGGCCACCCGCGCGGTCTCGGCGTCGAGCGCGTCGCGCGGGACGACCCGGTTGATCAGGCCCAGCGCGCGCGCCTCGCCGGCCGACAGCTTCTCGCCCAGCAGCATCAGCTCCGCGGCCTGCTTGCGGCCCACGTGGCGCACCAGCAGCGCGGTCACCATCATCGGCCAGAGCCCGACGTGAACCTCGGGCAGCCCGACGCGGGTGTCCTCGGCGGCCACGACCAGATCGCACGCCAGCATCAGGCCCACGCCGCCGCCCATCGCGTCGCCGTTGAGGCGCGCGACGATGGGCTTGCCCAGCGCCTGCATCTCGAGCACCAGCTCGGCGAACCGCCCCTTGTCGGCCACCTGCGCCGGGAAGCCGCCCCCGCCCCCGGCCATGCCCCCGGCCAGATCGCCGCCGGCGCAGAAGGCCCGCTCGCCCGCGCCGGTCAGCACCACCGCGCGGACCTCGGTGTCGTCGCGCGCGCGCGCCAGCGCGGCCCGCAGCGCCTGCACCAGCGCGCTCGACAGGGCGTTGCGTCGATCCGGGCGGTTGAGGGTGAGCGTCGCCACGCCCTCGACGCACAGCCACTTGACCATCGACTCTTCGTCGGCCATTTGTGTAGCCTCCATCCGGTCACTCCGTCCCGGGTCACGTCGCAGGAACGCCCATGAAACGCAAGGTCTTCATCCTCTCGGACGCCACCGGCGACACCGCCCGCAAGGTCGTCGAGGCGGGGCTCAAGCAGTTCGTGGGCGTCGAGGTGACGCTGGTGCTCTTCCCCCACGTGCGCGCCGCCCACGAGATCGAGGATCTGGTCGAGAAGGCGTCGGAAGAGCAGGCCGTGCTGGTCCACACCATCGTCAACCCCGAGCACCGCGACCTGCTGCGCGCCCTCGCCGTGGACGCCGGCGTCGACGACGTGGACCTCATCGGCCCCCTCATCGCCAAGCTCGGCAGCCTGCTGCACGTCGAGGCGCGAGCGACGCCCGGCGGCCTGTACCAGGTCGACGACGCCTACTTTCGGCGCATCGAGGCGGTCGAGTTCGCGGTCAAGAACGACGATGGGCAGCACCCGCGCAACCTGCACAAGGCCGACATCGTGCTGGTGGGCATCAGCCGCACCAGCAAGACGCCCCTGTCGACCTACCTGGCCCAGCGGGGCCTGAAGGTGGCGAACGTGCCCCTGGTGATGGGCATCGAGCCGCCCGCCGAGCTCTTCCGCATCGATCAGGAGAAGGTGTTCGGGCTGTCGATCGACTCCGAGGCCTTGTTCCGCATCCGCCAGGCCCGCCTGCAGTCGCTCGGCATGCCCAGCGACACCGCCTACGGCATGCGCGATCACATCGAGAAGGAGATCGAGTACGCCCGGCAGATCTTCGACGCCAACCCGCACTGGCCGGTGCTCGGCGTCACCGAGCGCGCCATCGAGGAGACCGCCGCCGAGCTGCTCGGCATGCTCCAGCAGCGCGAGCGCCGCCGCAACGGCGCGAGCTGAGGCGGCGGCTCAGCCGCGGGTCAGATCGAAGTCGAGGTCCGGGGCCGCCCCGACCACCGTGCGCGCGCCGGCCCCGAGGGCCGCCCCCCCCGTGACCTCGAGGAAGCGCGCGACGCGCCGCTCGATGCGCGCCGCCCACTCGGCCCGCGCCATCAGGCGCTCCACCCACACGAGGTCGGTCACCCCCATCGGGGCCACGCGCCCCAGGCTGCGCCGCCCGACCCACGCCGCGGCCGCGGGCACCGGCGCCGGGTGCGCCGCGGCGTCCAGCGTCGCGACCAGCTCGGCCCCCGCCTCACCGGCGGCGAGCGCGTCGAAGGCCTCCGCGAGCAGCGCGCGGGCCGCGGACCGCTCGGCACGCGGCACTTCGCCTCGCCGCAGGCGGCGCTCGAGGGCCCGCGCGTCGGCCTCGATCCACGCCTGACGCGCTGCGTCGGTCGTGGGTTTGCGCGCCATGGGGTCTTGGGTTTTAATTGGCCTCGCTCCCAACCGTCTGGACGCCCCCGATGGCCCAGCAGAAGTACAGCATCGTCCAGAAGATCGACGCCGGCGGCATGGCCGAGGTCTGGAAGGGCAAGGCGACCAGCCTGCGGGGCTTCGAGAAGCTCGTCGCCATCAAGCGGGTGCTGCCCAACCTCGCGAAGAACAAGAAGTTCATCTCGATGTTCCTCGACGAGGCCCGCCTGTCGCTGTACCTGAACCACGCGAACGTGGTCCAGACCTTCGACATCGGCGTCGCCGACCACGCCTACTTCATCGTGATGGAGTGGGTGGACGGCACCAACCTCAAGGGCGTGCTCGACGTCGCCCGCGAGCGCGGCTGGCACATCCCACGCGAGCAGGCCGCTTACATCGCCGTCGAGATCTGCAAGGGCCTCAGCCACGCGCACAACCGGCGGGATCCCAAAGATCGGCCGCTGCACATCGTGCACCGCGACATCAGCCCGCCCAACGTGCTGCTGAGCCGCGAGGGCGAGGTGAAGCTGGTCGACTTCGGCCTCGCCAAGGCCGCCAGCCAGCTCACCCAGACCGATCCCGGCGTGGTGAAGGGCAAGTTCAGCTACCTCTGCCCCGAGGCGACGCTCGGCCGTCAGGTCGACGAGCGCGCCGACATCTTCTCCACGGGCATCGTCCTGTGGGAGATGCTCGGCGGCCGGCGCCTCTTCGA
>JAUHXL010000463.1 GCA_030426945.1 bacterium
GAGGCACGCCTCGCGGGGGGGCCGCCGGTGCGCAGCGTCGTGTACGGGGTGGGCGAGGGGATGGCGACCCGCGAGGCCAACGGTGGGCTGCAGCCGCCCGTCGCGCGGCTGCCCGACGGCACGCTGGTGTTCCCCACCATGGAGGGCGTCGTCGAGGTGCGCACCGACGAGCCCCCGCGGCCGCCGCCGACCGTGACGCTGAGGTCACCCACCGGTGAGCCGTTGCCGGCGGGCGTCGAGCTGCCGACCGACGCCCGGCGGCTGGCGGTGCGTTGGTCGACGCCCATCTTCGATCGGGCCGAGCACGTCGTGTTCCGTCACCGGCTGGCGCCCGAGGGCGGCTGGAGCGCGCCGACGACAGAGCGGGATCTGGTGCTGCAGGCGGTGCCGCCCGGCGATCACACGCTGCAGGTGCAGGCGGCGCTGGGCGCGGCCTGGGGGCCGGTGGCGACGCTGGCCGTTCGGGCGCCGCCGCGTTTCGTCGAGACGCCCTGGTATCCAGCGACACTGACGCTGGCGAGCGTCCTGCTGGTGGGCCTGGCCGGGTGGCAGCGGGCGCGGCTGCAGCGACGGCGGGCCGAGCACCTCGAGGGCGTCGTGGCCGAGCGCTCCGCCGAGCTGGCGCAGCGCAACGTCGAGCTGGGTGACACCGCGCGGCGGCTCGAGGAGGGGCACGGCGCGCTGCTGCGCACGCAGGGCGAGCTGGTGCAGCAGCGCGAGGTGTTGCTGCAGCAGGCCGGCGAGCTGGCGATGCGCAACCGGCTGGTCGAGGCGCAGGCGGTGCGGCTGGCCGAGCTGGACGCGCTGAAGACACGGTTCCTGGCGAACATCTCGCACGAGCTGCGGACGCCGCTGACGCTGGTGGCCGGCACGCTGGACGACCTGGCGGCGAACCCGGACGCCGAGGTGGCGCGCAAGGTGGCGGTGGCGGGCCGCAACGCGCGGCGCCTGGGCGGGCTGATCGACCAGCTTCTCGACGCGGCGCGTCTGGCGGACGGCGGCGTGGCGCTGCGGGCGCGGCGCGGCGATCTGGGGGCCTTCTTGCGCCGGGTGGTCGAGCGCTTCGGTGACGCGGCGGCGCGGGCCGAGGTCGCGCTGACCGTCGCCGCGCCGGCGCGGCCGGTGGCGGCCTACTTCGACGACGACCTGCTCGACAAGGCGCTGGCGAACCTGGTGAGCAACGCGCTGAAGTTCACCGCGGCGGGGGGCCGGGTCGAGGTGGCGCTGCGGGTCGAGCCGGACGACGCGCGGGCGGTGGTGACCGTGCGCGACACGGGGGTCGGCATCCCCGGCGAGGTCGGCGCGCGGGTGTTCGAGCGCTTCTTCCAGGTCGATCAGGGCGACACGCGGCGCCACGAGGGCGCGGGCATCGGGCTGTCCTTGGCGGCCGAGCTGGTGGCGCTGCACGGCGGGCGCATCGCGGTGGACAGCGTCGAGGGTGAGGGCAGCACCTTCACCGTCGAGCTGCCGCTGGACGCGGCGCATCTGCGCCCGGACGAGATCGACACCGCGGGGCTGGGGCTCACGCCGGCGACGCCCGCGCCGGGGGTGCCCGCCGGGCCCTTGGACGAGGACGGCCGGCCGTTGGTGCTGGTGGTCGAGGACAACGCCGACATGCGGGCCTATCTGGCCGAGCACCTGGGCGCGCGCTTCGCGGTGTGGGCGGTGGAGGGCGGCGCGGCGGCGCTCGAGGCGGTCGCGGCGCGGCGCCCGGCGGTGATCGTGTCGGACGTGATGATGCCGGGCATCGACGGCCTGGCGCTGTGCCGCACGCTGCGTGCCGACGCGCGGTGGGCCGAGGTGCCGGTGATCCTGGTGTCGGCCAAGGCGGGCGAGCAGGCGCGGCTGGACGGGCTGGCCTTGGCCGACGACTACCTGCCCAAGCCGTTCAGCGTGCCCGAGCTGCTGGCGCGGGTGGCGCGGCTGGTGGAGCGATCGGTGGGCGCGCCGGCCGCGCCGCCGACGCCGCGCGTGGATGAAGCGTCCGCGGCCGAGGCCGAGGCCGCGGAGCCCCCGGAAGAGCCGGAAGCGGACGTCGCGTGGCGGGCGCGGCTGTTCGCGTTGGTGGACGGCCGGCTGGGCGAGGACGCCTTCAACGTGGACGCGATGGCGAAGGGCATGGCGGTCAGTCGGCGGCAGCTGCAGCGCGAGGTGCCGCGGCTGACCGGCGAGTCGCCGGTGGTGTTCCTGCGCGGGCGGAGGATGGAGCGGGCGCGCGACCTGCTGCTGCGCGGCGCGCATCGGACGGTCGGCGAGGTGGCGGCGGCCGTCGGGCTGAGCGCGCCCTACCTGTCGCGCCTGTACGCGAACACCTTCGGGCACCCGCCCTCGGAGGATCTGAAGGCGCCGGAGGAGGAGGCGTGAAGGGGGCGCCCGCGTTGCGCTCGGGCCTGGCGGCGCGGGCCGCCTTGCCCCGCGGCCGGGCGTCCGCGCGCCCGCCCCTCGCGGATCCGACGGCGCACGAGGCAGCGGCGTGAGGGCGGCGCCCGCGCTGTGCTCCGGCCTGGCGGCGCTGGCCCTCGCGACCTGCGGCGTGGCGGCCGCGCGCCCGCGGCGTGCGAGTCCGACGGCGCCGGAGGACGACGCATGAGGGCGGCGCGCGCGCTGTGCTCGGGCCTGGCGGCGCTGGCGTTGGCGGCCTGCGGCGAGGCGGCCGACGCGCCGTCGGCCGCGGACGCCGGCGCGCCGGGCGTCGAGGTGGAGCATCGCGCCTTGGGCACCGTGGCGGTGGGCGCGGAGGGGGCGCGCGAGGCCGTGACCTTCGACCTGCCCAGCGACGCGCGCGCCTTCGCGCTGACGCTGCAGACGACACCCACCGCGCTGTGCCTGCCGGCCGCGCTCGAGGGCGGCCCCGGCGCGCCGCCCGTGCCGGCCGGGTGGCGGGCGCGCGCCGACGACGCGCGGCGCTGCGCCGATTGCCCGAACCCGCTGGTGGGCCGGCCGGGCGCGACCACGGTGCTGGTGCCGAACGGCGCGACCAGCGCCGGCGTGGGCGGCGGCTGGTGGGTGGACATCGCGTGCGTCGACGGCGAGACGGGCGCGCCCACGGCCGCCGAGGTGAGCGTCCACCTGAGCGTGCTCCGCGGCGAAGCCCCGGCCGACGCCTGGCTCGCGCTGCCCCTGGTCGTCGCGGCGCCCCCGAGCGCCGACCACGATCGCCTGCAGCGCGCCGTGGACGTCGCCGCCGAGACCTACGCGGCCGCGCACATCCGCTTCGAGCCGCTGCACATCGTCGCCCACGAAGGCGTGCGGGTGGTCGACGACCTCGACCGCGACCTGCCCACGGTCTTCGCGGACGGCGCCGCGCTGCCCCCCGGCCTGCCCGTCTTCGTCGTCGACCGCATCGGCCCGCCCCCGGCCGGCCCCGCCGACGCTGCATCGCTGGGCGCCGCCGGCGGCATCCCCGGCCCGGTGGGCCTGCCCGGCGGCCCCCGCTCCGGCATCGCGCTGGCCCTCACGCCCTACGATCCGTCCAAGCCCGATCCCCTCGGGGCCGTGCTCGCCCACGAGCTGGGCCACCACCTGGGCCTGTTCCACACGTCCGAGCCCGCCGGCAGCCCCACCGACCCGCTGCCCGACACCGCCGACGCCGACGGCCGCAACCTGATGCACTGGTACGTCGACGCCACCCCCGGCGCCCTAAGCCCGCACCAGATCGAGGTGCTCCGCCGCAGCCCCTGGCTGACGCCGACCGACCCGCCCTGACCCCGGGGGTCGTGCCACACTTTCGAACGAACCTGCCCACAATGCTCACTTTTTCGTCGAGACCCGAGGGGACGGCACGGCCTCGCGCGCTCCGGCCCCCAATCGTCACCCCTGCCTGGGCTCGCGGGGCGCGTCGACACCCTCCCGCGCGGCGGCCTGCGCCGATCAGGTCGGCGCGTCGACGGGCAGCGCGGGCTGGCGGGCCGGGGGCAGGTGGGCGTCCAGATCGGCCAGCAGGTCGTCGCGCAGGCGGCGGCGAGCCGGATCGGACCACAGGTTGGTCCATTGGTGAGGATCGGCCCGCAGGTCGTACAGCTCGCCCTCGTCGCCGACGTAGCGGGGCACGACGCTGTCGCGACCCCAGACGGCCCAGTACAGCGGGAAGCGCCCGCCCTCGCCCGTCGTGCTCGCGCGGTAGCGGGTGCACAGCAGGCCGTCGCGGTAGATCGTCTCGAGGTGCATCCCGACCGCGGCGAACTGGCTGTCGAAGGTGGTGACGAGACGCTCGCGGCGGGCGTCGGGGCCCACCGGCAAGGTCGAGCCCTGCATCGCGTCCGGCGGCGGGACGCCGGCGATGTGGCAGAAGGTCGGCGCGAGGTCGACGTGGCCGACCGGGGCGTCGATCCGGCGCGGCGCGACGGCGGCGGCGGCCGCGGGCCGCCAGATCAGCGGGACGCGCAGCAGGCTCTCGACGGGGTACGGGCCCTTGAACAGCAGCCCGTAGTCGCCCTGCAGCTCGCCGTGGTCGGAGGTGTAGACGATGTCCGTCCGGTCGAGCAGACCACGGGCGGCGAGCCAGGCGAGCACGCGGCCGAGGGCCTCGTCGATCAGCTCGTTCTCGACGTGGACCAGGGCGTTGATCTCGCGGATCTGGTCGTGCGTCAGGCGCGCGGGCTCGAAGGCGACGGGGCCGCCCTCCGGGTTGCGGTAGCGGCCCTGGTACCAGTCCAGCCAGTGGCGCGGCTTCTGCCGCAAGATGGCTTCGATGCGCTCGGGATCGCCGGGGTGGGCGGCGGGCAGGTCCAGATCGCGCCAGTCCACGCGGGCGGCGACCTCGTCGGCGGGCGGGTCGAAGGGGTGGTGGGGATCGGGGAAGCTGAGCCAGCAGAACCAGGGGGCGTCCTCGGGCACGGTGCCGAGCCAGGTGAGGGCGCGTTCGGCCACCCAGTCGGTGTGGTAGAGGGCGCGGTCGACGGGGTTGCGCTTCACCTCCGGGGCGCCCGTGTCGCCACCGCCCACGCCGGTGAGGACGCCGCCGAAGCCGGGGATGACGTGGGCGTGCTCGCGCCAGATCCAGTCACCGTAGTGCTGCCCGACGAGGGGCCCGTGGGCGGCGAGCTCGACGTGGTCGAAGCCGCGCCACGGGCCCTGGCTGCCTTCGGCGGCGAGCTGGTTCTCGCGGAAGCGCAGGGTGGGATCGAGGTGCGGCTCGAAGTGCGCCTTGCCCAGCAGGGCGGTGTGATAGCCGGCGCGCTCGCGCAGCCAGGCGGCGACGTTCGGGGTGTCCTCGGGCAGAGCGATGCCGTTGGCGATGACGCCGTGCGTGCGGGGATGCAGGCCCGTGAGCATCGTCGAGCGCGAGGGCATGCAGACCACGTTGTGGACGTGGGCGCGCTGGTAGTTCAGGCCCGTGGCCGCCAGCCCGTCGAGGGTCGGCGTGCGCGCGACGCGCCCGCCGTTGCAGCCCAGCGCGTCGAAGCGCTGCTGGTCGACGGTGACGAAGAGGATGTTGCGCGCGCCCGGACGCGCCTGCCCGCGCCGCGGCGGCGCGGGGGGCCGGTCGCCGAGCAGGCGACGGAGCCGACGCTCGGCCCGCCGTAGCTGGAAGGCGCCGCGAAAGGCGCCGGCGAGAAGGCTGGAAGGCAGGTGGCGAACGTCCATCCGCCGAGTCTTCACCAGGGGGCGTGGGGCGTCCAGTCGACGCGCGGATCGCGGGACCGCCATCCGACCGCCTCGCGCCTTCGCGGCGCGTGCCTGCCCGATGGCACCTGCGCGCGCGGGGACGGCTCGCCGCCGGACGAGGCGCGCGGTCGGTGCCGGTGAAGCGCCGGAGGTCGCGGTCGCGGTGCTCGGTCGCGGCCCGCGCGCAGAGCTGAGATTCGCACCCCCACGCGCCCGCTCACCAGCCCACCGTCACCCAGACCGGGCGATGGTCGGACAGGCCCTCGAAGGGTGGGCCGATGCCGACGCCCGGCGCCTCGACGCGGAGCCCGCGGGTGAAGATCAGGTCGAGGACGAAGGCGACGGTCCCCGGGTGGGTGACGCGGGCG
>JAUHXL010000464.1 GCA_030426945.1 bacterium
GTGCCCGTAGTGCGCCAGGACGGTGGCCGCCGACTTCGCGCCCCAGCGCGGCACGCCGGGCAGCCCGTCGGCGGCGTCGCCCACCAGCGCCAGCCAGTCGGGGATGGACGCGGGCGACACGCCCCACTTGTCCCGCACCCCGTCCTCGTCGGTGACGACGTCCTTCTTCCGGTCGAGCAGCACGACGCGCTCGCCGTCGACCAGCTGCGCGAAGTCCTTGTCCGGCGAGCAGAGCAGCACGCGCTCGAAGTCGCCGCCGAGCTGCGCCACCGCGCTCGCCAGCGCGTCGTCGGCCTCGAACTCGACCATCGGCCACACCGCGAGGCCCAGCGCGCGCAGGCCCTCCTCGGCCAGGCCGAACTGCGCGAGCAGCGCCGCGTCGACCCCCTCGCCGGTCTTGTAGCCGGCGAACAGGTCGTTGCGGAACGAGGTGACGACGTGGTCGGTGGCGCAGCCGACGTGCGTGACCGCGGGGTCGGACAGCAGCTTGACCATGCTGCTCAGCAGCCCCCGCACCGCCCCCACCTCGGCCCCGTCGGGCGCGGTCATCGAGGGCATGGCGAAGTAGGCGCGGAACAGCTCGTAGGTGGCGTCCACCAGATGCAGCGTCTTCGGCGTCGGATCGTTCATGCTGTCGTTCGACCATGACGCAGGGCCGCACCGCAAGCGGCCGGGACAGCGTTTTAGGCGAGGCGGCGAGTCGGGGCTATGATGCGCGAGATGGCCGGCTCCCGTACCGAGACGATCCCGCTGCCCGCTGATCTGCGGACCTTTCTGGCCGAGGTGTGGGCCGCGATCCAGGCGGGCGATGACGAGGCCACGCGCGTCGAATCCGACGACCTGCTGCAGGCCGAGTGCGGCTACGGTGGGCTCGTCGACGCCGCCGCCGGCCGCTACACCTTCACCTACCTGCCCGACACGCCCGAAGGCGGCCGGTGGACCTTCGAGCTGCTCGCCGAGGATGTCCGGCGGGCGGCGGAGGGGCAGCTGGTCGACGTGACGGTGGAGAAGCACCCCGACGCCGTGCCCGGCGGCGGGCCGACCGCGGCGCCGGCGGGGGGGCTGGCCGATCTGTTGGCCAGCCTGCTGGGCCCGGGCGGCGGGCGTGGCGGGCGGGCGGCGCTCGATCTCGACGGCGACGAGGACGACGAGGACGCGGACGGCGAGCCCGAGGACAGCGAAGGCGCGGGCGCCCTGCTCGCGCTGCTCGAGGAGCACCACCACATCGAGCTGGGACCCGAGGTCGACCGCGACGCCCTCGTGCTGGGCATTCGGGCCATCCTCGCCACCGAGGATCGCCCGCGGGCCAAGGCGCAGTCGCTCGCCGATTGGCTCATCGAGCAGCCCGGCGTCGAGGAGCTGTATATCGGCGACGAGGATCTGAGCCGGATCCTGGCCGCCTGGTAGTCGCCGGCCGGAGGCGACGCTAAGGTGTGCTCCGCGCGTTCGACGTCGCGAACGAAGCGGGGCGATCAGATGATGCACTTCAGCCGACGGTGGGCCCTCTTCGCGGGGCTCGGCCTCGCGGGCTGCGACGACGGCGGCCCGACGCTCGATCCTGATTCCGACCCCGACGCCACGCCCGAGGCCGCCCTGCTGCGCGACGACGCCGACCTCGACGGCGGGCCCGACGCGGTCCTCGACGCGGGCCCGGCCTCGGACGCCGCCTCGCCCGACGCGGCCGTCCTCGACTCGACCCCTCGCCCCGCGGACGCCGCCGGGGACGCCGCGCCGGCCGACGCGGGGCCCACGGCCACGCCCCTCGCCCCGACCAACGCCTGGGGCCCGGCCGCGCGCGTCGACGACCTCGAGGTGCCCGCCACGCCCCGCGACGCCCGGCGCGCCGGCTGCCTGCTCCACGGGGACGCCGCCGGCACCGGGGCCCGCAACCTGCTGCTGGTGGCGGGCGGCAACCTGAGCACGCAGGTGCGCGCGACCTCGGGCGGCCGGGTGCGTCTCGTCCTGCTGTTCCGCGCCCGGGGCTGGTCGCCGGGCACGGCCTCCGCCGATCTCGACACGGTGGGGCTCGACTTCTTCGGCGGCACCCAGGACGAGGATCTGTCCTTCCGCTACGCCGCCGACGGCTTCGTCGGCGGCCAGCCCGAGGCCGGCGCGGTGGTGCGCTTCGACGGCGCCCAGGTGCTGGACGGCTGGCTGGAGGTGCCCCCCGGCCCCTTCGTGCTGCCGCTGGCGCTGCCCAACAGCCCGGTGCTGCCCGTCGGCCTCGAGTCGGCGCGGGTGACCGGCCGCGTGGCCGCCGACGGGCCGGGCTTCCGCATCGAGCAGGGCGCCATCGCCGGCTACCTGACGCGCGCGACGACCTTCGAGCTGGTCGAGCAGGTCAAGACGCAGTGCGCCGGCGACGCGCCGGCGGGCATCTGTCGTCTCATCGGGGGGCAGCTGGACCAACCCACCGAGGCGCTGGTGGACATTGTCATCGGCCTGGTCGGCGGCTTCGACGCCCAGGTCGATCCGGTGGCCGGGCCGGGGCCGTGCGCGCCGGGGGGCGCGTGCGATGCGTTGGCCGTGTGCCTGCGTTTCACCGCCGAGGGGGTGGTGGTGGCTGGCATCTCGCAGTAGGGTGATGTCGGCTCTGAGGGGGGTGAGGCCGGGTGGGCACCGGCCGCCGGAGGGATGGGCGATGACGGACGAGGCATCCGACGCAGGGTGGGTCGGTCCGGGCGGCGTGCCCGCCGGGTCCGCGATGGATCCCGATCTGCGGGTTCGACGTGCCGAGCAGCTGGCCGACTTTGCGGGCGCTCTGGCGCGCTGCGGCCCGGACGCGCGCGCGGTGTCCGAGGCGGCGGCCCGGCACGTCGAGCGCTACCTGGGCCTGCCCTGCGGCGTCGCGCAGGTGCGCGACGGTGGGGTCCGCATGCGCGCGGTGGCGGCGCCCGACGCGTCGTCGGCGAACGCGCTGCACGCTTCCCTGCTGCGCCGACCGATGGCGGCGCATCGGTCGCGCGACGGGTGCGCGGCGCGGCACGAGGGGGCGGGCGCCCCGGTGCGCATCGTGTCGTCGACCGGCGCCGACGGCGCGGGGGCGGCGCTGGTGCTGCCGCTCGCTGGCGCCGGCTGGGATCTCGACGACGAGGCGCGGCGGTTCGTGGCGCGCCTGGCCGATCACGTGGCGCTCGCGTTGGGCAACGCGCGTCGCTTCGAGGAGGCCCAGGCCCGGAACGAGGCGCTCGCCGAGCAGGCGCGGGCGTTGACGGAGGCCGTCGGTCAGATCGAGGGCTTCGCCTGGTCGGCCGCCCACGATCTGCGCGCGCCGCTGCGCACCATCGAGGGCCTGGCGTCGGAGCTGGTCGACGACTACGCGGCCGCCCTGCCCAGCGACGCGCAGGCGCTGCTGGGCCACGTCTACCGCAACGTCGAGCGGATGGCCGCGCTGGTGGACGATCTGCTGGTGCTGGCGCAGGTGTCCCGCGCGCCGCTGCGCCGCGCCTGGGTGGATCTGGGCGCGCTGGTCGCCGAGGTCGTCGAGGATCTCACGGGGCTCGGGGGGGGAGCGGCGCGGTGGCCTGCCCGGCGCCCCTGCGCCTGTGGGGGGATCCGGGCCTCCTGCGCATCCTGCTGCAGAACCTGGTGGGCAACGCCCTGAAGTACAGCAGCCACCGCCCCGCGCCGCGCGTCGAGATCGGCGCCGAGGGGCCGCAGCGCTTCTTCGTCCGCGACAACGGCGCGGGCTTCGATCCCGCGCGCGCCGACCTGCTGTTCGTGCCTTTCCAGCGGCTGCACGATCACCGCGACTTCCCCGGCACGGGCATCGGGCTGACCACGTGCGAGCGGATCGTGCGGCGCCACGGAGGCAGCATCCGCGGAGAGGGGCGGCCCGACGAAGGGGCGGTGTTCTACGTGGAGCTCGGGGCGGCGCCGCCGCCCGAAGGGTAGCCGCGCGCCGCTACTGGCAGGCGTCGCCGCCCAGCGCCGAGGGGCAGGTGGCCTCGTCGCCGTCGAGGTCGGCGGCCTCGCAGGCGGTGATGCGGCAGGCCAGCGTGTCGCCGGTGTTGTCGCCGGCGGCGCCCCGGGCCAGCGCGCCCGCCTCGGCCGCGCAGCCAGCCAGCGCGTCCTCGTCGCTCACGCCCCACCGATCATGGAAGGGATCGTGGCAGGCGGCCAGCATGCAAAGGCAGTAGGCGTTCACGTCCGGATCGGCCGACGCCCCGCCGTCCGGCACCGGCGGGTGCTCGTGGCCGGCGTCGCCCGCGTGGTGGTGGCCGGCGTCGCCCTCGTGGTGATGCGCCGCGTCGCCCTCGTGGTGATGCGCCGCGTCGCCCTCGTGGACGTGGCCGGCGTCGCCCTCGTGGTGATGCGCCGCGTCGCCCTCGTGGTGATGCGCCGCGTCGCCCTCGTGGACGTGGCCGGCGTCGCCCTCGTGGTGGTGCACGCCGCCGTCCATGTCGCCGTGCTGATGGCCCCCGTCGGCCCCGTGCTGGTGGTCGGCGCCGATCGGCCCGTGCACCACCAGCTCGACCGCCTCGGCGCCCGCGATGCGCAGCGCGTAGGGCCCCGCCGAGAGCTGGTACTGCCCCAGCCACTTGGCCGCCGCGCAGGCCTCGGCCGGCGCCTGCGACTCGAGCGGCGCCACCGCGGCGCCCGCGCCGTCGGTGATGCTCAGCGACGCCCCGGCCGCGCTCAACATGACGTAGTAGATGCCCTCGCCGGGCGCCGTCAGCGTCACCTGCCCGCCCGCCGCCGGCACCGTCAGCCGGTAGTGGTTGTGCGGCATGATCGCCGGCGCGCCGGCGGCGTCGGCGCCGGCGCTCACCCCGTCGTGATGGGGGCCGAACTCGAAGTGCTGACACCCGGCCATCACGTCGCTGGCGACGATGCCCGTGTGGCTGTGGTCGCCGTGGTCGTGATCGTCGTCGTGGTCGTCACAGCCCGTGGCCGCGAGGGCCGCCACGGCGCAGATCACCAGGATCCGGCGCTGCCAATCCATGCTTCGCTCCCCGTCTCGATTCAAAGGTCCACCCCGAGCGCCAGCTCGGCGCGCCAATCCATGCGTTCGGTCGACGCTAGCGGAAGCAGGCCGGTCGCGGCCACGCGAAGGTCGCCCGACGTCCAGACGGCGCGGGCGCCGGCCTGCAGGAACGTGCGATCACCCGTCGTGTCGCTGATCACCTGCTGCCCGTCCGCCACCAGCGCGCCCGTCAGGGGCGGGAGCAGCGCCCAGCCCACCTCGGCCTGATACAGCAGCTCCTGCTCGGCGTGATCTTCGATGAAGACGGCGGCGAGGGCGTCGTCGCCCTGCGCCGCCGGAGCCGGGCCGTGGCCGCCACCGTGCTTCAGGGTGAGGGCGGGCGCGCGCGCGGGGGCCGCGCCGGCGCCGTCGTCGCCGCCGTCGAGGCCCTGACGCCACCCCAGCCGAGCGCCCCAGCTCAGCCGGCCGTGCGCGCCCTCGGCCCGCAGGTAGGGCAGCAGCTCGGCGTGGGGGGCCGCGACGGCGTCCTGCCCGACCGGCAGCTCGACCTGCAGCCCCAGCGCCAGCCCACCCAGCCAGTACTCGGCGGACACCAGCGCGTTGCCGAGGCCCGAGCGCGTCTCGTCCTCGAGCAGGAGCACGACGAGCGGCACCTCGGCGGCCAGCGCGAGGTCCGGCAGACCGGTGAACGCCACCCGCGCGGGGGTCTCGAGGGCTTGGCCGCGGGCCGCGGGCGTCGAGAACCCGGTCAGCCGGGTCGCCGTGCCCAGGCGAACACCCAGCGCGGCGTCCGTGTCCGCCGCCGCGCGGTAGGGGCAGGCCTCGAGGCCACACGACGCCGTGGCGGGCCCCGCCGCCGCCACGAGCGCGGCCAGCCCGCCGAGGGCGCTGACGATCCGCCGCATCGATCCTCTCCCTGATCCATCGACGCTAGGGCTTCTAGCAGCGCGGACGCCTCGAGGGGGATGCGACAAATCGTCGCACGCACCCGCGCGCGGTCCTCACTCGCCCGGCGGGTACTTCTGCAGCTTCCGCT
>JAUHXL010000465.1 GCA_030426945.1 bacterium
CGCCGGTGGGCGCGCTGCTCGAGCGCTACGGGCTGGCGGTCGAGAACGTGCAGTTCGCGTGGACGTTCACCACCGGCTCGATGACCCACGACCTCGAGGCCCTGCGCCGCGGCCTGTACGGCGACGGCCCCTTCGCGCGCCTGGCGTCCGAGTTCCCGGTGGACGGCGTCGACCTCTGGCGGCGCGCCGACCTGGGCGCCGAGGGCGAGGGCGCGGTGCTGCCCGGCGGCTGCGCCGGCATGTCGCTGAGCGCGCTGTGGCGCCTGCGCGGCGAGTGGGAGCCCAACCGCTGCGCCATCGAGGCGGACATGGCGTCCATCGCCGGCGCCTTCGGCGGCACCTTCGCCGCGCCCGACCTGCTGGTCGACAAGCAGGGCCTCGCGACGCCGCGCTACCCCAGCACGCAGGACGAGCGCTGGGCGGTCGACGCGGCGCGCGGCGAGGCCACCTACGGGCGCACCGACGTGACCTTCTGGTGCGTGCTGCCCCACGAGAAGACCACCGACTGCGCGTCGGGCAACCCGGACGGCGTGCCCTTCTGCAAGCCCTTCCCCACCCTGCTGTACGGCCACGGCTACGGCGGCAGCCGCATCGAGCCCATCACCAGCCACGTCGGGCGCACCACGGCGATGGGCTACGCGATGTGCGCGCTCGACGCCTACGGGCACGGCCTCGACGTGCTGGCGCAGGCGCTCGACGGCACGCTCACCGACGTCGAGGTCGAGGACGCCGACCTGTTCCGCCTGGCCGGGCTGACCTTCACCCGCTTCCAAGTGACCGATCTGCCTCAGCTTCTACTGCGCGGCCGCGATCGCGACCTGAACAACGACGGCGTGCCCGACTCGGGCGCAGACATGTGGACCGCCGACCTGTTCCACACCCGCGACATGGTGCGGCAGACCGCCCTCGAGCACATCCAGTTCGTGCGCCTGCTGCGCAGCGAGGCGAGCCCGCTGCGCGATCCCGACGGCGACGGGACGCCCGACATCGGCGGGGCGCGCGCCAACGTGTCGATGTGGGGCATCAGCCTGGGCGGCATCATCACCGGCGTGATGGCCGGGGCCGAGCCGGCGCTGACCGCGGCCAGCCCGAACGCGGGCGGCGCCGGCCTGGTGGACGTGGCGGTGCGCTCGGGCCAGCCCGGCGTGCCCGACGCCGTGCTGCTGCCGATGATGGGGCAGCTGATCGGCGGCTGCCTGGGGACGGACGCGCACCAGCGCCCGGTGCCGGAAGGCGAGATGTCGGTGGGCGACTGCCTGCGCCCGCCCGGGCTCGAGGGCGAGCCCTCGCCGGGCGGGGTGCTGAAGCTGGTGTTGTTCGGGCAGGACAACGCCAAGGCGCGCATGTTGCCCTTCGCGCGGGTCGAGGGCGTCGCGGTGGGCGACCGCGTGCGGCTGCGCAACCGGGTCAACGGCGAGGAGGCGTGGGCCTTCGTCAACGCGCGGGGGCAGTTCCGCACCGGCGTGGCCAGCGACGCGCTCGACGCGATCAGTCGGCGGCCGGTGCTCGGCCTGAGCGACGACGTGGTGACGCCGGTGGTGGTCGACGATCCGCGGCGGCTGGCCGACGCGCTCGAGGTGACGATCTTCGAGGGGCAGACCGAGCGGGTGAAGGCCACCGTCGACACCTTCGAGATCGAGGTCAGGCACCAGGGCGTCACCTACCCGGTCGGCGCGCCCCTGGTGGCGCTGCACGAGGGGCTGGGCTTCCAGCGCAACACCCCCGCGTTCCGCCGCTTCGTCGGCCTGGCGCAGCACGGCATCGGCCCGGCCGATCCCGCCGTCTGGGCCGCGCGCACCTTCCTCGAGCCGGCGGACGTGTCGTACGACCCGAACGCGACGCCCGGCGGGCCGCGCGTGCTGCACATGGCGACCGCGGGCGACAACAACGTGCCGGTCGACACCGGCATCAGCATGGGCCGCGCGGCGGGCGTGCTGGGCAGTTGGCTGCGCGATCCGGCGCGCCCGGCCGAGGAGGGGTGGCGCGCCCTGTTCGCGGTCGACCCGCGCTACGGCACCTCGGTCGATCAGTTCCTGGTCGACGCGCGCGTGTACGAGGGCGTGGGGCGCCTGCAGCGGTACGCGGACAACCCGATCAACCCGAACGTGCTCTTCGACGCCGACGATCCGAGCGACGGCGCCGCGATGTGGTCGTGCGGCGACAGCGACTGGTCGGCGCGCGCGCGCGAGTCGGGGTGCCCGCCGGAGGTGCAGGGGCAGGAGGTCTTCTTCGGGGCGCCGCACCCGCCCGCCGGCGAGGCCGTGCGCCAGGATCTCCAGCGGCCCGACGGCACCCACGACAGCCTGCGCGTGCCCGTGCTGCGGCCCTACGGCCAGCACGGCATCTACAACGCCCAGCCCTTTCGGGTGTTCGACACCGACGCCTACATGGTCAACTTCACGACGCGCTTCCTGGGCACCGCCGGGCGGGTGGTCGACCACGAGGCCGGCTGCGACTGTTCGGCCAGCGTGCTGCCGACGCTGAAGCTGGGAGAGACCACCGTGAACACCGCGCTGAGCCGCGCCTGCACCCCCGACGACCTGAAGCTGTGCGCGGCGACCTGCGGCTGGGGCATCGAGACGCCGGCCGAGGTCACCTGCCCGTGAGCGGGGGCGCCGACGACGCGGGGCGGGCGGTGTCCGGCCTCGAGCGCGTGTGGCTGGCGGCGGGGCGCATGGCGCCGCCCTTCGCGATCACGCTCGATCTCGACTGGCCGGGGCCGGTGGACGCCGCGCGCTGGCGAGACGCCTTCGAGGTCGCCTTCGCCGCGCACCCGGCCCTGCGCGTGCGCCTGCGTGGGCACCTGCGCAAGGCGCGCTGGGCGGTCACCGACGTGGCGCCCCCCGTCGCCGAGGCCGACGGCGCGCTCGATCCGGGCCGCGGCCCGGTCGCCGCGATCACGCTGACCCCGCAGGGCTGGCGCGTGCGCGCGCTGCACGCGGTGACCGATGGCCGGGGCCTGCTGGCGTTCGTCGAGGACGCCGTGCGGGCCTACCACGGCGAGGCCGTCGAGGGGCTGCCCGCCGGTCCGCTGAGCGACGCCGATCTGGGCGGCGACGGCGCCGCCTCGCCCGAGCCGCCGGCCGACCGACCCGCACCCTTCGGGCCGTGCGAGGGCGAGCCGCGCGTCGTGCTCGAGACGCTGCCCGACGCGCAGGGCCGCTGCGTGCCGCGCCTGTGTGCGCTGCTGTACGCCCGCTCGCGCGCGTTCACGCAGCACCCCCTGCGGGTCAGCGTGCCGGTCGATCTGCGCCCGCACTTGAACGCGCGCACCGGCGGCAACCTGACCGGCATCGTGCACCTCGAGCTCGACAGCGACGACCCCGCGCGCATCGCGGCGACCCTGGACGCGGCCATCGCGCGCGGCGCCGCGGTCGCCCACGCGCGCGCCGCCAACGGCGTGCGCGAGGTGCCGCTGTGGCTGATGACGGCCGTGGGCCGACGCGAGGCGCGGCGCCACGCGCGCACGGGGCTGTACCCGGTCAGCACGACCATCAGCTGGCTGGGCCGGCACGCGCTCCAGGTCGACGGCGCGCCGGTGACCGTGCGGCTGATCCCGCCCCCGGCCCCCGGTGTACCGATCATGCTGGGGGCCATCGCGGGGCACGGCGCGCTGCAGCTCGCCTGGGTGGGCGCCGGCGCGCCGCGCGACTGACCGGTCCGACGGCCTGCAGGACGGTGGGGCACCGTCGCGACGGTCGGACCGACCGTCCGGACGGCGCTCGGTGACACGCGAGCAGGGCGCAACGCGTGGCACGGCCGCTGCAATCCCCCTGTCTCGAAACCGAAACGGGCCGCTGCCCACCGAGACACTGGAGTCATCCCATGAACGCGACGCGTTGGACCACGATCTGCGCCCTGAGCACCCTGAACCTGCTGACGGCCTGCGCCGACGGGACCCACGACGAGGGCGCGGTGCGGACGCTCGAGCCGCCGACCGCCGAGCAGGCGCTGCAGCCGTGCGACGCGGCCGACCCCTGCGCGCCGGGCTTCTACTGCGACGATCGCATCGCCGCGCCGGCGAGCACCACGTTCGACCTGACCGTGGACGACGGCATCGGCTGCGGGCCGAGCTGCGCCGCCGAGACCGATCCGGCGGCGCTGGCTCCGCCCGACCGGGGCTTGCTGCCGGACTGCGCGGCGTGCAACGCGCTCTGCGCTCACGCCGGCGGCGACATCGACCGCTGCCTGGTCGGATGCGAGCAGGTCTGCGCCCCCGGCGGCGCGGTGCTGGACGCCGGGCGCGCCGCGTCCGAGCGGCCGCGCTGGCTGACGCCGCCGCTGGCCGAGGCGGCGCCGTCGCCCGCGGGGGTGTGCCGACCCATGCCGAACCTGCATCGCATCGCCGAGCTCGACCTGGACGGCGCCTGGCGCCTGCGGGTGCGCTACGACGTCGTGTGCCGGGACGCCGACGGCGCCGCCAGCGAGGCGTCCCACGACTTCACCGTGAGCGCCGAGATGACGCGGGACACCGGCGCGCTGGTGGTGGATCTGTCCGACGGCACGCCGCTGAGCGCGCGGATGAAGGGTGAGGCGCTGACCCTGACGGGGGCCGTGCCGACGCTGGACGACCTGGGCCGGCGCGCCGTCCGCGGCCACGCGGCGCCCACCCTCGAGCTGACGCTGAATCACGTCGTCGACGCCGACACGCTGCGCGGCATCATCCGCGGCGACTTCACGGGCAGCGACGGCCAGCGCACCTGCACGGTCCACGGGGGCGCCATCGAGATGCGGCGCTGACCTCGGCCGCCGTGGACGAGCCCGCCCCACCCCCGCGACGCGCCGATCACGCCGTTCGCTTGACCCGGCCCACCCCGAGAGCGTTGCATGCCACGATCCTTCGATCGGAGCCGCCATGCGACGCCTCTGCTCCCTCGCCCGGTACGTTCTGCTGCTCGCCGCCCTGTCCGCCTGCGACGACGGCGGCGGCGCCGACGGCGCGACGCCGACGGACGACGCCGCGCTCGGCGACGCCCGGCCCACCGGCGACGCGACGGCCGCGCCGGACGCGGCGCCCGCGGACGCCGCTGGCGACGCGGGCGTCGGGGCCGACGCGCGCACCGCGGACGCCGGGCCGGCCGACGCGGCGCCGGACGCCGGGCCGCCGGTCAGCCGGCCCCGCTTCGATCCCAGCGGTGAGGGCTTCTACGCGACGCCCTGGCCCTCGGACGCCCGGCTGACCGCGGCCGGCACGCCGGATCTCGCCGGCTTCGCGGGCAGCTCGGGCTCGTTCGTGCGCATCCGCGACGAGATCGAGCAGCACATCGTGGGCTTCGCGACGATGCCGATCATCTACGTGGCCTTCGACGATCCCATCGCCGAGGCCGCGCTGCCCGCGCCCGCCGACTCGACCGCGGCCGACTCGCCGCTGCAGCTGATCGAGCTGGGCGCGGGCTGCGGGCGGCGCGTGCCCATCGAGGCCGCGGTGCGCGCCGACGCGGATCGGTTCGTCGACGCCAACACGCTGCAGGTGAAGAACACCGTGGGCACCGTGCTCGAGCCGAACGTGTCGTACGGGTTCGTCGTGCTGCGCAGCTTCGGCGCCGATCTCGGGCGGCCGGCGGTGCCGTCGGCGGCCTTCGCGGCGGCGTGGGCGGGCGACGGCTCGCGCTTCGCCGAGACGCTGGCGCCCTTGCGGGCGTGCCTCGAGACCGCCGGCGTCGACCCGGCCGAGGTCGCCGTCGCGACGGTGTTCACGCCGCAGGATCCCGTGGCCGAGCTGCGGGCGATGCGCGCGCTGGTGACCGATCCGGTCAAGGTGCAGACGCGGGCGCCGACGGACGTGCGGCGCGATCCCGCCTGGAGCCGGCGGCGGCTGCGCATCACCACCTACAGCGGCCTGGTCGAGATGCCCATCTTCCAGGACGGCGACACGCCCTACACGCAGATGGGCGGCGGGCTGGTGCCCGATCCGGACGGGCTGCCGAGCATCCAGCGCTGGGAGCCGGTGCCCTTCG
>JAUHXL010000466.1 GCA_030426945.1 bacterium
ACATAGTCGACGGGCTGGGCGGCGGCGATCAGCTCGAGGCGCCCGGCGCTCTCCAGCGTCTGCTGCTGCAGCGCCTGCAGATCGCTCCGCTTCTTCTTCAGCTTGGGGGCGGCGTCGGGGTAAGCGGCGGCGGCCACGTCGACCTGCTCGCTCAGCGTGGCGTCGGCCTGCTGGGTGCGCGCGGTGGCCGCGGCGGCGCGGGCGCCCTCGAGCAGGGCCTGATGGTCCGTCTTGTAGGACAGCAGCTCGGCGACGGTCTGCTTCGGCGCGTCGAGCCCGACCAGCACGCCCGACGTCTGCCCGCCGATCTCGGCCGCCAGCCGGGCGACCGCGTCGGCGTCGCCGTAATCGTCGCCCTCGATCAGGGGCTTCACCTCGTCGTCGAAGCGTTTCTCGAGCCCCGCGAGGGCCTCGCCCTTGGCGTCCAGCGCGGCGCGCGCGGCCTTCACGTCGGCCTGGGCCTCGAGGTAGGCCGGATCCTTCGCGATGACAGCGTCCACGGCGGCGCGCGCCGCCGTGAGGGACGCCTGCGTCTCGGTCAGCTGCGCGCGCGCCCGGTCGGCGTCCGCGACCACGTCCGCCGGCAGACCGCGGAACAGGAACCAGGCCACCAGGCCCAGCCCGGCGCCCACGAGCAGCAGCCCCGCCCAGGCTGCGCGGCTCACGAAGCGGCCCCCGCGTCGTAGACCTCGACGGCGCGCGCGTCGATGGCCCACAGGTGGTAGACCTCGAAGTCCGCCTCACCGGCCCACTTCTCGACGCTCAGGTAGCGGCTCTCGTCGGGGGCCTGGAACTCCCAGGCGTAGTAGCCCTCCGGCGCCCCGCGATCATCGGCGTGGAAGAAGCGCTCGCCGGTGTCGGCCAGCTTCCACTCGATCCCGTCCCACTCGAAAGACTTGCGGCGCCCCTCGTCGAAGGCGATCAGGTCGTCCTCGGTCAGCGCCAGATCGTCGAGGGACGGGTTCTCGTCCTCGAACCCGCCGGTGACGTACACCTCGCCCCCAGACCGTGACCACTCGACCAGGAGCTCCCGCCGGCCGTGCTCGCAGACCAGCTCGTACCACGGGTCGCCGCTGTCCTGCCGATAGCGGTGGCGCCGGGTGACGTGGGTCTCGATCGGCGTTCGGCTGCCGCCGAAGGGGGGCAGCCGCAGCACGCCGCCCTTGCCCACGCGGGTGATGTCGTTGGTGACGTTGGCGCCGGTGACCGTCGCGTCGCGCTGGCGCGCGCGGTCGGCCTCCGCCTGCTTCTTGCGCGAGATGACGAGGCCCGTCGCGACGGCCACGCCCATCCCGATGGCGATGTAGATGAGGGGTCCCATGGCCGCGAGGGTTACACCGACCACGGTCGCCTGACAAGGCGCCCGGTCGGGGGCGCGCCGGGTCAGTAGATCTTGGGCTCGCCCCGGACGACGGCCTCGAAGAACTTCCGGTAGCGCTGCTTGGCGCTGGGCACGTTCTGGATGACGAAGTGGCCCTGATCGGCGTACTGCGCGATGCCGGCGGCGGCGCCGCCGCCCGCCACGTTGCCGCCGTAGGGCGGCAGCCCCGCGGGATCGATGCCCAGCAGCGTCAGCGCCTCGATGGGGGCGAGCACCGGCTCGACGATGGGCACCCGCCCCGCCGCGGCGAGGGCGAAGATGGCGTCGGGCGGCGTGTACTCGTCCTCGAGGCCCGCGGTCATGAAGACGCTCTTCGGCGCGAAGCCCTCGGGGGGCTCGTCGAACCAGAAGCGCGCGTAGTTCGCGCCGTCGCTGACCTCGATGTAGGTCTGCAGCAGCGAGAGCGTGGGGTGCCAGCGGTCGAGCACGTCGTTGTCGCCGATGCGCACCGCCGCCCGCACGAGCTGGTTGATGTCCACCGGCTCGGTCTTCTGCTCGATGCTGATTGGGATGCAGGCGCCCGCGGCGCTGAGCATGCCGGCCTTCACCTGCGGCTCCACCGCCATGAACAGCGGGCCGTTGAGCCCCCCCTGGCTGTGGCCCATGTACATGATCTGGTTGGGATCCAGCTTGATGCGCTGGCCTTGCACGCTCAGCGTGTCCGGCAGGTCGATGCTCTGGGCCAGCCGCATGAGCGAGACCAGGTCGAGGGCCGACTGGCGCACGTTGTCGCGGCCGGCGGCGGGCACGAGGAAGTTGAAGAAGGCGGTCTGAACGCAGGTGTCGCGCGCGCCGCCCTGCAGGCTGTCGCAGCCGTTCGGGCGTGGATCGCGCGGGCCGTGGTGGATCTGGTCCATCGAGATGACGGCCACGCCCACCCGGCTGAGCACCGCGGCGACGTCGGCGCGGAAGAAGCTGGTGTAGTTGCCCCCGGTGCCGTGGCCGTAGAGCACCACGGGCCAGCCCGCCTCGGGCGGCGGACCGAGGGGCACCGACAGCGCGAAGCGCAGGCGCTCCTCGCCCTGGATGATGGGATCACCGTCGGCGTCGAACTCGATGCCGCCCTCGTTCTCGACCCGCGCCACCGGGTAGTAGGGCGGATCGCCCTTCTGGAAGCGCGGCGCGACGTACCAGCCCTCGACGAGCTCGAAGAGGCTCTGCTTGATGCCGGCGGTGACGACGTCCTCGGGCTGGGGCTTGGGCAGCGTGTGGATGAAGTCGCGCGCCCGGAAGAGCTCGCCGACCGGATCCTGCGTGGTGAAGACGGCGGCGTTGGCCACCGGCACCTTGCTGTCGGCCAGCCAGGCGCGCAGGGGCGCGTGGACGTCGTAGGCGCGCGCGAGCGGGCCGTCGGCGGGCCGGGGGCCCTCGAGGGTGCGGATCAGGTCCGGCGCCGGCTCGGCCGCCGCCGTCGTCAGCACCAAGGCGTAGGTGGTGCGGGGGCGCAGCGCGATGCCCTCGACGAGGCGCACCGCGAGGGTGTTGGCGGGCAGGAAGGAGGTCTGCTCGGCCTGCACCCGCCAGTTGACGGGCCACTTGCGCCCGCGCTCGGCCGAGAGCGGATCGATGTCGACCACGAAGAGCGCGGCGTCGTCGGCGAGCGACGCGGCCGGGCCGTCGGGCAGGGGCCGAGGATCGATGGTGCCGGCGAAGCCGAGGTACAGCGTGGCGGTCGTGCCGAAGCCGTCCACCTGCTGCTCGATGGCCTTGGTGACCGTCTGCAGGATGCCGGCGGTCAGGGGCTGAGGGAAGCCGCGCAGATCGAGCCCGCCGTCGCGGTTGCGGTACAGATCGCTGGGGAAGGGGATCTGGGCGAGGGGCGTGGTCGGCACGTCGTCGGCGAGCGTGAACACCGCGCTCGGCAGCACCTCGGGGACGGGTAGGGCGCCGTCGCCCTCGGGCACGGTGGCGTCGGCGACCGGCCCGCCGTCGGCGCGGGCGCCGCCGTCGTCGAGCGCCGCCTCGCCGCCGTCGTCACAGCCCAGGACCCCGAGCGCCAACATCAACGCCCAGCGGACGTGCTTCATGGGAACCTCCGTGCCGCGCGCATCCTAGTCCGCGCCGACCGGCGCGGGCAACGCGTGGCGGTTGCGCCCGCGCGGCGGGCTGGCTCACCCTGCGTGGATGCGCGCCCTGCTCATCGGATGCACCGCCTTCGGCCTTTGGGCCTGCGACGACGGCGCCGGGCCGACGCCGGGCGCGGACGCGGGGCCGCCCGCCGACGCGGCCGTCGAGGCCGGTCCGGGCGACGCCGCGCCGGACGCCGCGCTCGACGCCGCGCTCGACGCCGCGCCGGACGCCGCGCCCCCGGACGCCGCGCCCCCGGACGCCTCCCCCTGCGCGCCGCCCTTCGCCCCCACCGACCGATCCGACGGCGCCCTGCACCCCGTCGGCTGCGGCCTCGCCCGCGCCGGCGCCGCCGAGGCGCCGCCCCGCGGCGTCGTCGTCTCGGGCGACAGCCTGGCGCGCGCCAGCCGCACCCCCCGCCACGCGGCCGCCGACTACGTCCGCCTGGCCGGCGCCGGCTTCGATCTGGTGTGGCTGCTGGTCACCTGGGACGGCATCGAGCCCACGCCCGGCACCTACAACGGCGCCTACCTGGGGCGGATCTGCGAGCAGGTGGCGTGGGCCGGTGAGGCGGGCCTCGACGTCGTCCTCGCGATGCACCACGACCGCTACGGGGCCGCGCTGGGCGGCCACGGCGCCCCGGCCTGGGCCACCCCGGAGGGCCTCGCGCCCGCGCCGCCGGGCGCCGACGCCACGCACCCGTCGGTGGCCGCGGCCTGGGCCGCCTTCCACGGGGCGCACGTGCCCGCCTTCGAGGCCGCCTGGGGCCGCCTGATCGCCACCTGCGCCGGCGCGCCGATCGACGGCGTCGCCGTGCAGCTCGGCGCGCCGCCGGATCCGGCGGGGGACGCCGCGCGCGCGCGCATCGTCGACGCGCTCGAGGCGGCGGTCGGGCCGGTGCTGGTGTTCGACGACCGGCCCGGGCCGGGGCCCGACCGCGTGCTCACCGCCAACGCCTGGGGATCCGGCGAGGCGCCGGGCCCGACGGATCCCGAGTGGCTGCGGGGCCGCGCCGCGGCGGCCCGCCGGGCGGGGCTGCCCCTGTTCCTGCGCGGCGTGGCCGGCCCCGATCCGGCAGCGCTCGGCGACGCCCTGCGCGCGGCACAAGCCGCGGGCGCCGGGTGGGCCGTCTGGCACGACGGCTTCGCCACCGATCCCTACGCGCTGCGCGACGACGACGGCGTCCCCACGCCGAGCTTCGCCGTCGCCGCCGAGCGCATCTGGCCGCTCGAGATCGCCGGACGCCTGGGAGACTTCGGGCCGACCATCGACGGCGGCTTCGCGGCCAACTACCAGGCCGACGGCCGCGCCGCGGGCCTCAGCCGCTTCGCCCTCGCCGGACGCGGCCCCTTCACCGCGGCGCTCGAGCCCGACGGCCCCTTCGAGTGGTTCAGCGGCTACGACCCGGTGACCGACGTGCTCACGGTGTTCGTCGACGGCGCGCCGGGCGCCGTGCGGCTGACGCTCACCCCGGAGGACTGATCAGGACGCAGCGTCCGCCCCTGCGGGCGCCGGGGTCGTGGTCAAGGGCGGCCCCGACGACGACGACGACGCGGACCACGGCAGGCCGCGCGCGGCTCAGAGCCACCGCCGGCTGCGCTTGCGCCGGGCCTTCTCGATGGCGTGGCGCTGCTGCTCCCGCTTCAGCAGGGCGGGGTAGTCGGGCACGCGCTGGGGCCGGTCGGCGGGGGCGACGACGCTGGCGCTGCGGGCCTCGGCGGCGAAGAGCTCCACGACGGCCGGATCGATGCCCGTGTCGATCGCCTGGGCGCCCAGGCGCCGCGCGGCGTCGTAGCTCAGCGCGCCGCGCCGCAGGACGTCCTGGAAGCTGCGCAGCAGCATGGTCAGCGAGAAGTCGTAGTGGCTGCGCAGGGCGGTGCCCAGGCGCCCGACGGCCTCGGCGCGCAGGCGGCCGTCCTGGAACAGCACCAGCGCGGCCTGGAAGTAGTTGTAGACCGGCACCACGCGGGGCCCGTAGGCCTCGAAGCGGATGGGCGGGGACTTGCGGTCGAGGTGGATGATGATGCGCTCGACCGGATCGCACTCGACCAGCTCGCCCAGGCTCTCGTAGATGGCCTCGCGCCCGTCGGGGTAGACGCCCGCGAGGTCGAGCACCTGCTCGAGGACCTCGGGCTCGACGCGGCGGGCGAGCAGATCCGCGTAGAGGGAGTAGGTGAACGCGTCGCGCTCGGCGTCGTCGCCGAAGAGCGTCTCGCGCGCCTCGACGGGCGCGTGCCGCCGGGCGGCCAGCAGCGCCGGCAGCTTGTAGCCCACCTGCTCGCGCAGCGCGCGGAAGCGCCCCTTCAGCAGGTTGCTCAGGTTGTCCTTGAGGATGAAGCCGTCGAAGTGGATGCCATCGAGGCGCAGCTTCTCGGCCAGCACCCCGCGCATCTGCTTGGGGCTGCCGCTGACGAAGTAGATCAGCGCGCGCCCGGCCGACTCCACCCGCAGGGCGCGCAGCAGCTCCGCGCTGCCCGGCACGTTCGTCTTGTCGGCGGGCCGCTG
>JAUHXL010000467.1 GCA_030426945.1 bacterium
CGCGTGCTGAACCTCAAGGAGGTCATCGAGCACTTCATCGAGCACCGCCGCGACGTCACGCTGCGCCGGTGCCGCTTCGAGCTGAAGAAGCACGAAGAGCGCGAGCACATCCTCGAGGGCCTGAAGATCGCCCTCGACTTCATCGATGAGGTGATCCGCATCATCCGTGGCAGCGAGACGGTCGACATCGCCCGCGCCGGGCTGATGGATCGCTTCTCGCTGAGCCACGTGCAGGCCCAGCACATCCTCGACATGCGGCTGCGGCGGCTGACCGCCCTCGAGCGCGACGAGATCATCAACGAGCTGGAGCAGGTGCGCGCCGAGATCGCGCGCCTGCGCGCGATCCTCAACTCGGAGGCGCTGCTGCTCGATCTCATCGAGGCGGAGCTGCTGGCCGTCCGCGAGCAGTTCGGCGACGGCCGCAAGACGCAGATCACCGAGTCGGCGGCCGACCTGAACCTCGAGGATCTGATCCCGGTCGAGGACATGGTCGTCACCGTCAGCCACGAGGGCTACGTCAAGCGCGTGCCGGTCAGCGAGTACCGCACGCAGCGGCGCGGCGGGCGCGGCAAGAGCGGGATGTCGACCAAGGACACCGACTTCGTCGAGCACCTGTTCGTGGCGTCCACCCACAGCACGATGCTGTTCTTCACCAACACCGGGCGCGTGTTCAGCCAGCGGGTGTTCCACCTGCCGGCGGGCAGCCGCACGGCGCGGGGCAAGCCGATCATCAACGTGCTGCCCTTCGAGGCCGGCGAGAAGCTGGCGATGGTGCTGGCGGTCGACGACTTCACCGAGGGTCACTACCTCTTCTTCGCCACCGAGCAGGGGCAGGTGAAGAAGACCGACCTGATGGCCTACAGCAACATCCGATCGTCGGGCATCATCGCCATCAAGCTGGCCGAGGACGACCGCCTGATCGCGGTGCGGTCGACCACCGGCACCAGCGACATCGTCCTGGCCACGCGCGACGGCATGGCCATCCGCTTCGACGAGGACGACGTGCGGCCGATGGGCCGTGACACGGGCGGCGTGCGGGGCATCTCGCTCGTGGACGATGACCGCGTGGTGGGCTGCATCACGTGCCCGCGCGGTGAGACCGACGAGGACGTGGTCACCGTGCTCACCGTGACCGAGAACGGCTTCGGCAAGCGGACGGCGCTGGCGGAGTACCGCTCGCAGCGGCGGGGCGGCAAGGGCCTGATCGACATCAAGACCACGAAGCGCAACGGTCCGGTGGTGGGCATCGTGCGCATCGAGGGTGAGGACGATCAGTACATGCTGGTCACCATCGGCGGCGTCATCATCCGGGCGCGCGCCGGTGACGTGTCGACCTACAAGCGCAACACGCAGGGCGTGACGCTGATCGCGCTGGGGGACGACGAGCGCGTCGTGGGCCTGGCGCGCTACACCGCCGAGGACGACGAGGAGGTCCTCGAGGGCGAGGAGGCTGGCGACGACGTCGCCGCCGTGGCCGACGAGGCAACGGGCGAAGGGGCCGACGCGACGGGCGAGGCGGCCGCCGACGACGACGCAGGCGACGACGCCGAGTAGCGTCGCCGGGGGTTGTGCCGGGCCTTCGCCGGTGATACAAAGCGCCGCCCTCGAGCGGAGCAGGAACCCATGCCGCACGATCTGAGCCGCAGCAAGGACCTCCTCGAGCGCGCCGCACGGCTGATGCCGGGCGGGGTGAACAGTCCCGTGCGGGCGTTCAAAGGCGTCGGCGGGACGCCGCCCTTCATCAGGAGCGCGCAGGGCGCGTGGCTGACCGACGAGGACGGCCACCGCTACGTCGACTACTGCGGCACGTGGGGCCCGGCCATCCTGGGCCACGCGCACCCGCAGGTGGTCGCGGCCATCTGCGCCGCGGCGGGCCGCGGCACCAGCTTCGGCGCGCCCACGGCGGCCGAGGTGGACATGGCCGAGGCCGTCCGCCGGTACTACCCCTCGATCGAGATGATGCGCATGGTGTCGAGCGGCACCGAGGCGTGCATGTCGGCGCTGCGCGTGGCGCGCGGCGTGACCGGGCGCGACGGCATCGTGAAGTTCGAGGGCTGCTACCACGGTCACGCCGACAGCCTGTTGGTCAAGGCGGGCAGCGGCCTGGCCACGTTCGGGGTGCCGACGAGCCCGGGCGTGCCGTCCGATCTGGCCCAGCACACGCACACGCTGCCCTACAACGACGTCGCGGCGCTCGAGGCGCTGTTCGAGGCGCGCGGCGGCGAGCTGGCCTGCGTCATCCTCGAGCCGGTCTGCGGCAACATGGGCTGCATCCCGCCCAGCGCCGCCTTCCTCGAGGCGCTGCAGCGGGTGACGAAGGCCCACGGCGCGCTGCTGATCTTCGACGAGGTGATGACCGGCTTCCGCGTGGCGCGGGGCGGGGCGCAGCAGCTCTTCGGCATCGACCCGGATCTCACCTGCCTCGGCAAGGTGGTCGGCGGCGGGCTGCCGGTCGGCGTGTACGGCGGCAAGGCCGAGTACATGCGGCAGGTGTCGCCCGACGGGCCCATCTACCAGGCGGGCACGCTGAGCGGGAACCCGCTGGCGACGGCGGCGGGGCTCGAGACGCTGCGCCTGCTCGCCGAGCCGGGCGTCTTCGAGGGCGCGGCCGAGACGACGACGACGATCGTCGAGGGGCTGCGCCGGCTGGCGGCCGAGGCCGGCGTCTCTGCGCAGGTGCAGCACGTCGGCACGATGTTCACCGTGTTCTTCACCGACGCGCCGGTGACCGACTTCGCGACGGCGGCGGCCTGTGATCACGCCCGCTTCGGTCGGTTCCACGGCGCGCTGCTCGAGCAGGGCGTGTACTTCCCGCCGAGCGGCTACGAGGCCTGCTTCGTCTCGACGGCGCACGGGCCCTACGAGGTGGAGCGCACGCTGGATGCCGCGAAGGTGGCGCTGACAGCTTGAGCCGGCGCGACCTCGAGGAGCGCACCCGCTCGGTCTGGCGAGCGGCGCGCTACGCCTCGGTCGGGCTGGAGTTCGGGATCGCGGTGGTCCTCGGCTACTTCGCCGGGCACTGGTTGGAAGACAAGTTCGGCTTCGCCCCCTGGGGCGCGGTCGGCGGCATCACCCTGGGGTTCGCGGCCGGCGTCATGACGCTGGTGCGGGCCGCCAAGCAGGCGGAGCGGGACGCAGAGCGCGATGGATGAGCGGCTGCTCGACTGGGTGAAGACGCGGACGGCGGCGCTGGGCATCGTGCTCACGCTGGGCAGCCTCGTCTTCCTCCGGCTGGACGTCACCCTCGGGGTGGCGGTGGGCGCGCTGCTGGCCGTCGCCAACCTGTGGGCGCTGGTTCGGGTCGGGCGGCGCCTGGTCGCCGGCCCGACCAAGGGGCGCGCCGCCGCCTCGGTGACCTTCTTCGGCAAGTTCGTGCTGCTGGGGGTCGCCGTCTTCGCGTTGATCAAGTTCGTGCCGATGGATCTCGTCGCGCTGATGGTGGGCTTCTCGACGGTGGTGCTGGTCATCGTGGCCGGCTCGCTGTTCGGGCCCCCGCCCGCCGACGAGACCGACGCGGGCGGCGAGACGCCGCTGGGCCTGGAGGAGCGTTAATGCAAGCCAACGAGACGTGGTTCCACCTCATCCCCGGCGTGAGCGAGGCGACGACCAAGCTTCAGCACGCGGTCGGGCATGGCTGGTTGGGCGCCGACCACGCGAGCAGCGCGTCGATGCACCACGTGGTGATGGGCCTGTTCGTGATGGGCTTCGTGGTCGTGCTGGGCATGAAGTACAAGGGCGCCATCGCCAAGGCCGGCGACGGCGGGGTCATCCCCGCGCGCGCCTTCGGGGCGCGCGCGCTGGTCGAGGTCATCTGCGACGCGGCCCTGGGCATGATGGCCGGCATCATGGGCGAGAAGGCCGCGCGGCAGTTCTTGCCGCTGATCGGCACGCTGGCGTTCTTCATCCTGTTCGCCAACCTGTTCGGTCTGGTGCCCGGCTTCCTGTCGGCGACCGACACGCTGTCGACGACCGCCGCCTGCGCGGTCATCGTCTTCGTGGCGACGCACTGGTACGGCACGAAGGTCAACGGGCTCGCCCACTGGAAGCACCTGATGGGGCCGGTCTGGTGGCTGGCGCCCCTGATGCTGCCCATCGAGATCATCAGCCACCTGGCCCGCCCGCTCAGCCTGTCGCTGCGTCTGATGGGCAACATGGTGGGCGACCACAGCGTGTTGGTGATCTTCCTGGGCCTGGTGCCGCTGCTGGTGCCGGTGCCCATCCTGGTGCTGGGCACCATCGTGTGCATCGTGCAGGCGCTGGTGTTCTGCCTGCTGAGCGTCGTCTACATCGGCCTCGCCATCGAGCACCACGACGAGCACGGCGAGGCGCACTGAGACTCGACGGGCGCGGCGATGGCCGGGCCCCTGCGGACTTTTTCACAACCCGTCGGCCGACACGGCCGGCGATCCGGCGGCCGGACGCGTCGACCCGACGTTCGGTGGACCTCACCCCGATTGGGGTCGGTGGTCGGTAGAGAGTAGAGGAGGGGCGCGGGGCCCACGAGGGGACGCCGCGTCGGCTCGGACTGCCGCCAGCTACGACAGGAGAGAACCCATGAAGCGGTTCGTTTCGTTCTTCACCTTCACCGCCATTTCGCTGCTCGCGCTGCCTGCCTTTGCGCAGGAGGGCGGCATGGCCAACGGCGCGGTGGCCTTCGCCGCCGCGTTCGCCATCTCGGTCGCCGCCTTCGGTGGCGCCCTCGGCCAGGGCAAGGCCGCCGCGGCCGCCCTCGAGGGCATCGCCCGCAACCCGGGCGCCCAGAACAAGATCTTCACCCCGATGATCCTGGGCCTGGCGCTGATCGAGTCGCTGGTCATCTACGCGCTCATCATCGCGTTCCAGCTGGCCGGCAAGGTCTGACCGCCGCGGCCGGCGCGCCGGCCCCGCGATGACCGAGGAGGGGTCGCGCTTCGGCGCGGCCCCTTTTCTTTTTGGGGCGGGTGACGCTCGACGTACGCTCGCGCCATGCAGCTGGGCATCCGCACCACCCTGTTCGTCGGTCTGGCGTCGCTGCTGCTGGTGGCGGGCACCGTGGCGACCTTGGTGGGGGCGCGGCTGGTGGGCGGCGAGGCCGAGGCGCAGGTCCTGGCCGAGCAGCGCCGCTCCGCCGGGGCGCTGGCGCGGCTGGCGGCGGCGACGTGCGACGCGGCCGGGCCCTGCCGGGACGCCTTCGCGGGCGCGGCGCCGGGCGCGGCGGTGGTCGTCTTCGACGCGGCCCTCCGCCCCCTCGCGGGCGCGCAGCAGGGGGCGCCCGCCCCGGTGGTGGCCGACGCGCTGCAGGGCGGCGCGCTGGCGTGGCGCGTGGTGCAGCGCCCCCTCGAGGCCGGCCCGGGCGCGCGCGACCACCAGGTCGCGGTGCCCTGGCGCGCACCGGACGGTCGCGGGGGGGTGGTGCTCGCGGTCTTCCCGCTCGACGCCCTCGTCACGGCGGTCGCGGCGCGGCAGCGGTTGGTCGTGGCGTACCTGCTGCTCGACTTCGCGGCCGTCCTGCTCTTCGGGCTGTATCTGGCTGGGCGGCTGGTGGTGCGCCCGATTCGACGCCTGACCGACGCGGCGGCGCAGGGCGCGGAGGCGCGCATCCCGCTGCTGGAGGGGCCGCGGGAGCTGGCGCGCCTGTCGCGTGCCTTCGCCGACATGGTGGATCGGCTGCGCGCGCAGAACGAGCGGCTGACGGCCAGTCTGGCCGCGCTCGAGAGCGCGCGCGACGAGCTCGTGCGCGCCGAGAAGCTGGCCACCGTCGGGCGCCTGGCCGCCGGGGTGGCCCACGAGGTCGGCAACCCGCTCGCCGCCGTGCAGGGCTACGTCGAGTTCCTGCGCGATCCGCGCGGGTGCCCGCCCGAGCAGCAGCAGGATCTGCTCGCGCGGGTGGATCGCGAGCTGCAACGCATCGGCGGTACGCTCCGTGAGCTGCTCGACTTCAGCCGGCCCGCGCCGACGCAGCGGGCGCCG
>JAUHXL010000028.1 GCA_030426945.1 bacterium
CCCAGGGCGTCGAAGCGGTCTCGCAGTTCGGTCAAGGTCGGGCTCCCGGCGTTTTCGCTATGCTGGGCGCACGCCGGCACCGGACGCAACCGGGCCGACATCGCGGCGCCCATCGCCACCGGAATGGGGGGCTGATGCCGATCCTCATCGCCATCCTCGGCTTCAGCATCCTGATCGTGGTGCACGAGCTGGGGCACTTCCTCGTCGCGCGCGCCACCGGCATGCGCGTGATCAAGTTCTCGGTGGGCTTCGGCCCGGCCATCCTCGCCGTGCAGCGCGGCGGCACCACCTACCAGATCGCGGCCTTCCCGGTGGGCGGCTTCGTGCAGGTGGCCGGCATGGGCCCCAACCAGGAGGATCAGGGGCCGGGCAGCTACCTCGAGAAGCCGCTGTGGGCGCGGGCCGCGATGGTGGCGGCCGGGCCGCTGTTCAACTTCGGGTTCGCGTGGCTGGTGTACGTCTACCTGTTCAGCAGCTTCAACGCCGTCACCTACGAGTGGCAGCGCGAGGCGACGGCGGTGGTGCGCGAGGTGCGCGGCGCCGCCGAGGCCGGCGGCATGCAGCCCTGGGACACGATCGAGCAGATCAACGGGGAGCGCATTCGCAGCTTCAAGGATCTGCAGGCGGCCACCGGCAAGTACGGCGGCGAGCCGATGACCCTCGTGGTGGCGCGGCCCCCGGCTGGCGAGCGCCCGCCGCTCACGCGCCACGACACCCCGGTCGAGGATCTGCAGTTCGCGCTGCCGGTGGCGCGCGACGACTACGAGCGCGTCACGCTGATCGTGAAGCCCGACGAGACCGAGCGGGGCTACCTGCTGGGGGTCAGCCCCGCGTTCGGGCGCTTCGGCGCGACGGGCATCGTGGCCGCGGCGGGCTTCGCGACCGGCGAGACGTGGGCGGTCTTCGCGGCCATCGGGCGGACCATCCAGCGGTGGGTCGCCGGCACCGAGAAGGCGCAGGTGGCCAGCGTGGTGAAGATCACCGAGATCGGGGCCGACACCGTGAAGATGGGCCAGGAGTGGTTCCTCAACCTGCTGGCGCTCTTGAGCATCAACCTGGGCCTGCTGAACCTGCTGCCCTTCCCCGCGCTGGACGGCGGGCGGCTGGTGTTCATCGGCATCGAGGCCGTGGCTCGGCGGCCGGTGCCGCGCGGGGTGGAGATGGCGATCCACGCCGTGGGCATGCTGGTGCTGCTCGGGCTGATGGTCGTGGTGATGGCCGGTGAGATCGCCGAGAAGTTCTGACCCGCGCCCGGGCTCGGCGGGACGGCCAACTCGACTGGAAAGCGCGCGGCGGTTCTGCCACCCTGCGCCGCCATGAAGCCCAAGCGTTCGAAGGGCGCCGACGCGCGCCTCCCCCGCAAGTACGAAGGGCCCGAGGTGCTCGGCGAGCTGCTGACCGCGTCGGGCTGCGAGCTGACCGTCGACGAGGTGGTCGAGGAGTTCCAGGCGGCGGTCGAGGAGGGCAGCACGGCGCCCGACGTGATCCCGCTGCTGTGGGAGCTCGAGCCCGCCTTCGGCACGCCCGATCAGGCGCGGCGCACCTTCAGCAACCTGTTCGGGCTGTGGGACGCGGTGGCGACGGACGCGGTGGCCGATCTGGTGCCCCTCGGCGACCTCGTCGAGGATCCGTCGGCGCCGCTGAGCGCCCGCTTCGTCGACGCCGCGTGGCAGCGCCTCAACGACCTCGAGGGCAAGGAGTGGCGGCGCGCGCGCGACGCCTTCGACAACCTTCAGGCCGAGCTGGGCACCTTCGTCTTCGAGGCGCTGAGCGACGCGGACGGCGTCGCCCAGGAGGTGGCGATGGATCAGGCCTTCGAGGCCTGGTGGATGCTGCGCGAGGCGCGCGGCAGCGTGCCGCGGCCCGACCGCGCGACCCTGCGCGCGGCGCTCGCGGCCGAGGACGCGCCCGAGGCCGAGCCGGCCCTGGGCGTCGCCGCCACGACCGCCCTGTGGGAGCAGGTGGCCGACGACGAGCGACCCCTGCCCGAGGCCGACGTGCCCACGATCGAGCGCGTGCTGCGCGCGGTGCGCTGCGCGCTCTCTCCCCGCGGCTGAGCCGCCGTCGCGCGCGGCGCGTTGCGTCCAGACGTGTCCGGTCGTTAGGTTTTCGCGATGCGCACCCTCTCCGCCCTGTTGCTGCTGTCCATGCTGCCCCTCGCCGCCTGCGGTGAGGACGAGGCCGAGGGCACGCCGTGTACGCCCGCCGGCGACGAAGCCCCCACCTGCGCCCCGCTGTACGACCCCACCTGGGAGAACGTGTACACGCGCACCATCGAACCGAAGTGCGCCGGGCAGCGCGCCTGCCACGGGCCCAACGCCGACACCAGCGTCGAGATGACCGACGAGGCGGCGACGCACGCGCTCATGCTCCAGCGCTACGTGACGCCGGGCGACACGACCTGCAGCCCGCTGATGCAGCGCCTGCGGGGCGACGGAGCCCCGCTGATGCCGCCGGGCGTCGGGCTGTTCGACGCCGAGCTGTGCGCGCTCGAGCGCTGGGTGCACGCGGGCGCGCCGCGGTGAAGCGTTGGTTGCCCGCGCTGGCGCTGGCGCTGCTCGCCTGCGACGACGGTGGCGAGGCCGCGCCGCTGACCTTCGAGCAGACCCTCGATCCCGCCGCCTGCAAGGACTGCCACCCCGACCACTACCGGCAGTGGTCGGGCAGCATGCACGCCTACGCGGCGACCGATCCGGTCTTCCGGGCGATGAACGCGCGCGGGCAGCGCGAGACCGAGGGCGCGCTGGGTGACTTCTGCATCCAATGCCACGCGCCGCTGGCGGTGCAGCTGGGCTACACCACCGACGGGCTGAACCTGGACGAGGTGCCCGCGCACCTGCACGGCATCACCTGCGCGTTCTGCCACAGCGTCGAGGCGGTCGAAGGCACGCACAACAACCCGCTGCGGCTGGCGCTGGACGGCGTCATGCGGGCGGGCGTGCGCGATCCCGTGGACTCGCCCCACCGGGCCGCCTACTCGCCGCTGCACGACCGCGACGATCTGCGCAGCTCGGCGCTGTGCGGGGCCTGCCACGACGTGGTGACGCCGGCGGGCGTCCACCTGGAGCGCACCTACAAGGAGTGGCAGGACTCGCTGTTCAACAGCACGAACCCCGCGCAGCGCAACACCTGCAACGACTGCCACATGCCCGGCCGCACGGCGCCCATCGCGGACGTGGCCGGCGTGCCCGTGCGGCGCCAGCACGACCACTCGATGCCCGGCGTGGACACCGCGCTGGTCGACTTCCCCGAGCGCGAGGCGCAGCACGCGCTGGTGCAGCGCGATCTGGACACGCTGCTCGTCGCCGAGCTCTGCGTCCTGCCGCGCAGCGGGGGCGCCGAGGTGGAGCTGTCGCTCGAGAACGTGGCGGCCGGGCACGGCGTGCCGAGCGGCGCGGCGCTGGACCGGCGCTTCTGGGTGGAGCTGCGAGCCTTCGAGGGCGAGGGCGTGGTCTACGAGAGCGGCGTGGTGGGGGACGGCGAGCCGGTGGCCTACCTCGCCGATCCCGATCTCTGGCTGCTGCGCGACCGGGCCTACAAGGCCGATGGCAGCGAGGCGCACATGTTCTGGGACGTGGCCGAGGTGATCAGCGATCCGCTGCCCGCGCCGCCCCAGAGCGCCGACGCCCTGCCCGGCTTCGGCGGGCAGCACGTGGTGCGGCGCTACGTGGTGTTCGATCCCGAGGATCCGCGGACGCCCGATCGCATCACCCTGCGCGTGCGCGCGCGGGCCATCGGGCTGGACGTGCTCGACGACCTGATCGACAGCGGCGACCTGGATCCCGCGATCCGGGACGCGATGCCCACCTTCGACCTGGCCGGGACGGTGCTGACCTGGACGCCCGAGGCCGCCGAGCGGCGGCTGACGCGGCTGACCGGGCGCGAGGCCCTGTGCGTGCCGGCCGACCTCTGATCCAGAGGCCCGAGCCTCAGCTCTCGATCCAGAAGCGGTAGACGACGACGTCGACGGTGTCGCCGCAGGTGAGACCGAGCGTCACCTCCCACAGCCCCGGCATGAACATGTTCACCGGCGCCACGGTGTAATGGCCCGGCGCGTCGGCCATCGGCTCGACGGCCGCCTCGACGGGCGTGCCGTGCCCGTGGGCGGGCATGCGCGGCTGCACGTCGATGTCGCAGCCGTCCATCGGCACGTCGGCGGCGTAGACGGCGAGCACCCAGTCGTTGTCCCCGCGCTCGGGCGGGGCGGGCAGGGCGTCCATGAGGCGGACGGTGAGGGCGCCGTCCTCGCCGGCGCGCTCGAGGCCGGCGACGTAGGTGTCGGCGTCGGCGGGGTTGCCGTTGGGGAAGGGGTTGGCCGGCGCGGCGTCGGGCTCGGGCTGCGCGGCCTCGTCGTCGCCCTCGTCGCAGCCGGCGAGGGCCAACAGCAGCAGGGGCAGAGTCCAACGTCGCATGGGGTACCTCCGGATCGGCGCTCGGGGAGTAGAACCCACGGGCGCCGCGATTGTCTCGCGGGGGGCGGGGGGGATGCAAACGCGGGGCGGACGCCCCCCGCGCGCGACGCCCCCCCGCGACGGTCCGATCACCCCCTGCGGGTGGGTGGGGACGCGGGCCGGCGCGCCCCACGCCACCCATGGTTGCGCATCGACCCAGGCCACCGTTAGCTTTGGGGCCGGCCGCACCACCCGAGCGCCCGGGATCGCGATGGACGAGACCGCTCTGCTGTGCCCGAAGTGTGGGCGCCCCCTCGAGCCCGACGTACGGATCTGCCCGGTCGACCACGGCATCACCGGCGGCGTCTACGGCGTCACGGTGGGCAGCATCAAGCGCACCCCGCTGGCCAAGCGCCACATGCTGGGCCTGGTGGTCAACGAGAGCTACGTCATCAACGGCTACCTGGGCTCGGGCGGCTTCGGCGCCGTCTACCGCGCCGAGCAGAAGGCCCTCGGCCGCGACGTGGCCCTCAAGCTGCTGATGGTCGACGCGGTCAACGATCCGGTCGTCATCCACCGCTTCAAGCGCGAGGCCCGCACCGCCGCCGCCCTGCTCGATCCGAACATCGTCACCCTCTTCGACTACGGCGAGACCACGCTCGGCGAGACGGACGAGGATCACCTGCTCTACTTCGTGATGGAGCTGGTGCAGGGCCCGACGCTGCGGCAGCTGGTCAAGGCCGAGGGCGGCCTGGGCCTCGAGGGCGCCCTCAAGACGGGCGTCAACATCCTCCGCGGCCTCGCCGCCGCCCACCAGCTCGGCGTCGTGCACCGCGACCTGAAGCCGGGCAACGTGCTCATCGACGAGTCCAAGAACCGCGCGCACTTCGCCCGCCTCTTCGACTTCGGCATCTCGTCCTTGCAGGGCTCGGGCGGCCACACCACCCAGATGGGCCAGGGCGGCGTCCTCGGCACCCCCAAGTACATGGCGCCCGAGCAGTGGCGGGCCCAGCAGACCGCCCCCTGCACCGACGTGTACGCCTTCGGCGCGATGCTCTGCGAGATGCTCACCGGCGAGCCGCCCATCCCCAAGGCCGACATGGCCGAGATGGCCGCCGCCCACTGCAAGGGCCCCCGCCCCGACGTCACGCGCACCAGCCGCGACGAGCCCGTCCCCCTCGCCCTGACCCACTTCATCAAGAAGTGCATGGCGGTCGATCCCCGCCAACGCTACGGCTCGGCCCGCGAGGCGCTCGACGCCCTCGTGGCCATCGACGAGAGCCGCGACGCCGCCCCGGTGCCTGCGGTCTCGCGCTTCGAGCAGCCGGGCGCCGGGGACGCCGATCCGTCGGGCTCGATCTCCGGCGCGGTGTCCGTCTCGGTCTCGGAGCCGGGCACCGGCTCGGTCAGCGGCGCCATCTCGGGCGCCATCGAGCCGCCCCCGCTCCCGCCGGGCGCCGCCGACGACAGCGACGTCATCAAGGTACAGATCGAGGAGCCCCGCAAGCTGTGGCCCTGGGTGCTCGGCGCGATCGGCGTGGCCCTGCTGATCGTCGGCGTCCAGATCGTCCGCAGCCTGCAGCAACAGCCGCCGGCGCCCGCGGCCGCCGCGACGGGGGCCGCGTCGCCGACCCCCGCCGCCGCCGCCGCGCCCGCGCCGCGGGACGCCGCCGTCGCCCCGCCCGACGCCGCGGCGCCCGCCCCCGACGCCGCCACGGTGGACGCCGCGCCGATCGACGCCGCGCCGATCGACGCCGCCCGCCCCCCCGACGCCGCGCCGGAGCCCCCCAAGCCCAGCCCGCCGCGCGTCGCCCTCGCTCGAACCGCGCGCGACGCGCCCGCCAAGGCGCCGCCCAAGACGCCCCCGCCCGTGCCCGCCGCGCCCCCCGCCCCGATCAAGGTGGCGGGCGGCGAGACGGTGACGCCCCTGGCCAACCCGACCGCCGACGATCTGGCCCAGGCCGAGGACGCCTACCGCCGCGGCGTCGACGCCCAGGGCCGCGGCGCCCCCAAGAGCGCCCAGCGCTTCTTCGTGCGCGCGCTGCGCCTCGGCCTGAAGGGCCGCAAGGCCTCGGACGCCCAGCGCCGCATCAAGCAGATCGTCGACGAGACCACCCTCGAGGCGAGCGAGTTCTGACCATGCCGACGCCCGCCCACCTCGCCCTCGCCGCCCTCCTGCTCGCCGGGCCCGCCCTCGCCCAGCCCGCCGCGACGCTGAACGAGCCCTGCGAGGCGAAGGATCCGACCACCGCCGAGATCAACTCGCGCGAGGGGGTCCGCCTGGCCAAGGACGGCCGCTTCGGCGAGGCCGTCGCCCTCTTCCGCATCGCCACCCGCCTCGATCCCTGCGCGCCAGAGCACCCCCTCCTGCTGGCCCGCGCCCTGGCGCGGCAGGGCGAAGCCGGCGAGGCCCAGCGCCACTACGAAGAGGTCATCGCCCGCTGGCCCAACCGGCCCGAGGCGGACAAGGCCCGCGACGAGCTGGCCGAGCTCCTCGCGAAGCAGAAGGAGGCCGCGCTGCCGCCGGCCCCGCCGCCCGACGATCCGGCCAAGCCCGCCGACCGCCTCGACGCGCCGGCGCGGACGGCCGAGGCCCCGCCCTGGCGCCTGGCCGGCCTCATCGCCGGCGCCACGGGCGTCGCGGCCCTCGGCGCCGGCGTCTTCTTCGCCCTCGACGCGCAGGCGGCCGACGACGATCTGCAGGCGGCCGCCACCGAGCCCGACCGCGCGGCCTACGACGATCTCGTCGACCGCCGGGACACCTCGTCCACCCTGGCCTGGGCGCTCTACGGCGTCGGCGGGGCGCTGCTCGTCGGCGGCGCGATCATGTTCTTCGTCATCGACGAGGACACCCCCGCGGTGATGAGCGCCGCGCCCACCGACGGCGGCGCCGTGCTGGGCCTCAGCGGGCGCTTCTGACCGGGCGGCCCCGGCGCCGAGCGCGTTTCGCGGTCGGCCCCACGGAACTGGAGCCGTCCCGCCGCCTTGCGTAGGGTGTTCGGGCACATGCCGCCGCAGAGCCTGCGTGCCGCGCGGCGCAGCGACCGGGGAGACTTCATGCGTCGACTGCGACGGGGGATCGCGGTCATCGCGGTGGCGTTCGGCCTGACCGGCTGTCCGCCCACCGGCGATCCACCGCCCTTCCTGCCCACCCTCGATCCCGACGCGGGCGACGGCGCGCCCGACGGCACCGCGGCGATCCCGGACGCCACGCCGCGCCCGGACGCCGCCCGCCCGCCCGCCGACGCGGAGCCCGACGGCGGAGACGCCTCGCCCGACGTCGGCCCCGACGAGGACTGCGTCGACCACGACGACGACGGCTTCGTCGTCGCCGAGGGCTGCCCCGGCGGCCTGCGCGCCGGCGACTGCGCCCCCCGCGATCCGGCCCGCGCGCCGGGCCTGCCCGAGGCCTGCAACCTGCTCGACGACGACTGCGACGGTCGGGTCGACGAGGGCGGCCCCGGCGAAGGCGCCGACTGCGACACCGGCGAGCCGGGCGTCTGCGCGGCCGGCACCACCACCTGCCAGCAGGGCGCCCTGGCCTGCGACCAGATCGAGCGCCGCGCCCTGCGCGATCCCTGCAACGGCCTCGACGACGACTGCGACGGCGCCACCGACGAGGAGGGCGCCAGCGGCGAGCGCTGCGACACCGGCGCCGACGGCGTCTGCGGGCCCGGCCGCGAGCGGTGCGTCGGCGGCGAGGCGGCCTGCGTGGCCGACGTCGAGGCCGGCCCCGAGCTGTGCAACGGCATGGACGACGACTGCGACGGCGTCGCCGACGAGGGCGATCCCGGCGGCGGCGGCGGCTGCGCCACCGATCTCCTGGGCGTGTGCGGCGTGGGCGTCGAGCGGTGCAGCGGGGGCGCGATCACCTGCGTCGCCACCGTCGAGCCCTCGGCCGAGCAGTGCAACGGCCTCGACGACGACTGCGACGGCGACACCGACGAGCCCTTCGCCGACCTGGGCGCGGCCTGCACCGTGGGCACGGGCGCCTGCGAGCGCGACAGCACCCGCGTCTGCGCCCCCGACGGCCAGTCCACGATCTGCGACGCGTCGGCCGGCAACGGCGCCGCCGAGCTGTGCAACGGCGCCGACGACGACTGCGACGAGGTCGCCGACGAGACCTTCCCCGACCTGGGCGCCCTCTGCACCGCCGGCCAGGGCGTCTGCGCCCGCGACGGCGTCCGCGTCTGCGCGCCGGACGCGCAGGCGACGACCTGTGACGCCACCCCGGGGCCGGCCGGCGACGAGGCCTGCAACGGCCTCGACGACGACTGCGACGGCGCGACCGACGAGGACTTCCCCACCCTGGGCGAGGCCTGCGTCAACGACACCGACTTCGCCTGCCCCTCGCCGGGCACCTGGCGCTGCGGCGACGACGGCGGCGTCGTCTGCGACGCCGTCGAGGTGCCCCCGGGCGTCGAGATGTGCAACGGCGCCGACGACGACTGCGACGGATCCGCCGACGAGGACTTCCCCACCCTGGGCGACGCCTGCACCGTCGGCCTGGGCGCCTGCGCGCGCGGGGGCGCCGTCGCCTGCGCCGCGGACGGGCGCGCCGCCTGCGACGCCACCGCCGGCGATCCCTCGCCCGAGTCCTGCAACCAGATCGACGACGACTGCGACGGCCGCGTCGACAACCAGGCGCCCTGCGCCGGCCCCCCGGTGGGCCGCGTCACCCGCCTGCGCATCGCCGAGTTCGCCGCCGACGCGCAGGGCTGCGCCGATCTCGACGGCGACGGCCTGGCGGACAACGCGCTCGGCGCCGTCGCCGGCCTGTTCAACGGCCGCCTCGACGCCTCCATCCTCGGCGGGCAGCGCGTCATCCTCGTCCGGGCGCCGGGCTTCCCCCCCGCCGCCGCCGAGCCCCTGCGCGTCGAGATCCTCGAGGGCGACGCCGAGGGCGCCCCCGCCGCCGACGCGCTCGACGCCCTCGGCCTCGGCCGCGCCGCCGTCGACGGCGTCACCTGGGCCGAGGGCGTCTTCGCGACCCCCACCCGCGCGGACGCCCTCCGGGTGCCCTCGCCCCTCTTCTACGAACGCGATCCGGCCTTCGCCGACCGATCCTTCGTCGAGATCCGCGGCGCCGCCCTCGCCGGGCCCGCCGCCGCCGATCCGGCCGGCGGCCTCGCCCTCGACGGCGTCCGCCTGACCGGCTGGATCGACCGCGCCGCCCTGCTGGCCACCTACCGCGCCGCCGCCGACGCGTGCGCCGCCGCCGACGATCCGCCGCCCGGTTGCGAGGCCGTCCGCGCCGTGCCCCCCGAGGATCTCGACGCCAACCTGACCGTCGATCTCGATCGGGACGCCGCCGTGGCCGGCGACGACGCCTACAGCGTCTGCCTGCTGATCACCACCGAGGGCGCGGGCGACGGCGTCCCGGTGGGCGGCGCCGACTGCGCCGCCGACTCGGACTGCTACGCCGGCCAGGTCTGCCGCCCTGCGGCCCGCGCCGCCGACGGCGACGCCGCCCTCGCCCTGCGCTGCGGCGTCCCGGCGGGCGACGCCGCCCGCGGCGCGCCCTGCGCGGCCGACGCCGACTGCGTCCACGGCCTGTGCATCACCGCGACCGCCGCCGGCGGGGTCTGCAGCACCCTGTGCGACGTCGACGCCGACTGCCCCGACGCCTGGTCCTGCCGCGGCGTCGAGCGCGCCGTCGAGGGCGCCACCACGCCGGGCGGCAACAGCGCCCGCGTGTGCGTGCCCGTCGCGGGCAGCGGCGATCCCTGCGCGGCCGACACCTGCGCGGGCGATGAGCTCTGCGCCCTCTGGCTGGCCGGCGGGGTGGGCACCCCCGGCGGCGCGCTGCGCGTCGAGGGCGCCTGCCAGGCCCCCACCGGCGGCGCCGCCACCGGCGCGCTCTGCGCCGACGCCAACGACTGCGAGCGCGGCGCCTGCGCCCCCGATCTCGACGGCCTGCTGCGCTGCGCGGCCCCCTGCGACGGCCCGGATCAGTGCGCCGCCGGCACCCGCTGCGTCGACCGCCCCTTCGCCGGCGACGGCGGCCACGGCCTCTGCCTGCCCCTGCCCACCGGCGGCGGCAGCGCCCAGCCGTGCGCCGCCGACGCCGACTGCCCCGGCCGCGAGACCTGCGCCGGCGATCGCCTGCAGAGCGGCAACACCGTGCGCTTCTGCGCCGCCGGCCCCGGCCCCTTCGCCGCCGGCCAGCCCTGCGGCGCCGACGACGACTGCGCCGCCGGCCGCTGCCTCGGCGGTCTCTGCTCGGGCGCCTGCGCCGATCCCGACGACTGCGGACCGCGGCTGTACTGCGCGGCGGGCGCCCTGCTCGACCCCGAGGGCGCCTCGGTCGGCGCGGCCTGCGCGCCCGCCAGCCGCGCCTGCACCCGCGACCTCGACTGCGCCGCCGATCCGGCCTGCGCCGGCGGCCGCTGCGTCTGCCGCGCCAACACCTGCACCATCGGCTGCCGCCACCCCGGCGTCTGCCCGAGCGGCGACTACTGCCAGCCCGATGGCCTCTGCGCGCCCTTCTGCCGCGACGACGTGGGCGAGCCCGACGACTCACCGGGCCAGAGCCGCCCGCTGGCCCTCGACCGCACGGCGCCCACGACGACGATCAGCCGCACCCTGTGCGCCACCTCGGCGGTGGACTGGCACAGCTTCCAGAACGGCGGCCAGCCCTTCACGCTCACCGTGCAGCCCACCGGCGGCGACGAGCAGGCCGTGCTCGACGTGGCCCTGACCGACGCCTTCGGCACGGTGATCGCCACCGCCACCCCCGGCCCCGAGCCCGGCAGCCTCGTCGTGGGCATCGTCGATCCGGATCGCGCCGCGGAGCGCTTCGGCGAGAACCTGAAGGTGCGGGTGCGCGGCGCGCCGATCACCCACCAGGTGCTCTACGACCTGACCATCGACCTCGACTTCGGCCCCTGCCCCGATCCCGCCGTCGAGCCCCGCGACGACGCCTGGGCCTGGACCGAGCTGCTGTCGACCCCGGGCCCCGCCCTCGACGAGACGGTCGACGCGTGGATCTGCCCCCAGGACGTCGACTGGTACACCGTGTGGCTCGACGGCGGCGACCGGCTGACCGTCGACTTCACCGTGCTGGGCAACGACGGCCTCTCGGACGACGACGCGCTGCAGCTGGACCTGCACGGCCCCGACCACCCCGACCTGGGCATGTCCCGCAGCCAGCAGTTCATCCCCGCGCCGGCCGGCGGCGGGATGATCGACTTCACCGCCCCCATCACCGGCTGCGGCCCCCCCTGCGCCGACGACGGCGACTGCGCCGACGGCCGCCCCTGCCTCGACGGCTTCTGCGATCCGGCCGGCGGCGACGACCTCTGCCACGAGGCCGACGGGCGCACCACCGAGGTCGTCTGCTTCGAGCAGATCGACTGCCAGGGCATGCCCTACTACCTCGAGGTGCGCGGCGCCGGCGCCCTGGATCGCTCGGCCTATCGCCTCGACGCCCAGCTCGTCCGCGCGTTCGACCGCCAGTGCATCCCGGATCCGTGGGAGCTCGACGACGACTTCATCCTGCCCCTGCGCCTACGCGCCTTGACCCCGCCCGACAGCTTCGTCCTGCAGGGGCAGTTCCCGGTGCTCGCCCCGGACGTGCTGCTCGACATGGACGGGCGCCGCGCGTGCGGCGCCGACATCGAGGTCCAGCAGAACGTCGCCGACTTCGACAACATCCGCGTCTACGCCGAGGCCGGCGAGCGCATCGAGGTGCAGGTGCGCCAGCCGGTCAATCCTCAGCAGCTGCTGGTGCTGCTGTGGGATCTGAACGAGCCCGGCATCCCTTTCCGCCCGCCCGTGACGGCCAACGGACCGGTGGCCGACGTCGCCTTCGACATCGAGACGACCTCGACCTATACCGTGGGCGTCTTGCGCCCCCGCCGAGATGCCCAGGCGGTGTACCCCTACCACCACCCCTACGGCTTCAGCGTGCGCCGCGTGACCGCGCCGCCCGCCGAGGATCTGCACTGCGCCGGGCCCACCCGCGTGGCGCTGATCAACAACCAGGCGACCGTCGAGGGCAGCACCGCCGGCACGACCGACGACGTGCGCCCCATCGGCTGCCGGGGCGGCGAGGGGCCGGATCGGATGTTCGTGGTGCGGCTGCCCGCGGGCTCGGGCGAGCTGACCGCCACCGTGACCTCGATCGCGGACGACGGCTTCGATCCGGCGGTCTCGGTGCGCACCACCTGCGACGCCGAGGGCAGCGAGATCGCCTGCAACGAGGACGACGTGGGGGCGACCGACCCCTACCGCCAGGCGAAGGTGGTCCTGCCGGTCGATCTGCCCTTCGCCCTCGACGTCTACGTCGCGGTGGACAGCTTCTCCGCCGCCACCCCCGGCGCCTTCCGCCTCGAGCTGCGCTACCGCGCGCAGTGAGCGCGGCGGTCAGCGCGCCCGGCGCTTGCTGGGCGCGGGCTTCTGGCCCAGCGTCTTCATCGCGGCCACCCCGAAGAGCGCGGCCGCGATGACCGCCAGCACCACCAGCACCATGCCCGCGCCGCCCCCGGCCTTGCCGCTGGCGTAGGCCTGCACGCCCTGCACGCGGCTGACCGGGTCGGTGGCCCAGGCGCTCGACGCAGCGAGCAGACCGATCATCTGAAGAGTGAGGTTTCGCATGGCCTGGTATGCGGCCCGACCCGGCGGGGGGCTGAGGGCGGGGGTGCGAGACGACACCCCACCGCGCTACACTCCGCGCGCACGCCGGCCACCAGGGAGACACCGTGACCATCACCCTCCGCTCGCGCATCCTCGGGCCCGCGTTGCTGGCCCTGACGCTGCTCCAGGGCGGCTGCATCGAGGACTCGCAGACCGCCAGCCCTGACGACGGCCAAGGGGGCGCCGGCGGCGCCACGGCCCAGGGCGACGGCAGCATCGGCGCCGGCGGCAACGGCATGCAGCCCAGCGCCGACGCCGCGCCCCCCCGCCCGGACGCGCTGCCCACCGACGCCGAGGCCGCGCCCCCCCGCGACGCGATCGCCCCGCCGCCTCCGCCCCCGCCCCCGAACAACCCGCGCGCCCTCTGCGACGCCTACTGCCAGCGCTTCGACGAGTGCTTCGCCCCCGCCTGTCCCGCCCTGGCCGGCGACATCGACGGCCTGTGCCGCCCGGGCTGCCAGCAGCCTCCGGAGAACCTGCGCCGCTACGTCGGCCTGTCCTGCGAGGCCCTCAACGAGGTGATCTTCCTCTTCGCCCCTCAGCTCGAGCCGGTCTGCGAGGACGCGCCCGCCCCGCCCGAGTGCGAAGGCATCTGCGACGTGGCGGTCGGCTGCGGCTTCCCCGGCGGCGCCGAGCGCTGCGACCTGACCTGCCGCACGGTGGCGCCGCCCACCCGCCGCTGCCTCGCCGAGAACACCGACGACTGCATGGCCCTCTTCGGCTGCTTCCAGCAGGGCCCCGGCATGGGCCCCGATCCGATGCAGGTCTGCCAGGGCGTCTGCCAGCGCACCGCCGGCTGCATCCTCGACGCCTGCGCGCCGGGCACGCTCGAGGACGGCTACGTGCGCGCCTGCACCGAGGCGTGCCTGGCCGATCCCCTCACGCCCGCCGACATCGAGGCCTTCCAGGCCCAGCAGTGCCCCGACATCGTCCGCGACCAGATCGCGGCCGACCCCCGCGTCGCCGAGCGCTGCGACAACGACGCCGAGGCCGCCTGCGACGCCCTCTGCGCCGACATCGTCCTGCCCTGCACCGATCTCGACGCCGAGACCTGCCGCGCCACCTGCGCCGACTTCGACGAGGCCAACCTGCGCTGCGTCCAGTTCGCGGACAGCTGCGGCGCCGTGCGCGCCTGCTACGGCGACGCCGAGGGCCAGGATCGCTGCGCCCGCACCTGCGAGCACCTGCAGGGCTGCCTGTACGAGGCCTGCCCGCCGCGCATCATCCCGCCCGAGCTCGACGTGAACTGCACCGCCGGCTGCCTGGCCGATCCGCCCACCGAGCAGGAGACCGAGGACTGGCTTGCCGCGAGCTGCCGCGACGTCCGCCGCTTCGCCTACCAGGACAACGCCCAGCTCGCGCCCCTGTGCGAGGGCGGCCGCGACTTCCGCCCCACCGGCGACGAGTGCGCCGCCTTCTGTGACAACGGTCTGCAGGACTGCATCGGCCTCGGTGGCCGGAACTTCTGCCTGGCCGCCTGCGCCAGCCTCGAGCGCGACCAGTATCAGTGCGCCCTCGAGGCCCAGGGCGCCTGCGACGCCATCGACGCTTGCCTGCAGTAGCGCCTTGATCCCGCTGCTCGCCCTGATCGCGCTGCTCGGCGCCCCGCCCGCCGACGACGCGGCGACGGCGCGCGCCCACGCGGCGCGCGCCGAGGCCGCCCTCGCCGCCGGAGACGCCGCCCTCGCCGCCGTGGCCTTCGCCCAGGCCCACGCCCTCGATCCGCACCCGGCCTACCTGCTCGGCCGCGCCCAGGCCCTCGCCCGGCGGCCCGAGACCTGCGCCGCCGCGGGCGAGGCCTTCGCCGCCTTCTCGTCGGCCTGCAACGGCTGCCTCCTGCAGGCCACCGCCGTCGAGGCGCGCCGCGCCGCGATGCAGGCCTGCGGCGCGACCGTCACCGTCACCACCGAGCCCCCCGGCGCCGCGCTCACCGTCGACGGCGCCGAGGTGCTGCCGCCCCTGCGCCGCTGGGCCGGCCCCTTCCGTCTGACCGCCACCTGGCCCGACGGCAGCGCCCGCACGCTGAGCGTCTGCCCCGCCCCCGGCGAGCTGCTCCCCGTCCAGGTCGTGCTCGACGGCGACGCCCGCTCGGTGGCGCCCACCGACGACGTCATCGCCCGCGCCGCCGCCCACGCCGAGGCCGCCGACCTGCTGGCCGCCAGCGGCCGCCCCTGCGCCGCCGCGATGGAGCTGGCCCTCGCCCACGAGGCCCAGCCCGAGCCGCGCTTCCTGTTCCGCCTCGCCCGCATCTGGTCGGACACCCCCGGGCGCTGCGTCGACGCCCTGCGCGCGTACGACCGCTTCGTCGACCAGTGCGCCTACTGCACCGAGCGCGAGACCGCCCGTCAGGCGCGCGGCCGCCTGTCCTATCGCTGCGTCGGCAGCCTGGACCTGGTGCTCACGCCGCCCACCGCCGCGGCGCGCTTCGAGGGCCCGGCCCCGCCCCACGGCGACCACCGCCGCCTGCCCGGCCGCTACGAGGTCGAGATCGGCGCCCCCGACCACCGCACCCTCGAGCTCGCCGTGCCCGTCACCGCGGGCGAGCGCCGCACGCTGCGCCTCGACCTCGAGCCCCTCTTCCCGGTCGAGCCGCCGGCGCCGGCGCTGCACCCCGCCTGGAAGTGGGTGGCCTGGTCGGTCGGCGCGGCGGGCCTCGGCATCGGCGTCGCCGCCCTGCCCGACGCCGACCGCGACCGCGTGGCCTTGCTCACCGCCGCCTGGGCCGTGGGCACCGCCGGCGCCGTCGCCGGCACCGCGCTGTGGCAGGTCGAGGAGGCCGAGGCCGCGAAGCCCCGCCCCCCGCCCCCCACGATCACCCTGCACTGACCCCCGAGCTGGCCACGGTCCTGCGCGACGCCGCGCGGACACGGAACCCTGCACTCGGCGATCCCCTTCCACCCGAAGCCTGTTAACGTCACCCCGTGTCCGATCGCGCCCGCCCGCACTGCCCCGCCTGCGCAGCGCCGCTGCGTCGAGCCGACCGCTTCTGCGCGACCTGCGGCGAGCCCGCGCCCAACCAGGGCGACGCGGCCGATCCCCTCGTCGGGCGCACGCTCGCCGGCCGCTTCCGCATCATCGAGCGCCTCGGCGAGGGCGGCATGGCGGTCGTCTACCGCGCCGAGCAGACCGCCGTGGGCCGCCCGGTCGCGCTCAAGGTGCTGCGCGCCCGCCACGCCGGCGACCAGGCCCAGTACGCCCGCTTCCAGCGCGAGGCGCGCGCGATCAGCCGCCTCAACCACCCCAACACGATCACCGTCTTCGACTTCGGGCACACCGAGGACGACCAGCTGTTCATCGCGATGGAGTTCGTCGACGGCGAGAACCTGACCCGCCTGCGCAAGGGCGGCCCGCTGCCCTGGCGCCGCGTGGTCGACATCGGCGTCCAGGTCTGCGCCTCCCTGCAGCACGCCCACGACCACGGCGTGATCCACCGCGACCTCAAGTCGCAGAACATCATGGTCACCCAGCGCAGCGACGCCGCCGACGTGGTCAAGGTGCTCGACTTCGGCATCGCCAAGGCCCGCTTCGACGACGACGATCCGCTGCTGACGACGCCCAACATCACGCTGGGCACCCCGGACGTGATGGCGCCCGAGGTGCTGGTGGGCGAGCCGGCGACCGCGCAGGCCGACATCTACGCCCTCGGCGTCGTGCTCTACGAGCTGCTCACCGGGCGCCGCGTGTTCCCCTTCGACAAGGTGGGCGAGGTGGTGCACGCGCAGATGTTCGCGACGCCCGATCCCTTCGACGCGGTCCTGCCCGACCACCGCATCCCCGCGTCCATCGAGGCGCTCGTGCTCGAGCTGCTGGCCAAGAAGCCGGCCGACCGGCCCGCCACCATGCGCGACGTCGGCCGTCGCCTCGAGCGCCTGCGGCGGGACGAGACGGCCCCCCTGCCGAGCCTGGATCCCGAGCCCTCCACCCCCGACGCCGAGACGCTGCCTCCGCGCCTGCGCCGGCTGATGCACCGCATCGAGGGCTCGCTCGACTTCCCCGCCTTCGCCGCCAACGTCACGGAGCTGAACGCGCTCTGCGATCGCGACGACGTCACGCCGGACCAGCTGGCCGACGTGGTCCTGCGCGACTACGCCATCACCCAGAAGCTGCTGCGCATGGTCAACTCGGCCTGGTACCGCCGCGGCAGCAAGCCCGTGTCGACCATCTCGCGCGCGGTGGTGATGCTGGGCTTCGAGCAGGTGCGCCGCATCGCCACCAGCCTCATGTACTGGCAGCACCTCAGCCGCACCGGCGACGCCCAGGCCCAGCTCGACGCCGCGGTCCGCTCGCTCGGCAGCGCGATGCTGGCGCGTCAGGTGGCCCGCGGCCGCCCGGACATCGACGGCGAGCAGGCCTTCATCTGCGCCATGTTCCAGAGCTTCGGGCGCCAGCTCGTCCTGCACCACCTGCCCGACGACGCCGCCGCCGTGCGGGCGCTGATGAGCGACGAGGGCAAGAGCGAGCCCGAGGCCGCGCTGCAGGTGCTCGGCGCCACCTACGAGGCCATCGGCGCGGGCATCGCCGAGCACCTGTCCTTCCCCGAGACGGTCGTGGGCACCATGCGCCCGCTGAGCGCCGAGGCCGAGGCGCACCCCACGACGCCCGCCGAGAAGCTGGCCGCGGTCGCGGCGTTCAGCAACGGCGTCGCCGAGGCCCTCGAGTCACCGCCCGAGCGCCGCGCCGAGAAGCTCGCCGCCGTACAGCAGCGCTTCGGCGAGGGCCTCGACCTGACGCCGGCGCGCACGCAGGCCCTGCTGGCCGAAGCCAGCGAGGCCCTGATGGAGGTCGCCGCCCAGCTCGACATCGAGGTCGACGACAGCCCGCTGCTGGCCGGCATGCAGGCCCAGGCCGCCCTCGATCCCGCCGAGGTCGAGGCGGCGCGCCGCAAGCGCCCGCGCCTGCAGCCGGATCTAGACGATCCGGCGGCCATCCTCGACGCCGCCGTGAAGCAGGCCGCCGAGCTCGCGGGCACGGGCTCGCTCAACGACGTGGTGGTGACGGCCATGGAGGGCCTGTTCCGCGGCGCCGGCTTCGACCGCGTCTTCTTCGGCCTCAAGGACTTCAAGACCGGGCGCTTCACCGCGCGCCTGGCCCTGGGCGGCGACGCCCGCGAGCGCCTGAAGAGCTTCGCCGTGTCCGCCGACGGCGCCCCCGACCTCATCCGCACGGCCCTGACCCGCGGCACCGACCTCGTCGTGCGCGACGCCCGCCTGCCCACCGTGCGCGCCCGCCTGCCCGCGTGGTTCCTCGAGCGCATGGACCCCGCCGCCTTCGGGCTCTACCCGGTCATGGTGCGCGGCGTCTGCGTCGGCCTGCTCTACGGCGACAGCCGCCGCAAGGGCCACGCCCCCCGGTGGCTGCAGTCCGACGTGCAGGCCCCCATCCAGGCCCTGCGCGCGCAGGTGGTGGTCGCCCTCGGCGCGCTGGGCAAGAAGCGGCGGAGCTAGCGCCAGCCACCGTGGTCGTGGTCGTGGTCGTGGTCGATGTCTTCGATGCAGACGCTTCGAGTCGCGGCCCGCCCAATCGCACGGCGCCGATTCAGGCGCCGCCCAAGCCTGAACCCGACTCAGACGACCCGGCGCGCCCGCACCCGGTCGTACCAGGCCTGCAGCACCGGGCGCTCCATCAGCTCGGCGAAGATGGGGAAGTCCTGCACGCAGGTCAGGGCGCCGTGCATGGCCACGTCGCCCAGGCTGGGCTCGGCGCCGCCGATGAAGTCGTCACCGCCCAGCCAGCCCTCGAAGCGCTCCACCTCTTCGCGCACCCAGGCCCGGCCCTCCTTCGGCCCCCGCCCGTTGCGCTTCAGGATCTTCTTCGAGATCTGGTGCATGATCAGCGAGCCCCCCGCCCGCACGCCGACGTTCTGCACGAAGCCGAAGTTGCTGGTGCGCGCGGTGACCTGCGCCGCCCTCAGCGCCTCGCCCCAGGTGCCGTAGATCACGGTGGGCAGCGCCTGCGCGAAGGTCTCGTCCACCCACGCCTCGACCGCGTCGCTGCGGGCCTTGCGGTCGGCGTCCGCGGGCGTGAACGGCCGCTCGGGGTGCTTGGCCTCGAGGGCGTTGAGGATGTCGGTGCTGTCGTAGACGATCTCGCCGTCGGCGAACCGGAGCACGGGCACCTTCCTGGGCGCGTCCTCGGGCAGGCCGGGCGGCAGCTCCTTCTTGTTCATGGGGTTGACCTCGACCTTGTCGTAGGCCAGCCCCTTGACCTCGAGCCCCGCCTTCACCTTGTGGCAAAAGGGGCAGAGCTCGAACTGGTACAGGGTGATCGGCGCGGTCATGGCGGCCCTCCGGCTCCGAGAACGCGGGAAGATGCCACGCGGGCCGGGCCCGTTGCACCCCGAATCATGTGCAGCAGGCTGCTACAGCTTCCAGCTCAGCCCCACCGAGAAGCTGCGCCCCGCCCGGTAGCGTTGAGTGACGCCCGCGCCCTGCGTCCGCTCGATCTCCAGATCCAGCAGGTTCTTCGCCTTCAGCTTCAGGGCCAGGCCATGCCCCAGGCCGATCTGCCCGACCAGGTCCAGCTGATGCCGGGGCGCCTCGAACACGTCGGGCGCGCCGGCCACGCCGACCTCGACGATGCGCGGCCCCGCCACGTTGTAGAGCAGCGTCGCGTGGTGGCCGGCGTCGAGCTCCTCCCAGCCGAGCTGCAAGTTCAGCGCGTAGGGCGATTGCCCCTCGAGCGCCCGCGCATCGCTCGTCGCCACGCTGTCGTCGTCGGGATCGAGCTCGACCCGCGAACGCACCAGCGCCACGTTCCCCGCCAGGTACACATCGCGCAGCGCGTCGGCGACGAAGCCGAAGCCCTGCCGCGCCTCGACCTCGACGCCCATGTTGTGGCCGCCGTCGGCGTTGCCGAAGCTGACCAGGCGGTCGGGGCCGGGCACGATGCGCGTCTCGATGGGGCGGTCGAAGCGTTTGTAGAAGCCGGCCACAGAGAGACTCTCGCGCGGCCCGCGGTACCACTCCCAGCGCAGGTCGAAGTGATCGATGGTCGCGCGCTCGAGCTCCGGGTTGCCCACCACGGACGCGCCGCCGGTCACGTCGTCGAAGCGCGCCGGCGACAGCTCGCGGAACTCGGGCCGGCTGACGCTGCGGCCGTAGCCGGCGCGCACCAGCATCGACTCGGTGGCCTGCCAGGTCAGCCCGCCCGCGGGCAGCACGTCGGTGTCCTCGAGCTCGGCCTCCACCTCGGCGTTCGGATCGAAGGGTGAGAAGGTCAGCACCGACTGCGCGGCGCGCTCGACCCGCGCGCCCGCCATCAGCCGCAGGTTCAGCGGCAGCGCCCAGCGGGTGAGCGCGTAGCCGGCCAGGATCTGCTGATCGGCGCTGTAGTTGTCGCTCGGCTGGGTGTTGTCGACGAACTGGTAGTCGGGCCCGATGTGCGCCGGCGCGAAGGCCTGCTCGATGGGCAGCCCCCGGTCGGGCATGCCCACCTGCAGGAACCGGAAGCGATAGGTCGCCACCCGGCGCTCGCGCAGCGTCGCGCGGGCGCCCACCTCGACGAAGGTGTCCGGCACGTCCAGCGGTCCGCGGTCGGCGTCGCCGTCGAACAGCGGCAGGCGCAGCGAGGCCGCCACGTCGTGGGTCGTGTCGTCCAGATCGCTGAAGAAGCGCCGGTTGCCCTCGGGCTTCTGCGAGAGCCGGCGCGTACCGTCGTCCAGCACGTCGAAGCGATGGGTCCGGCGATCCGGCTCGTCCCGGTCGGCGCGCGCGAAGGCGTAGTGCCAGCGCAGCTGTAGATCGGCCAGGGGCAGCGCGTGCTCGCCGCGCACCTGCTGGTCGATCAGCTGACGCTCCACCCAGCGCAGCCGCGTGATCTCGACGTCCACCGCGTCGGTCACCGCGCGCCCGCTGTAGACGGTGGTGGCGTCCTCGGTGCTGCGCAGCAGCAGCGTCGTCGACGCCAGCCGGTGCCGATCGCCCAGGTCGAGCGCCACCTCGAGCATCCCGCTGCCGGCCACCGACCGGGTGAGATCCTCGGCCACGCCCGTGTTGCGGGGCTCGAGGCCCCGCGCACCGACCACGAACGCGGTGCGCTCGACCTCGGTGCGATCCCAGTCCTGGTCGTAGGCCAGGCTGCCCAGCACACCCAGCGTCGCGCCCGCCCCCAGGCGCGAGCGATCCCCCGCGGCGACGCTCAGCCCGAGCGGCGGCGGCACGCTCCGCCGCCGCGCCGCCCACACGTTGGGCATCTGCTCGCCCAATCGCTCCAGCTCGGCGGGCGACAGCCCCGTGGTGGTGTCGAACCGGCTCTGCGGGAAGATGCCGCCCGCCTTCGACGCCGCCTCGACGTCGGCGGGCAGCGCGCGCGTCCCGTCGTCGACGCCCAGCCAGTCGAGATCGCCGCCGGGGTAGGTCAGCCCCTCGGTGAAGGTGGTCCCCGGCCGGAAGCCCGTCGACACCGACGCCTCGAAGAACGCCTCCTCGGGCACCCGGCGCGTCCGCAGCAGCACCGCGCCGCCGCCGAACTCGGCCGGCAGATCGGGCGACCACGTCTTCTGCACCACCACCGCGCCCAACACACCCGTCGGGAACAGATCGAGCGGCACCACCCGTCGCTCGGGCTCCGGGCTGGGCAGCGCCGATCCGTTCAGCAGCGTGCTCGCGTAACGCTCCCCCATCCCGCGCACGTAGATGTAGCGCCCGCCCACGATGGTCAGCCCGGTCACCCGCTTCAGCGCCGACGCCGCGTCGCCGTCGCCGGCGCGGCTCATCTGCTCGGCGCCCACCACGTCGACCACGTCGCCGCTGGCGCGCCGCTCGGCGGTCAGGCCGGCGATGCCGCCCTCGACGAAGGGCGCCGTCACCACGAAGTCGTCCAGCGAGAGACCCTTGGCCACCAGCCGCACGGTCAGCGCGGGGCCGTCCACCGGCGCGTCCGCCGCCTTGCCCGCTCGGTACTTCGGATGCACCACCGACAGGTCCACCCGCGCGTCGGCCGGCAGCGTCAGCGCGAAGCGCCCGGCCGCGTCGGTGCGCGCGGCCTCCGCCCGACCCCGAACGAACACCTCGGCCCCCGCCACCGGCGCGCCGTCCGCGTCCACCACCTGGCCGCCGAGCGTCGCCGTGGGGCCCGCGTCCACCGCGTCGGCCCGCACCTCCGGATCGCTCACCCCGGGCGCGCCCGGCTCGAAGCGCACCCGCGGCGCCGCCTCGCCGCGCAGCGTCACGATCAGCTCGCCCACGCCGCCGGCGACCACCCGCACCGGGCCGAGCGAACGCTCCGCTCGGTCGGCCACCTGCACGCTCACCGGCTGCTCGCCCGCCTCGGCGCGCAGCACCAGCCGACCGTCGGCGTTGGTCCGCCCGTCCGTCGCCCCCAGCGTCACGACGGCGTCGACCACCGGCGCCCCCGCCTCCGCGTCGAACACGTACACCCGCACCGCCCCCGGGGCCGCGACCGCCGGCGTCGCCAGCAGCGCCAGCGTCGCGAGGATCAGTCGCACGGCGCGTCACCCGCGGCGCAGGCCGCCATCGCCGCGCGCAGGCCCGCCGCCTTGTCGAACAGCGCGGCGTCGGTCAGGCGGCGCAGGTGCGCCTCCGCGCGGCGCGGCTCGCCCGCCCGGTACCACGCGAAGGCCAGCGCGTAGCGCAGCGCCTCGTCCTCCTCCAACAGTCCCAGCCGCTCGAGGCGAGGCTCGAGCGCGGTGACGCCCTCGTAACGCTCCAGGTCGATCAGGAGGGCCACGCGCTGCCGCAGCTTGGCCTCGGGATCGCGCACCCGAGCGTTCAGCGCCAAGGCGCGGCCCGGCATGCCGTGCTCGCGGTACACCTCGGCGGCGTCGCGCGCGTGGGTGGGGTCGAGCAGCGCGGCGTGCTCGAAGTGCCGCGCCGCCGCGACGGGGTGACCGCTGCCCAGCCAGGCGTGCGCGAGTTGGACGCGCAGCCGTAGGTCCGCGTCCCCGTGCCGCAGCCGCGCCGCCTCGAGAACGGCCCGCGCCTCGCCCGGGCGCCCCCCGTGGATCAGCGCCTCGGCCAGGAACAGCGCGTCCTCGAGGCTGCCGTCCGAGGCCGCGCGCCCCGCCTCGATGGCCGCCTGGTGCAGGCCCAGCTCGAGCAGCCACACCACCCGCGTCCGCGCGAACGCCCGATGGGTCGGGAAGGCGCGCGCGCCCTCGTCCAGCGCGGCGAACGCCGCCTCGGGCCGCTCGGCGCGCCACTGACAGCTCGCCCGCATCGTGAACAGATCCGGGTGGCCCCGGCCCGTCTCACCCGCCGCGTCCAGCGCCGACAGCGTCGTCGGGCAGTCGTCCAGCCGGAACGCACACTGCGCCCGGTGCGCCTGGAGCGTCGGCGCCTCACCGCCCGCCGCGACCGCGGCGTCGAAGGCGGCCAGCGCCTCGCCCCAGCGTCCCTGCCGCTCGCGCACCAGGCCGCGCAGCGTCTCGAAGCGTATCCGGTCGAAGGCCGGCGCCTCGGTCTCGACCCGGTCGAGCACCCGATCGGCCCGGTCGACGTGCCCGTCCCGCAGCAGCACGGTCGCCAGCCCCAGGTGGTCGACCGGGGGCGGCGCGGCGCCCAGCAGCAGCGTCCCCGCCATGAGCGTCAGGAGCAGGCGCGCCATCGCTCAGGTCCCCGTCTCGAGGGTGAAGCGCAGCGTCTGCCGCACCCCGGCCACCGTCTTCGGCTGGCCCTGGTAGGTGCCCGGCTCGAAGGACCAACGCTCCACCGCGCTGCGCGCCGCGTCGTCGAAGACGCCGGCGGGCTCGCTCTCGACCACCTGGGCCGACCGCACCCGCCCGTCGGCCCCGATGGTGAGCGTCAAGGTCACGTGCCCGGTCTGGCCCCGGCGTCGCGCGCCCGGCGGATAGGCGGGGGCCACCCGCCGCGTCGGCCGCGGCGGCGCGTCGACCGCGTCCTCGGTCATCACCAGATCGCGCCCGGCGTCACCCAGCAGAGCACCACCGAGCTCGGTCGGCGCGGCGCCCAGCGCCGGCCCGACGCTCAACGCCACCCCGGCCAGCCCGCCACCAAGGGCCGGCGGCGGGGTCGCCGCCCGCGCGCGCCGGGGCGCCGCCTTCGGGCGCGGCTGCGCCTTCGGGCGCGTCCGCTTCGGCGGCGGAGGCGGCGGCGCGACGACGACGGTGCGCCCGGCCTCGCGCGGCGCCTTGGGCGGCGCCTGCGTGTACCCGTTCATCCACACCATCGACAGCAGCACCGCGGTCGCGCCGACCAGCATCACGCCGAACGCGCCGACCCGGCGGCCCCACCCGCGCAGCGACCGGCGGCCCACTCAGCCGGCCTCTTTGTCGGTCGCCACGGCCACGTCGCGGGCGCCCGCCAGGCGACACTGATCCACGACCTCGACCAGGCGCTCGGCGCGCACGCGCCCGTCGGCGATCACGAGCACCGGCCGATCGCTCGCGCCCTCCAGCGCGTCGCGCACGCGCCCCTGCAGCATCCAGGGCCGCACCGGGCGCCCGTCGACGTACACCTCGCCGCGCTGGTCGAGCGTCACCCGGACGGCCTTGGTCGACGCCGCCTTCGCGCTGGCCGCCGACGGGCGCTGGATGTCCACCGCCGCGTCCTTCACGAAGGTCGTCGTCACCATGAAGAAGATGAGCAGGATGAACACCATGTCGATCAGCGGCGAGATGTCGACGCCGGCCTCTTCGGTGGTGCGGCGGGGGCGGTAGCGCATCAGACACCCTCCGGGGTGGGCGCCGCCTCGAGCAGCGCACCCAGCTGATCCAGGTCCGACTCGAGCGAACGCTGCTTCCGATCGAGCAGCCGGCCCACGATGACGCCGGGCACGGCGACCACCAGGCCCATCTGCGTCGTCAGCAGCGCCTGGGCGATGCCGCCCGCGACGCCGCCGCTGGCCGCGAACAGGGCGCCGTCGCCCAGCCCGTCGAAGGTCTCGATCATCCCCGCGACGGTGCCCAGCAGGCCGGCGAGCGGCGCGATGGTCACGACGCTGCGCACGACGGTCCGGTAACGCTCCAGCTCCAGCCGCACCGGGCCGAGCGCCTCTTCGAGCAGCGGCCGTCGGTCCGCCCGCGGCCGGCCGCGCAGCCCCTCGGCCAGCGCCAACGCGCGCCCCAGAACCCCGCGTGCGCGGTCGCCCCGCGGGGCCGCCCAGAGGCGCCGCAGGTCGCCCCGCGCGCCGCGCCGCAGCGTCAGCCAGCGATGACCCAGCGCGTACCAGAGCACGAAGGTGGCGGCCACCAGCGGCGGCATGACGAAGCCGCCGTCCTCGAGCGTGGCCGCGAGGTCGCTCCACAGCGTCCCGGGCGACAGCGAGGTCACGTCGCCCCCACCGCGTCGGCCAGCTCGGCGTCGCGCGGCACCTCGACCGGCGGCGCGCTCGCCGGCTCGGCCTCCGGCGCCTCGCCGATCGTCGCCGCGTTCAGCAGCCGCAGCGCCGCATGCTCGAGCTGCGCCTTCTGGCGCTGCGCCCAGCCACCCAGCAGCGTCCCCAGCAGCAGCGTCGGGATGGCCACCACCAGGCCCAGCTCGGTGGTGATCAGCGCCTCGCTGATGCCACCGGACAGCAGCTTCGGGTTGCCCGTGCCGTGCTCGGTGATCACGTCGAACGTGCTGATCATGCCGGTCACCGTGCCCAGCAGGCCCAGCAGGGGCGCCACCGCCGCGATGACCGTGATCGCGCTGCCGAAGCGATCCAGTCGACCCTCCTCGTGCAGCATGCGCTCGGCGAACACCCGCTCGAGGTCGTCGCGCCCGCGCTCGAGGTGGCAGGCCATCGCGTACAGCACCCGGGCGCCCGCGCCGCGGCTCGCCTTGCAGCGCGCCTCGGCCTCGGCGAAGCGCCCACCGCGCACCAGGGGCGTCACCGCCGCCAGCAGGCGATCGGTCGGGGACGTGGCCGTCAGCAGCAACGCCACCCGCAGCAGCAACAGCAGCAGCGCGAACGCTCCCAGACCCACGATGACCCACGCGATGGCGCCGCCGGCCTCGACCACCTCGAGGGGCGTGCGCGCCGCGCGGGGCGACCAGGCCTCGTCGGCCGACGCGAAGAGGAAGACGCCGATCGCCGCGGGGGAGCGTCCGTCGGCCAGGGCCCGCGCGGTCGCCGCGTCGCGGGGCGGGTCCAGCTTGAACCGCCCGCCGCCCGCCGGCGTGAGCGATCCCGCGTGCTCGTCGGCGACGCCGTAGACGGCCACGTCGCCGACCCACACCAGCGTGCCCTGCACCTGCTGGCCGTCGGCCAGGAAGAAGGCGCCGGGCGTCCGGCGCACCGCGCTGCGCGCCCGCAGCAGCGCCGGCAGCGCCTCGAACGCGGCGGCGACCCGCCCCGCCCGCGCCGCCGCGTCCGCGGCGTCGATGGCCGGCAGGCTCGCCCCCGCCGCCTCGAAGGTGCGCGTCACCTGCTGCACCAGGGCCTCCAGCGCGTCGGCCCCTTCCGCCGCCTCGGCCGCCTCGCGTTCGACGCTCACCAGGGCCTCCGTCAGCCCCTCGGCCTCGACGCTCAGCGCGACCAGCTCGCGCTGCATGGCTTCGAGTCGGCCGCGCGCCGCGCGCGCGTCCTGACGCGACTCGCCCTGCAGCTCGGCGAGCCGCGCGGCCAGCGCCTCCTTCTCGGCCTCGAGGTACGCGAACTCCTTCTTGTAGGCGTCCGCCAGCGTGGGCGCCGGCGGCGGCGCCTCGGCCCGCGCGGCGGCGGTCGCGCCGAGCAGGATCGCCAGTCCGAGCGTCAGCGGCCTCATCGCTCGCCCTCCGTCCCGCCGGGCGCCGCGGGCAGCGCGCTCGGCAGCGTAAAGTGGCCCGTGCGGATCTGCTTCGCGAAGGCGTCGAACAGCCCCGCGATGGCCGCCGCGTCCTCGGGCGTGGCCGCCGGCGCGGTGGCCCAGCCATCGCCGACGCGGCGCACCACACCCGCCTGCGCCGCGCCGTCGGCCGCGCGGCCGCTCTGGTAGTACAGCCCCACCATGCCCAGCCGCACGACGTCGACCAGACGCTCCTGGCCGTCGATTTCGAGCGTCTGGCGGAAGCGTCCGGTCTCGCGGGTCAAGCGCAGCTCGTCCTCGGCGAAGGCCCACAGCCGGGTGAGCGCCGCACGCGGCGTCAGCAGGCCCTCGCTCACCTTGGCCTCGAGATCGGCCAGCGCCTTCAGCCGCGCCTCGCGCTGGAAGGGCAGCGCCTCGTCGACGTAGGCGCGCAGCGACGCGAGCCCCGCGCCGAAGGTCGGCCGCAGCGCGGCGTCGTCAGCCTGCGCGGCGGCCAGCTCGCCCTGCTTTCGCTGCAGCGCCTCGCGCAGCTGACGCACCCGCAGGCGCTCGCGCAGCACCTCGGCCTCGACCTGCAGACGCTGACTCTCGGCCGCCCGCTGGGCCGCGGTGCGCGCCCGCTTGGCCTCCTCGAGGGCGTCGGTCAGCCGCTCGACCTCGGTGCGCATCTGCACCAGCGTGCGGGCGAGACGCTCCACCTCGCCGGCATGCGCGGGGCTCACCCACAGGGGCAAGCAGAGGAGCGAAGAGAGGACGCCGCGCGCCCGCCCGAAGGCGAACGCTCGGCGCTGGGGAGTCTTCTCGGTCGGAACCATCGGTCCCTCCCTTGGAGCCTGTTCGAAGGCCTCAGTTGCGGGCCCGCGTGGTCCAGCCCGCGGTCCAGTCGTCGGCGCCGAACGCGCCGACGTAGTCGACGTCGTCGAAGAAGTCGTCCGCCGGGGCGACCCCGGCGCCCAGGGCCGGCGAGCCCGGCATCGGCCGGAAGTCGGGCGCCGCGAAGTCGCTCGGCGCGGCCAGCATGGGATCGGCGTGCACGTTGCCCCAGGCCGGCGTGCCGAACCACGCCTCGACCGTGAACGCCATCCCGTCGACGGCGTCCTCGTACATCGTCGGGCAGTCGGCGATGGACGACGCGATGGTCAGCTCGCCGCTGAAGTCTCCGGCGCCCGCGTCCCACGCGTTCAGGTACGTGGCCTCCTGATCGAGGCTGATGCAGGCGTCACCGAAGCCCTTGATCACCAGGTTGTGCAGGTTCGCGGCCGTCCCTTCCCGCAGCAGCAGGCCCAGGTCGGTGTTGCTGTTGCCGATGAGCGTCACGTTGCTCAGCGTCGGGTGGCTGCGCGGCGTGTAGCCGTTGTTGTCGCCGTTGTTGTCGGCCTCGATGCCCTGGTCGCCGTCGTCGTCGTACTGCTGGGCCACGACGTACTGCACCTTGCCGGTCCAGCCATCGGTCCAGTCGAGCGAGTCGTCGCCGATGCCGGTCAGCACCAGGTGCTTCGCGTTGACCGTGCCGCCGAAGAACTCGACCCCGTCGTCCTTGTTCATGTGCACCTGGACGTAATCGACCACGGTGCCGCGCCCGACGCCCTGGAAGGCGATGCCGTTCAGCTCGTTCTCCTCGCTGAACAGCTTGCCGGCGAACTCGACGCGCACATAGCGCAGCACGCCGCTGTCGTCGCCCGGCTGGTCGCCGCCGTAGGTGCCGGTGCCGCCCTCGCCCTCGGCGGTGCAGGCCGCAGCGTCGCAGCCGTTGATGGGCGCCCGACCGTTGAGGATCAGGCCGCCCCAGTCACCCCGGTTGCGCATGCCGTCGGGCAGGTCGCTGGTGAAGACGATGGGCGCGTCCGCCGTGCCGTCGGCGAGGATCTTCGAGCCGCGCCGGATGACCAGGGTGCCGACGCTCGACGACTCGCCGTAGACCGTCGTGCCCTTCTGCACCGTGAGCGTCGTGGGGTTCACGTCGTCGCCCACGAACACCGTGCCCCGTAGGAGGTAGTTCTGGCCCGGCGTGAGCGTCACGTCGGTGGTCAGCTCGCCTTGCAGGACGCAGACGGCGCCCTCCTCGGATGTGCCGACCGGGCAACCGCCGCCGCCGCCCACGCCCATGTCTGCGTTGGGGGCCGCGCCAGCATCGGCGTCGTCGTCGCTGGCGCAGCCGGCGACCAGCACCGCGGCCAGGCCGGCGGCGCCGAGCGTCCTCGAGATGCGCTGGGTCCAGACACACTGATCGCGGCGGACCGAACGGTCCCGTCGTCGCGTGTTCATGCGATGCTCCCTCTGGTTGGTCTTGGTCGGTCCCCGCGGGACCCTCCGCCTGCTCTCGCGAGCAGTGATGCGCCCCGTCCGTGACAGGCCCGTGAACGCTCCGCGGATTGCGGGCAACGCTTCGAATGCGCTCTGTGACAGCCGACGCGCGGCGGCGCGAGCGTTGACTCAGCGGGGGACGACGCCCGCCTTCACGGCCGCTCGGAGGGCCTCGATCTGGGGCTCGGGATGGGGCGGCGCCGTGGTCTCGCTCCACAGGGCCGCGACCGTGAGGCCGGCGGCGAGGACGATCAGCCAGGCGATCCAGGCCGGCGCGCGGCGACGCCGCAGGCAGGACACGGGGGGCAGCACGAGCTCCGCGCCGGGCTCCCGGGCCGCCCGCACCAGCGCGCGTCGCTCGCTCGCAGGCAGCGACGGGCCGGCCGGCGCCGGCGCGCCGAATGGACCATGGACGGTGGTTCGCATGCGGCACCTCCCGTGCGTGGGACACCCTGCGGCCGCCGCGGTTCCGGACTGGCGTCCCGCGCGCGCATGGCGCACGATGCGCGCATGGACCCGAACGCCCCCCGCAACCGTGAGCCCAAGACCGCCCGCGACGTGATGCGCCCGCCGCGCACGGTGCCCCCCGAGATGCCCGTGCGCGATCTGGCCGCGCTGCTGCTGGCCGAGCGCATCGACGGCGTCTGCGTCGTGCAGGGGGACGCGCTCGTCGGCGTCGTGACGGCCATGGATCTCGTCTTCCAGGAGAAGGCGATCCACCTGCCGTCCTTCTTCGTCTTCCTCGACGCCTTCATCCCCACGCACAGCGGGGCGAAGGCCGAGCACGAGCTGCGCAAGATCACCGGCGCCACCGTCGCCGACATCATGTCCGTCGAGGTCGTGACCGTGGGGGTCGACGAGCCCATCTCCGAGCTCGCCTCGCACATGGTCGACGACCACCTCAGCCTGCTGCCCGTCGTCGAGGGCGAGCGGCTGGTGGGCCTGATCGACAAGCGCGCCATGCTGACGGCGGCCTTCGATCTGACCAACTGAATCCGCTGCGCACGTGACCGCCGACGCCGTCCGCGCCGCCCTGGCGGCCAGCCGCGAGGAGCTGCTGGATCTGGGGCTGCGCAACCCGCTGCTCGATCTGCGGCCGGGCGGGCGGCGGCTGGTCCAGGTGACGGACGAGCGCGCGCGGGAGGTGTATCGCCTGCTGGTCACCGAGGGCCGGCGCATGGACTTCCTGCCCGCGCCCGAGGTCGACGACGCGCCCGCGCCCGAGGCCCTCGAGCAGCCCGAGGACGACGGCCGCTTACCCGCGCGCCACCTCGACCGCCACCTGCAGACGGTGCACGGCAGCGCGGTGCTGCAGAAGCGCCTGCACGCCCTGGCCCTGGACGCCCGCACGGTGCTCGAGGAGCAGGGGGTCAACGCCCTGTCGCTGGCCCTGGGTCTGCTGCACTGGCGCGAGTCGGCGGACGGGCCCGAGCGCCACGCGCCGCTGGTGATGGTGCCCGTCGACCTGGCGCGCACCAGCGCGCGGGCGCGCTTCACGTTGGGTCACACGGGCGAGGACGCCGGCCCGAACCTGAGCCTGGTGGCCCGCCTTCGCGCCGATCTGGGGGCCGAGCTCGACGCCGGCGAGGGCGAGGAGGGGCTCGATCCCTCCGCCTTCACCGAGGCGGTGGCCGCGCTCGCCGCGGGCCGCGAGGGCTGGTGGGTGGAGCCCGACGCGATCGCGCTGGGCCTGTTCTCGTCGGGTCGCTTCCTGCTCTACCACGACCTGGACGAGGCCGCCTGGCCCGCGGACCGCAAGCCCGGTGACCACCCGGTCGTGCGCGCGCTGCTGGGCGAAGGCTTCGGGGCCGCCCCGCCGCCGGCCGAGCCCGCCGAGGACGCCCTCGAGGTGGTCGACGCCGACGCCTCGCAGGCCGCCGCGCTCGCCGAGGTGGCCGCCGGCCGACACCTGGTCATCCAGGGCCCGCCGGGTACGGGCAAGTCGCAGACCATCGCCAACCTCATCGCGCAGGCGGTGGGCGCGGGCAAGCGCGTGCTCTTCGTCGCCGAGAAGATGGCCGCGCTCGAGGTGGTGAAGCGGCGCCTCGACCAGATCGGCCTCGGCGACCTGTGCCTCGAGCTGCACAGCCACAAGAGCCAGAAGAAGGCGGTGCTGGCCGAGCTGAAGCGCACGCTGGGCCTGGGCGCGCCGGCCGCC
>JAUHXL010000468.1 GCA_030426945.1 bacterium
GCCGCCCTGCGGGCCTGCAGCGAGCGTGAGCACGAGGCGCCCGCCGGCACCGCCACGACGCCCTGCTCGATCGGCGCGGCCTTCAGCGCCAGGTCGCCCGGGAGCTTCAGCGGCTCGGCGGCCACCGTCACCGTCACCGTCTGCCACGCCAGCGGCTCGCTGCCCTCGAAGCGATAGGTGTTGAAGGCCTGCGTCCGGAACGCATACCGGGCGCCCGGCTTCAGCGGCGTCGTCGGCTCGACGAGATAGGCGCCGCTGGCCAGCTTCTCCAGCTTCACCGCGAGGGGCTGCGCGTCGGGCGCGTCGAGGGGGCGAATCTCGAAGGCCTCCGGCTTCGGCTCGGCCTCGCGCTGCGGCGCCCACAGCAGCCCGCGCCCGTTGGCCGGCAGCGTCGTCTCGCCCTCGGCGTAGAAGCCCCAGTGCTCGGGAAAGGCGCACGAGCAGGCGTCGGCCGCCCGTGGCAGCGCGAGGGTGGCGACGAAGAGCAGCAGGACCGAGCGAACCATGGGACCACCTCCGGTGTCGGTGGGCGCCACCCTAGCGAGGCCCGCCGAGGGGCGCCACGGCCGCGCGTCCCTGCGCTACACTCGCGCGATGCGTACCGCGCTCCCCCTCTGCTGCCTGCTGGGCCTCCTGATCGCCTGCGAGGGCACCCTCGATCAGGAGGGTGGCCCCGACGACGCCGACCTGGCGCCCGACGTCGCGGCGCGCCCGCCCCCCTTCGTCGTCTTCGACGTCGGCGCCCCAGACGACGCCGCGCGCCCGCCCGGCGACGCCGACCTGGACGCCGGGGCTCGCGACGCGGCGCCCCGCGACGCGCGCGCGAGCGACGTCGGCCCACCCACCGACGGCGCGCCGCCCGACGCCGCCGGCCCCTGCGTGCCCCAATGCGGTGACCGCGCCTGTGGAGACGACGGCTGCGGCGGCCAGTGCGGCGCCTGCCCCGAAGGCGCCGTCTGCCGCGCGGGCGCCTGCGGCCACCTCGTCCAGAACCCGGTGCTCGGCGGCGATCACCCCGACCCCGACGTCATGCGCGTCGAGGGCGCCGACGGCCCCACCTACTACCTCAGCCACACCGTGCACGATGCCGGCGACCTGCCCCTGTACCGCAGCCGCGATCTGATCACCTGGCAGCGCCTGCCCCAGGGCGCCTTCGCCCGTCCCCGCACCGCCGGCGACAGCTACGCGATCAACGACGCGCACTACTGCGCGCTGTGGGCCCCCGATCTCACCGCCCTGCCCGGCGGCTACCTGCTCGGCGTCAGCGCGGTCCGCTTCGCGGGTCCCCAGCGCCCTTGCCCGGCCTACCGCGAAGACGGCGGGGTCTATCAGTCGTGGAGCCCCACGCCCGAGGGCCCCTTCGCCCGCGCCGATCACCCCTGGGAGCCCATCCCCGCGGGCGCCCACGAGCCCAGCTGCGGCCAGCGCGGCGCGCTGCCCCGCAGCGTCGACTACGCCTCGGACGACTGCCAGGGCACCTGGTGCCACCACATCGTCCGCCTCGACGGCGAGACCTGGCGCGATCCCGCCACCGGCCGCTGGTGGTTGGCCTACGCCTGGTACACCAACGACCCGCCGCGCGTGGACTGGGAGCGTTCGCACCACGGCGAGCACGTGTCGCTGGTCGAGCTCGACCCGAACGATCCCTTCGCGGTGAAGTGCGACCCCAACGTCCCGCAGATCCACGTCGCCGACCCGCACGACGGCGACCTGCGCGAGGCGCTCGCGGCCTCCTGCGAAGGCTGCGGCGAGATGCTCGCGTTCGACCGCGGCCGCCAGCGCGAACAGATCCAGCGCAGCGGCGTCGGCTGGGCCATCGCCGAGGGCCCGTCACTGTTCCGCCGCGGCGAGTGGGTCTACGCGCTCATGAGCGGCAGCGCCTGGGACTCGGCCTGGTACCACGTCTTCTGGGTGGCCGCGCGCAGCGTCGAGGGCCTGGCCTGGGACGCCCCCGGCCGCCTCACCGGCCGCCTGCTGATCCCCAGCGACGGCATGTCGTTCGGCCACGGCGCCCCCGTGCTGGCCCCCGACGGCGAGACCTGGCTGTACGTCCACCACCGCCTCGACGCCGAGGCGTGCCGCGCCCGCGGCGAGTGCAGCCGCGACCTGTGGATCAGCCCCATCGACTTCGTCGACCGCGGCGACGGCCACGGCGCCGTCCACATCGCACCGCGGTGGCCCGCGCGGCCGGGGGAAGTGTTCGTGCCGATGCGGTGAGGCTCAGTCGCAGGCGTAGTCGGTGACCGCGCGGAACGCCTCGCCTTCGAACGCAGGGAACGACGCCTCGAACACCACCCGCCCGGACGCATCGCGCACGGTCCGCGTCCAACGCTCCGGCGTCCCGTCGCCGTCGTCGTCCGCTGCGCTGTAGGCCAGCTCGCCCCAACCGTCGAACACCTGCTGAACGCGCGCATCGACGACGCCGTCGCCGTCGGCGTCGACCGCCCGCTCGAGCATGCGGCCCTCGTCGTCGAAGCGCTGCGTCGTGCGCTGATCCACCACCCCGTCGGCGTCCGCGTCGACCGTCTCGTCCACCGCCTCGCCCCGAGCGTTCAGGCGCCGGACCGTCACGGTCTCGGGCACGCCGTCGATGAACGTACGGAGCGTCTCGATGTCGCCCTCGACCGCCCGCGTCTCGCGCCAGGTCCGCCGCTCGTCCTGCGCGGGCGCCGGGAAGGACGTCTGCTCGACCTGCTCGTCGCCTTCGAAGGCCCAGGTGCGGCGCAGGGTGACAATCTCGCGGCGCGTGTTCTCCCACAGCACCATGCGCCCGGCGTCGTCCCATCGCTGCACGCGCCGCCAGTCGACCTGGCCATCACCGTCGTCGTCGCGCTCGAACAGCGGCTCGCGCCCTTCGGCGTCACGCGCCACGCGGACGCGCAGCTCGATGCTGCCGTCGCCGCCGCGATCTTGCTCCACGACCTCGACGTGCGAGCCATCGGCGCGGTGCTCGAAGGTGTGATGCTCGACGGTCGACCCGCCGCCGGCCTCGTCCCGCCGCCACCAACGCTCCAGCTCGCGCCCCTCGGCGTCGTAGACGTGGTTCACGCGCTCGATGCGGTCGCCGCTCTCCTCCACCTGTGACAGAACCCGGCCTGCGTGGTCGTACGTCCAGCTCGTGGTGCCCACCTCGACGCCGTCGCGCAGCGCGCGCCGCAACACCGTCTGGCCATCACGGTCGTAGAAGGTCTCGACGACGTGCAGCGCGTCGTCCGCCGAACGCTCCATCCGCACCTCCCGCCCTTCGTCGTCGAACACCCAACGCTCCGAACTGTGCACGTCGCCCCACCACATCTCGCGCCGCGTCAGCTGCCCGTCCGCCGACCACGTCTGCAGCCGCCCGTTGTCCGGACGCTCGGGATCGTCGAAGTCCACCCGCCACTCGACCTCGCGCCCGTCGGCGTCCACCCGCCGCAGCTCGACGCCGGGGTGGGGCGTGGTGTCGACGAAGGACGGCGGCTGCGGCACCCAGGATCCCTCGCCCGACACCTCGGTTACCGTGCGCGTGAGGCCGCCGTCGACCGTCGTGCGCACCCGCACCGCCACGCAGCCCTGCGCGTCGAGATGCTCGGTCATCCGGCACGCCGGCGCCTCCGCCCCGACACCCTCCGCGTCCACCTGCGCCGTCCGCGGCACGGCGCACGCGCCGTCGTCCGGCAGCACGACGGGCTCGAGCCCCCCCGGCGGCGCCGGCGGCCGACCCGAGGGTCGCCCGGGCGGCGCCTCCCCCGGCGGCCCGTCCCCAGGTGGCTGCTCACCCGGCGGTCGCTCGCCCGGCCCCGCGTCCATCAACGAGTTGGGCGGCATCTCGGCCTCGCCCGAAGGCACGGTCTGCACCCCACACCCGGCCACGAGCACCAGAGCACCCACGAGGGGAAGAACGTCGTATCGCATGGCTGAACCTCCTGCCCCCGACGCTACCGATGAGCTCGGTTCGATTGAATCGGCATGTTCCGAAGCCGACTGTTCGCCAACCCCAAACAATCGAAAGACGCCGCGCCCTTTTCCGACTTTCTGCGCTCCCCGCCGCAACAACCGCCTTCCTTGTCCGATGACGACTCCCGCGCGAACCACGGGAGCCCCCTCATGACCGACGCCGACAACGACACCGACGACTACGACAACCCCTGGAAAGACGTCCTCGAAGGCCACTTCGAAGACGCGATGCGCCGCTTCTTCCCGGCCGCCCACCGCCGCATCGATTGGCCGCGCGGCCACGCGTTCCTCGACACCGAGCTGCGCCAGATCACCCGCGACGCCGAGACCGGGCGGCGCCATGTGGACAAGCTGGTGCGCGTCTGGCTGAAGGACGGCCGGGAGGAGTGGGTGCTGCTGCACGTGGAGGTGCAGGTGCAGCCCGACGCCGACTTCGCGCGCCGGATGTTCACGTACCTCCACCGCATCTACGATCGCTACGGCCGCCTCGTCGCGAGCTTCGCGATCCTCGCCGACGACCGCCCGCGCTGGCGGCCCGACCACTTCGCGTACGCCCTGCTCGGCACGCGGCTCCGGCTCGACTTCGCGACCGTGAAGCTGCTGGACCTCGACGCCGAGGATCCGGTCCACGCCGGCAACCCTTTCAACGCGGTAATCGCCGCGCACACCCGCGCGCTCGAGACTCGGCGCGACCCCACCGCGCGCCTGCGGTGGAAGACCGAGATCGTGCGGTCCCTCTACACGCGCGGGTTCAATCGCCAGCAGGTCGTCGACCTCTTCCGGTTCATCCATTGGGTGATGCGCCTGCCGGTTGAGCTCGACGCCGCGTTTCATCAGACTGTCGAAGAGAGCTAGGAGAAGCTCGCCATGCCCTACGTCACCAGCTTCGAACGTCATGCCGAGAAGAGGGGCCAAGCGGCAGTGCTGCGCCGCTTGCTCACGCAGCGCTTTGGCCCGCTGCCCGACTGGGCGGAAGCACGCCTGGACAACTCCACGCGTGACGAGCTCCTCCAGTGGACCGACCGTTTTCTGGACGCAGCGGACCTCGAGGGGGTCCTGGGCCGCTGACGCCAACGCGGAGAAGCTCACCATGCCCTACGTCACCAGCTTCGAACGAGTCGCCCGAGAACGCGGCGCGCAGGAGGGCTTCGGGCTCGGACAGGTGGCCCTCCTCCGGAGCTTGCTCACCTACCGCTTCGGCGCGTTGCCCGACTGGGTCGATGCCGTCCTGTCCGACCCGACGCCCGACGATCTGACCACGTGGTCTCACCGCCTGCTCGACGCCGCCGACCTCGAAGCCGTCTTCGGCCGCTGATCCACCCTACCCCCGCACCCGAACCTCCACCCCCTCCCCCAACTCCGCCTTCAGCCGGGCCACCGCCGCGCGCACCGCCGCGGCGTGCTCGGGCGCGAAGCGCAGCCGCACCTGCAGCGATCCCTCCTCGGCCTCGTCCTCCAGCGCCGACGCGGCCTCGGCGGCCGACGCGAAACGCTCCTCGGGTCGCTTCGCCGCGCAGCGCCGCGCGAACTCGGCGACGTCGGCGGGACACTCCACCACCCGATGCCGCGGATCGGGCAGCGGCGTGTCCAGCTGATGCCTCAACAGACCCTCCAGATCGCTCGCCGCGAAGGGCAGCCGCCCCGTGATCACCTCGTAGGTCGTCACGCCCAGCGCGTACACGTCCGTCCGCCCGTCCAGCGGCTGCCCCAGGATCTGCTCCGGCGCCATGTACGCCGGCGTGCCCAGCCGGGCCGCCCCCTTGCACACGGAGTGATCGCGCAGGATGGCGATGCCGAAGTCCAGCAGCCGCGCGCCCTTCGGCGTCACGAACACGTTGGCCGGCTTCACGTCCCGGTGCACCAGCCCCCGGTCATGGGCGGCCTGCAGCGCCGCGCACACGTCGCGCAGCACCGCCCGCAGAGCGTTCCACGGCCGCGGCCGCCGCCGACCCATCGACTCTTCCAGCAACGCTCCACGCAGACGCTCCATCACGATGAAGC
>JAUHXL010000469.1 GCA_030426945.1 bacterium
ACACCCGACAGACCGAGGCGCTCGCGCGACTGGACGAGGCCCTCGCGCCCCACGGCCGCGCGCCGGGCGACGTCGCCTTCGCCTGGGCCTTCACCACGCAGTCGACGATCAGCGACCTCGCCTCCGTACGCGACGGCATCAACGGCCGTGGACCCTTCGCCGAGCTCGCGGAGCGCTTCCCCCCCGCGGTCAGCCGCGTGCAGCCCCTGCGCGACCGGGCGGTGCCCGAGGCCGTGCTGCTGCGCGGTCCCACGCTGACCAACGTGCTGCGCCTGGTGGGGCCGTGGATCGTGCCGCCCCCCTCCGTGGGGGCGTGGGTGGACACCTTCGCGGACGTCGACTACCTCGTCGCCGGCCGGTTCGTGACGCCCTACCTGCTGGTCGACGACGACGACCAGGGCGGCGAGCACGGGGACTACCCCGGCGACGAGGACGAGATCTGGCGCCTCGATCCGCTCACCGGGCAGCTCACCGTGGGCGCCGAAGAGGTCCCCTTCTGGTGCGCCGTCCCGCGGTCGGCGGCCGACCGCGCGCCGCCCTTCCCGGTCGTGCTCTTCGCGCACGGGCACGGGCAGTCGAAGGTGCAGGGGCTGACCGTGGCCGGCACGCTGGCACGCTGGGGCTTCGCCACCTGCGCCCTCGACGCGGTGGGCCACGGCATGAACCTGGATCCCGCCCAGCGCGCCGTGCTCGAGCCCGGCCTCGACAACCTGCAGGCGCGCCCGTTGATGAGCGTGTTCGAGGGCACCCGCGCGCGCGACCTGAACAACGACGGCCGCCCGGACCCGGGCGCCGACACCTTCACGACGGACGCCCTGCACACGCGCGACGTCCTGCGCCAGTCGGCGCTCGACTGGCTGCAGTTCGTGCGCGTCCTGCGCGGCTTCGATGGGCAACGCCAGTGGAGCCAGCCTGGCGTCGACGGCACCACCGCCGGTGACTTCGACGGCGACGGCGTGGTGGATCTCGGCGGGCCCGGCGTGCCCTACGCGATGGCGGGCGCCGGCTACGGCGGCATGCTCGCGGTGATGGCCGGCGCCGTCGAGCCGGCCCTGGCGTCGATCGCGCCGATCTCGCCGGGCGGCGGCCTGATGGACATCGCGCTGCGCACCGGGGAGCCGGGGGTGCCGGAGGCGCTCATGCTGCGCAGCGTCGGCCCGCTGATCGTCGGCTTCCCGGCCGAGTCCGGCATCACGACCGTCAGCTTCCTCGTCGACGACGTGGGCGCGCTGGCGCGCTCGGCGACCGACGAGCGCGGCATCCCCTTCGCCACGTTGCCCCCGCTGGTGCCCGGCGACCGGCTGCTGCTGACCAACCTGAACACCGGCGAGCAGAGCGAGGGTCAGGTGGGACCCGACGGCGCGTTCCGCGTCGCGGTCGCCGCCGACAGCGAGAACCCGACGCAGGTGCGCGTGCGCGAGGGCCTCCGGCCCTGGCTCCGCGACTTCGCCCCGCAGCCGGTGGCCACCACGGTCGGCCTCGGCGATCCGCTGCGCCTCGACGTCTTCGATCTCAGCGGACGGCTGAAGAACAGCATCGACACCTTCGAGCAGGACGTGGACTTCGAGGGCGTCGTCTACCCCGCCGGCGATCCCCTGGTGGCCATCCGGCAGGGCTTCGGCCTGCGCCGCCAGTCCCCTGGCCTGCGCCGCTTCGCGCAGGTGCTGCAGACCATGATGACGCAGGGCGATCCCATCAACTACGCGCCCGCGCTGCTGCGCCCGGAGGGCCCCGACGTGCTGCTGGTGCTCTCGATCAACGATCCCAGCGTGCCCACCGCGCACGGCCTGGCGCTCGCGCGCGCGATGGGACTGCTCTCACCCGCCGACGACGCCCGCCTCGTCGAGGCCGGCGTCACCCGCGGCGTCGCCCGCCTCGGCGACGGCGCCGATCCGGACGCGCTGGGCGCCGACGAGGCGCTGCCCCCCTTCGACCCGCCCCTGCGCAACACCGTCGACCGCGACGACGGCGGCCAGCACGCCCTGCGCCTCGTGCCCGGTCCGCCCGAGGGCTCGCACGCCCCGCTCGCGCCCGCCCCGCACCGGGCCTTCGACGCCGGCACCTACGTCGGCAACCTGCTGGGCCAGTTCTTCGCCCGCCGCACCGCGACCCACCGCGACTGCCTCGCCCACGGCACCTGCGACTGAGCCGGCGCTGGCGAGCATCGAGGCGCTGCGCCATCATGTCGGCCAGGAGGCCGCGATGAGCACCGCCGAGCGCCAGCTCCTCAGCGAAGACGAGTACCTCGCGCTCGAGCGCGACGCCGCCACCAAGCACGAGTACGTCAACGGTGAGGCCGTCGCGATGGCCGGCGCCTCCCCGCGCCACAACCGCATCGTCGCCAACCTGGTCACCGCCCTGATGAACCGTCTGGGCGACGGCCCCTGCGGCCCCCTCCCCAGCGACCAACGGGTGCACGTTCCCGCGACGGGCCTCTACGCCTACCCCGACGTCACCGTGCTGTGCGGCCCGGGCGCGTACCAGGAGCGCGACGGCATTACGCTGCTGAATCCCACGGCGCTGATCGAGGTGCTCTCGGACTCGACAGAAGCGTACGATCGCGGCGCGAAGTTCGACCACTACCGCCGCCTGGACTCACTGCGCGAGTACCTGCTCGTCGCTCAGCGCGAGCGACGGGTGATCCACTATCGCCGTGGAGACGGCGCCGAGTGGATCCTCACGGACTGCCCCCCGGGAGACAGCGTGGCGTTGGCGTCGCTGGGCGTCGTTCTGCCTCTGGACGAGGTCTATCGGCGCGCCGACTCGTTTCCGGCGGGATGAGCCGTCGCGCCCGCGCTCGATCTACCAGCTCGACTTGCGGTACTGCCGCTGCGTCGTCAGGAACTCGCCGTCGGCGAACTGCTGAGCGCTCAGCTCGCGGACGCCGTCCGAGGACATCTCGAGGATGCGATCCGCCACCTGCGTGACCATCTGGCGGTCATGGGTCACGAAGATGCAGGTGCCCTCGTACGCCGCGAGCGCCTCGGTCAACGACCGGATGGCCTCGAGGTCGAGGTGGTTGGTCGGCTCGTCGAGGATCAGCACGTTGGGCTTCAGGATCATCAGCCGCATCAGCAGCAGGCGCACCGTCTCGCCACCGGACAGCACCTTCGTCGGCTTGAAGGGCTCGTCCTTGGTGAACAGCATGCGCCCGAACAGGCTGCGCAGCTCCTCCTCGTTGGCCTCCTCGTTCCACCGCCACAGCCACTTGTGCGCCGTCTCGTCCGACTTCTCGATCATCTCGCCGTGGTCTTGCGGCATGTACCCGATCTGCGCCTCGTAGCCCCAGTTCACGTCGCCGTCGTCGGGCCGCAGCTCGCCCTGCAGCAGCCGCACGAGCGAGGTCTTGCCCACGCCGTTGCGGCCGACGATCGCGATCTTCTCGCCCCGGAAGACGTTGAAGTGGAAGTCCTCGACGATGGTGCAGTGCTCGAACATCTTGGTCAGGCCGTCGACGGCCAGCACCTGCTTGCCGCTCGGTCGCTTGATCTCGAAGCGGATGAAGGGTCGCGCGATGTTCGAGCGCTTCAGGTTGGCGAGCGCGACGCGCTCCCGGTCGAGCTGCTTCTCGCGCGACTTCACCTGGCTGGCGCGCGAGCCCGCCCGGAAGCGCTGCACGAAGTCCTGCAGCTGGCTGATCTTCTTCTGCTTGGCCGAGTTGGCCATCTCGAGCGACGACCGCGCCTGCGCCTTCGCCTCGACCATGTCGTCGTAGTTGCCCGGGTAGACGATGATCGTCTCGTAGTCGATGTCGGCGATGCGCGTGCAGACGCTGTTGAGGAAGTGGCGGTCGTGGCTGATGACCACCAGCACGCCCGTGTACTCCTCGAGGAAGCCCTCCAGCCACCGGATGCTGGCGATGTCGAGCGCGTTGGTGGGCTCGTCGAGCAGCAGGCCGTCGGGCTGCCCGAACAGCGCCTGCGCCAAGAGCACCCGCACCTTGTCGCCGCCCACCAGCGTCGACATCGTGTCGGTCTGGTTCTTCTCCTCGATGCCCAGGCCCTCGAGCAGCTCCGCCGCCTCGGCCTCGGCCATGTAGCCGTCCTCCTCGGCGATCACCATCTCCAGCTCGCCGAGGCGCATGCCGTCGTCGTCGTCGAGATCGTCGCCCTTGGCCAGCAGGCGCTCCTTCTCGACCATCGCCCGCCAGAGCGGGGCGTTGCCCATCATCACCACGTCGATGATGCGCGCGTCCTCGTAGGCGTAGTGATCCTGGCGCAGCACGCCCAGCTTCTTGGGCCGCCGCACCGTCCCGGTGATCGGCTCGATGTCCCCCGAGACGATCTTCATGAAGGTCGACTTGCCCGCGCCGTTCGGCCCGGTCAGGCCATAGCGTTCGCCCGCGTTGAACACGACGTTGACGTTGTCGAACAGGACCTGGGGTCCGAAGTTCATCGACACTTCGCTGACGGTGATCATGGGGCACTCCTGCGCGGGCGAAAGGCGGCGGACCATAGCAGAGCCGAACGACGACCGACAACCCGCGGGCCGCCCGCCCGAGGTCGACGCCATGGCCCCCCCGGTCTGGCCGCAGGATTGAAGACACCGGGGCCCCGAGGGGATAGAGTCGAGCCCTCGTGTCGGCCCGGAGGTGCCCCGTGCGCGGAACGATCCGCTTCTTGCTCGAGAACTCGCTGTTCTTGATCTTCGGCGCGGTCGCGGCCCTGATCTGGGCCAACGTCGACCTCGAGTCTTACGCGCACTTCCAGCACATCGAGCTCTTCCACAGCTCGTGGGTGGGCCACCCCCACGGCGCCGAGCGCATCTTCACCCTGCACTTCCTGGTGAACGATGTGCTGATGGCGCTCTTCTTCGCCATCGCCGGCAAGGAGGTCTGGGAGGCCACGCTGCCCGGCGGCCCCCTCAACAACCCCAAACAAGCCGCCGCGCCGCTCATCGCCACCCTCGGCGGCATGGCCGGCCCCGCCGGCGTGTACGTCCTCGGCGCGATGGTGATGGGCAAGATGGCGGTGCTGGCCAACGGCTGGGCCATCCCCACCGCGACGGACATCGCCTTCAGCTACATGGTCGCGCGCATGGTGTTCGGCAGCGGCCACCCCGCCATCCCGTTCCTGCTGCTCTTGGCGATCGCGGACGACGCGCTCGGGCTGATCATCATCGCCGTCTTCTATCCGCAGGGGCCCATCGAGCTGCAGTACATGGCCATGCCGGTCATCGCGATGGTGATCGGCGTCGCCCTCCGCCGCGCCCGCGTGCGCAGCTTCTGGCCCTACCTGGTGGTCTGCGGCACCATCTCCTGGTTCGGCTTCCACTGGGCCAACCTGCACCCCGCCCTCGGCCTGCTGCCGATCATCCCGGTCATGCCCCACGCCCACGTCGACACCGGTCTGTTCGACTGGTCGAAGCTCGAGGCCGACGACACGCTGACCGCGTTCGAGCACTGGTTCAAGAACCCCGTCGAGCTGATCCTGGGCGCCTTCGGTCTGCTCAACGCGGGCGTGGCCGTCACCGCCGTGGGCGACGCCACCTGGCTCGTGCTCGCCGGTCTGCTGATCGGCAAGCCCATCGGCATCTTCCTCTGCGGCAGCCTCGCGCAGGCGCTGGGCTTCGATCTGCCCAAGGGCATGGGCAAGGGCGACCTGATGGTGCTCGGCTGCGCGGCGGGCATCGGCTTCACCGTCGCGATCTTCGTCTCGGGGGTGGCGTTCAAACCGGGACCGATCCAGGACGCCGCCAAGATCGGCGCGTTGGCGTCCTTCGGCGCCGCGGTGCTCACCTTCGCCTTCGCGAAGGTCTTCGGCATCCAGAAGGTGGTCGGACCCGAGGGCGGGCACGGCCACGGGCACTGATCGCCCGCGCGCTCACAGCAGCAGGCGCGCCACCAGGAACACCCACACCCCGAACATGATCGCGGCCACCGCGTAGGCGGCCGGATCCATGCGCAGCGCGCGATCCAGC
>JAUHXL010000029.1 GCA_030426945.1 bacterium
AGCAGCTGCCCCACGGCCTCCGGATCCACCAGGCTGCTCGGTCCGGGCGCGTGATCGTCGAGCACGCGCCGCTTCTCGCGCTCGAACTCCTCCTTGGACAGCGCCCCCTGCAGGTGCAGCGCGTGCAACCGCTCGATCGCCGCGGCGGGATCCGGCGCCTGCCCCGACGCCACCATCAAGGCGGGGTTGAAGCGCGCGTCGAAGTCGGCCTGCGAGCCCCGCACCATCGACCAGGCGTCCACCAGCGACAGCAGCAGCGGGATGAAGGTCCAGAAGAACATCAGCGACAGGACCGCCCGCACCTTACGGTCGGGCAGGTACCAGTTGTGCAGCCCCCAGTAGCCGCCCAGCACCGCCAGCGCGACGGCCAGCGGGCGGGAGCGCGCGCCCACGCGGCGCCGCAGGGCGCGGGTGATGATCGGCGCGGGCGGCGGCGGCTCCGCCACCGGCACGGGCAGGGTCGGGGGCGCGAGCGGCGGCGGGCGCGGCGCGGGCGCCGCGTCCCCGCGCCGCAGCGCGGCGATCGTCGCGCGCGCCGAAGCCGCCGACGCGGGCCGCATCACGAGATCCGGCGCCAGCAGGCGCTCGAGCAGCGCCTTGGTGCCGTCGGCGGCGTACACCGCGCCCTTCCAGTCGAGGCTGTGATCGGCGCCCACCAGATCGAGGGGGTCACGGCGCGACAGGAGCACGACGCCCAGGACGCCCACCGCGTACAGATCGGTGCGCGGCTCGGCGTGGCCGCGGAACTGCTCCGGCGCCATGTAGCCGTAGGTGCCGGAGACGGTGCTGCCGCCCAGCCGCGGATCCTCGAGCACCTCGCGGACCGTCCCGAAGTCGACCAGCATCAGGGCCCCGTCCGCCGCCCGCCGCATGATGTTGCCCGGCTTCAGATCGCGGTGCACCACCGGCGGGCGGAGGTCGTGCAGGTACTCGAGCACCTCGAGCACGGCGTCGAGGATGCCGAGCACCTCGTCCTCGGTGTAGCGCCGCCGCGCCATCTCGGCGGCCAGCGTGGGGCCGTCGACGAAGCACTGCACGAGGTAGAAGGCGCGCTGCTTGCCGACGCCGGTGGTGAAGTGGTCCACCAGCGCCGGGATGCGGTCGTGGTGAAGCTCGCCCAGCACGCGCGCCTCGCGCTCGGCCCGCTCGACGACGTCGGCCGCGGCGTGGCGCAGGGCCAGCTCCTTGATCGCCACCGTGCTGCCGTCGCGGGTGTCCGTCGCGCGGTAGGTCACGCCCGAGGCCCCGCGACCGACGGTGGCCTCGAGACGGTAGCGGTCGACCAAGAGCGGCGGCGCGCCGCAGGCCGCGCAGGCGGCGGCCTCGGCGTCGGTCCCGTCGCCGCAGCCGGGGCAGAGGACGGTGGTGCTCACCGGGGCAGGTTGGCGACCTGCCGCGCCGCACGCAACTCCCGGATCGCGCGCGCGCCTTCCGCCGCCGGTGCCCTCGGTCTAGAGTGCCCCGTCGCCCCCGCCCGGAGCGCCCATGGCCCGCCTCCGCCTGCTCGACGATCTCGCGACGTTGGACCGCGACGCGCGCATCCGCGTCTTCGGGCTGGGGGTCGTGGCCTTCTTCATCCTGGCCAGCTACGAGCTGGTGCGGTCACCGGTCGAGGCCATCTTCAGCCTGCATCATCCCGCCGCCGGCGAGGCCTGGGTGCTGCTGGCGGTGGGCCTGGGGGCCGCGGTCGCGGTGAGCCTGTACGCCCCCCTGACCGCGCGCTTCGACCTGCTGACCCTGCTCGGGGGCGCGGCCATCGTCAGCGGCGGCGCCCTCGCCGGCCTGATGGCGCTGTACGGGACGGGCGAGCACGTCGTGACGCCCTACCTGCTGTACGTCTGGAAGGACATCTACATCGTCGTCGTGCTCGAGGTCTTCTGGAGCTTCGCCAACACCGTCTTCCCGCTGCGCTCCGCCCGTTGGGTCTACGGCTGGCTGCTGGCGGCCGGCTCGTTCGGGGCGGGCTTCGGGCTGTTCGTCGGCGGCGTGCTGCGCGAGAGCGTCGGCAGCGTGGAGCGCCTGTGGGCGGTGCTGCCGGCGCTGGGCCTGGCCTGGGCCGGGGCCGCCCTGCTGCGCCGGCAGCCGGGCGGCGGAGCGCCGAGGCCCGTGGCCCCGGTCGAGGGCCAGCCGCGAGCCTCGCTGCTCGAGGGCGTGCGGGTGGTGCGCCAGAGCCCCTACCTGGCGGCCGTGCTGGGGATGGTGTTCACCATCCAGCTGGTCGTGGCGCTCGTCGACTTCGCCTTCAAGGTGCGCCTGCGCGAGAGCTTCCCCGATCTCGACGCGCGCACCGCCTCGCTCGACGCCGTGTACGCCTGGGTGAACTACGCCTCGTTGGGCCTGCAGGTGTGCACCGGCTTCGTGCTGAAGGCCGTGGGCGTGGCGGGCGTGCTGGTGGGCATCCCGGCGCTGATCGCGTTCACGGTGGGCGCGATGGCCGTGGTGCCCACGTTCGCGGTGTCGGCCGCGGCCAAGGTGGCAGGAAAGGCGTTTGATTACAGCCTCTTCAGGGCCGCCAAGGAGTTGCTGTACCTGCCGCTGAGCTACGCCGAGAAGACGCAGGGCAAGGCGGTGGTGGACATGCTGACCTATCGCGTGGCGAAGAGCGCCGCGGCCGCGCTGCTGCTGGGGCTGGTGGCCTGGGACGCGGTGCGCTGGGTGCCCCACCTCGCGCTGCTGCTGGTGGTGGTGTGGCTGGGGCTGGCTGCGCTGATCGCGCGGCGCTACCGGGCGCGCGCCGGCGAGGCGGAGGCCGCGTAGAGGCGGGGCAGCAGCCCAGGGAACGTCGGCTCGCCGGCCACCCGCCAGCCGTCCGCGGTGGCCGCCACCGTGACGAAGTCCTCGTCCCCGTCGCAGCGCACGCGCAGGCGTCGCTGGCTGCCCGCCTCGAGCACCTCGACCACCGCGCAGCTCGGCACCCGCGCGAGCACGCGCAGCAAGCCCGCGCGGACGCGCTCCGGCGTACACTCGGGGGCCTCGAAGCCTTCGCACGGATCCTCGCCGCGGCGCGCCGCGCTGGCCAGCGCCCAGCGCGACCGCGAGCCGTCGAAGCGCGCGTCGACGCACGCCAGCCGGCGACAGCCGCGCAGACCGGCCGCCGCCACGCCGGGGTGCAGGGCCGCCAGGCCACCCTCGGCGCCCCCGGCGACCACGGCGGCCTGCAGGGCCTCGAAGGCGGCCGCGTGATCGGCCGCCTGCCCGCGCACCCACCACACCACCCCCAGCACCGCCAGGCCCGCCACCTGGAGCACCAACAACACCTTCACGGCCGCCTTCGATTGCACCGCTCCGACCCTACCGGAGCGCCCCGGGCGGCGATACAGTGCCTCACCGGCGCGGGACGAAGGGCGGCGCGTGAGTCGACTGGACGACATCGAGATCTTCACCCGCGTGATCGACGCCGGGGGCTTCTCGGCCGCGGCGCGCGCCATGGGCGTCTCGAAGTCGCACATCAGCAAGCGCGTGCGGGCGCTCGAGGCGCGGCTCGACACGCAGCTGCTGCGGCGCAGCACCCGCCAGCTCGATCTCACCGAGGTGGGCGAGGCCTTCTACGTCCGCACCACCAAGGTGCTGGCCGATCTGCAGGCCGCCGAGGAGACGGTCGCCGCGCTGCAGGGGCGTCCGGTGGGCACCCTCCGCTTGTCGGTGCCGGTGTCCTTCGGTCTGCGCTATCTGGCCGACGCCGTGGCCGACTTCCTCGACGCCCACCCCCAGCTCGTCGTGGACATGTCGTTCGAGGATCGCAAGGTGCATCTGCTCGAGGACGGCTTCGACATGGCCATCCGCGTGGGCAGCCTGCCCGACAGCAGCCTCATGGGGCGGCGCCTGGCGACCATGCCGGCGGCCGTGTTCGGGGCGCCGTCCTTCTTCGAGCGCCACGGCCGGCCCGCGCACCCGAACGACCTGCGCGATCTGCCCTGCCTGCTCTACAGCTATCAGGCGTCCGGGCGGGCGTGGAGCTTCCGCGACGCGGCGGGCGAGACCCTCCGCGTGCCGGTGGACGGCCCGCTGACCACCAACCACGGGGACGCCCTGCTCGCGGCCGCCCGCCGGGGGCTGGGCGCGACCTTCGCCCCGGCCTTCCTCGCCTGCGACGACGTGCGCAGCGGGGCGCTCGTGCCCTGCCTCGAGGACTGGTGCCAGCACAACGGCGCCGTCTGGGCGGTGTACCCGCCCGCGCGGCACGTCGCGCCCAAGGTGCGCAGCTTCATCGACTTCCTCGTCGATCGCTTCGCGGATCCCCCCTGGGGCGACGTGCTGTGATCAGGCGCCCTGCTCGGCCGCGCGCGGCAGCGCACCGTCCGCGCCGGGCAGGGTGAGCCAGAAGACGGCGCCGTGCGGGCTGTTCGCCTCGACGCCCACCGCCCCCTCCATGCTGGCGACGAGGTGCTTGACGATCGACAGCCCCAGGCCCGTGCCGCCCATGTGCTTGGCGCGCCCGGGATCCACCCGATAGAAGCGCTCGAAGATGCGCGAGCGGTGCTCGGTGGGGATACCCGGCCCGTCGTCGCGCACCTCGATCCGCACGCGATCATCCTCCCGATGCGCCACCAACTCCACGTGGCCCGTCTCGGGCGTGTACTTCACCGCGTTCTCGAGCAGGTTGATCAGCACGTGCTCGAGGGCCTTGGCGTCCGCGCGGACGACGAGCCGGGGATCGACGCGCACCTCGAGGCGCATCGCCTTGTCCTCGAGCAGCTTCTCGACCGACTCGATCGCCCGCCGCGCCACCACACCCAAGGGGATGGTCTCGGGGTGGACCGGGAACTTGCCCGACTCGATGCGCGAGATGTCGAGCAGATCGCTGACCAAGGCGCGCAGGCGCTCGGCGTTGCGCAGCATGGCGTCGAGGAACTGCGGGGCGCGCTTGCGATCGGCCAGCGCGCCGTCACGCAGGGTCTCGGCGTTGAGGCAGATGACGCTGACCGGGGTGCGCAGCTCGTGGCTGACGTTGGCGACGAAGTCGCGGCGCATCGTCTCGAGCCGGCGCAGGCGGGTGACGTCGTGCAGCACCATCACGATGCCCTCGTCGCCGCGCTGGGGGGTGATGCGCGCCTGCAGCTGCCGACCCTCGAGCTCGATGTCGCGCGCCTCGGCCCGGCCGCTCAGCACGGGGGCCAGCGCCTCGCGCAGGGGCGGGGTCAGCGCGTCGAGCAAGGGCTCGTCGTTGGGCGGCGTCTCGAGCCCGAGCAGCTGCAGGCCGGCCCCGTTGATGAGCGTCACCCGGTGCTGCGCGTCGAGGGCGATGACCGCCTCGGCCATCGCCTCGAGGATGCCCTCGAAGCGGTCGCGCTCGTGGGCGAGCGTCTCGACCACCTCCTCGAGGGCCGTGCCCAGGTGGGTCAGCGAGCTCGCGATCCCGGCGATCTCGTCGGGCGGGTGCGGCGCCGTGGGGCCCTCGCTGACCGGACCGTCCAGCATGCTGCGGGCGCTCGCCAGCAGATCGCGCAGCCCGCGCGACAGCAGGTGCGAGGCCAGGAAGCTCATCACCAGGGCCACGACCAGCCCCACCAGCGATGCCACCACCAGCATCCAGCGCATGCGCGTGACGACCTCGTCGACCTCCTCGAGGGCCGTCGCCACCCGCACGACGCCGGCCTCGCCTGCGGCCGTGAAGGGCACCGCCACGTACAGCATGTCGGTGTGCAGGGTGTCGCTGTGCCGCCGCGCGACGCCCGCCCCCCGCGCCTCGGCGCCGACCACCTCGGGCCGGCGGTCGTGCGGCTCGAGATCCGTGATCGCGCCGAGGCTCAGCTGGCTGTCCCCCACCACGCGCCCGCCGGCGTCGAGCACGGTCACCCGCGCGGACACCGCGCTGCCCAGCCGCACGGCGAGGGGCTGCACCGAGCCGGCGTCGAAGGGCAGCCCAGCCACCTCGAGGGCGGTGCGCGCGGCCTCGGCCCGCGTGGCCAGCTCGCCCTCCATGCGGTTGCGCAGCCAGCTGCGCAGCTGCACCTCGAGGTAGACCGCGCTGATGGCGCCGACGAGCAGGATGAGCAGGACCGAGACGGTGAAGAGGCGGCCTCGGACGCCGAGTCGGGTCACTCGTCCACTTCGTCCGGGCGGGCCCGGAAGCGGTAGCCCACCCCGCGCACCGTCTCGATGTACTGCCCCGCCTCGCCCAGCTTCTCGCGCAGGCGCTTGACGTGGGTGTCGACGGTGCGGGTGGTGACCTCGGCCTGATAGCCCCAGACGTCGCTCAGCAGCATCTCGCGCGTCTGCACGCGCCCGCGACGCGCGTGGAAGGTGGTCAGCAGGCGGAACTCGAGGGCGGTCAGCTTGACCTCCTCCTCGTCGACCCACACCCGGTGGCCCGGCGTGTCCACGCGCAGCCGCCCGAAGACGAGCTCGTCCTCCGACTCATCGCCGGTGCGCGCACGCCGCAGCACCGCGCGCACCCGCAGCAGCAGCTCCCGCAGGCTGAAGGGCTTGACCACGTAATCGTCGGCCCCGACCTCGAAGCCGACCACGCGGTCGATCTCCTCGCCCTTGGCGGTGACCATCATCACCGGCACGTCCTTGGTGCGCTCGTCCGCCCGCAGCTTGCGGCAGACCTCGGTGCCCGACATGTCCGGCAGCATCAGGTCCAGCAGCACCAGATCGGGGATGGGCTCGACGAAGGCCTGCTCGAGCGCCTCCGCCCCGGTGGAGGCGGTGCGCGTGCGGAAGCCGTCCCGCTCGATGTTGTAGTCGAGCGTCATCAGCAGGTCGCGCTCGTCTTCGACGATCAGGATGAGTGAGCTCATGGCCGGCAGACCCTACCCCGCCTGGATGACAATCGGGTGACGATCCGGCGCCGGCTCGGCCGCCGCCCTCAGTCCCAGCGGCTGGTGACGTCGAGCGACCAGCCCCGCAGCGCGCCCACGTCCTGCCGCGCCAGATCCTGCACGGTCAGCGTCCAGGTGCCGTTGACCGTGTCGTCCATCGAGAAGCCGCGCACCGGCACGCGGTCCAGGCGCAGATCATCGGCGCCGCCGCCCGCGCGGTCGTGCACCACCACGCTCTGCCCGTTGGGATCGGTCAGCGTCACCCGCAGATCGCCCCGCCAGGTGTGCTCGATGGCCAGCGTCAGGTAGACGTCGGTGGGCACCGTCGCCAGGCCGCGCACCACCGCGCCGACCCGCACGCCGGCCGCCGTGGCGTCGGGGATGTCCCGCGGGGCCTCGCCGACGAACACGCCCTGCATCCAGGCCGGCACGCACTGGCCCTCGGGGCCGTAGGCCAGGCCGGCGCAGGTGAGGCCGGCCGCGCAGGCTCGATCGGCTCGGCAGGCGTCCCCCTCACCGGGCCGCGCGCTCACGTCGCGGCAGACGCCCTCGCCGTCGACCGCGCCGACGCAGCGCAGCCCGTCCGCGCAGGGGCGATCAGCCCCGCAGGCGGCGCCGCCCTCGACCGGCGGCGGCGCGTCGGGCACGCAGCTGCCGTAGCTGCCCTCGGCGTCACAGCGCGCGCCCGCCCCGCAGTCGTCATCGAACGCGCAGAACCCGTGATCGAGCAGGCAGCGGTGGGCGGGCCCTCCGCGCGCGAAGGTCCAGCCGCAGCCCTCGCCCTGTCGCGCGCAGCTCGCCTGCGCCAGGCACTGGTACACCGGGCGCACGTCGCACAGGCTGACCACCTCGCGATCGGCGCACACCTGGCCGCTGCAGCCGCGCGGCTGACAGACGCCGTCGTCCGCGCGCGGCGGCGCGCAGGTGTCGAGGTCGACGCAGGCGTAGCAGCCCTGCTGGTGCGCCAGCATGGTGCCGTCGGGGCACACCGGCACGGCGCGGCGGCAGGTGATCCCGCGCCCGTCGTCGCAGGTGGTGTCGCGGGCACACACGCCCGGGCCCCCCGCGCCGCCATCGAAGGCGCGGCAGGTGGCGTTGACGCAGGGGTCGTCGCCCGGCGCGCCGCAGTCGGGCGACCGGCAGGTGCCGCCGTCGTCGCCGAGGTCACAGCCGAGCCCCGCCGCGCAGTCGGCGCTCGCGGCGCAGGCCTCACCCGCCGCGGCGCCCCGGCCGGCGCAATGCACCTCGAGCGCGTAGCGGCCCCGATCCACGCGCCCGTAGGTCGTCGCCAGCACGGTGTAGCGGCCGGCCCAGGGCAGCGCGACGCCCTCGAGGCAGCTGTCGTAGGTGCCCGGGCGGCAGTCGTCGTCGTAGTCGATCAGGCCGCCGCGCGGATCGAAGAGGGCGAGCAGGGTGTCGGTGACGCCGTCGGTCGCGCGCAGGTCGAGATCGAGCGCCTGCCCCGGCCGGCCCTCGAAGGTCCAGGCGTGGTAGCGGCGATCCCCGGCGAAGGCGCCCTCGACGGTGTCGCCGCAGGCCACCGCGCCCACCAGCGTCGGCTGCTGCAGCGAGTCCGCCTTGCCCACGCGCGCGGCGGCCGCGGCGGCGGGCAGATCGTCGATGCGCGGCGGCGGCTTGACGCCCTCGTCGGGCGCGCATGCGCACGCCGCGACGATCAGAATGGCCCCCAGGGTGGCAGAGCGCGTCATGGTGTCCCTCCCATCGACGCAAGGGCGGGACGGTTGCGCACCGCTGCGCGGATTGCAAGCGACATCGGCGCGCGAGCACGTACCCTGCGGGCACGGAGGTTCGGATGCGACGTTTCTATTGGGACTACTACGGGCCGATGGCGGCCGGGACGGCGGCGCACTTCCACCGCCACCTCGATGAGTTCATCACCGCCCGCGGCCTCGGGGGCTGCCGCACCGGCGTCGAGACGCTGGGGCCGACCCACAGCGCGGCCTTCTGCGACACGCCCGAGGCGCACGACGAGGTGGTGCTGCGCAGCCTGCGGCCGAAGCGGGCCGCGCCCTCGCCGCCCGCTTGACCCGCGGCCGGGGCCTGACCCAGCATGCCGCCATGCGCGTGCTGGCCATCTGGGGGTGCTTCGTCCTGCTCGGCGGCTGCGTCGAGGTGCCTGATCGCGACTTCGACCGGCAGCGCAGCGGCGATGGCGCCGCCCCCGCCGACGACGGCGCCGCGCCCGGCGCGGACGCCCGGCCCGACGCCGCGTCACCCCGCGACGGCGGCGAAGTCCGCGACGCCCGGCCGTCCCCCGACGGGCGCCCCACGGATGGCGCGCCCCCGCCGCCCGCCGACGGGAGCGCGCCGACCGACGGGGGCGGCCCCCACGACGGGGCGCCCATCCCCGACGCCGGGCCCCCACCGCCGCCCCCGCCCCCCGGTCCGTGCCGGGAGGTCGTCCGCGCCGGCGACGGCCCCGAAGCCGACGTCCTGGCGGAGGCCGTCTGGATCTACCGCGACGCGCGGCCCTGGGCGCGGCTGACGCTCTACACCGACGTGCGCGCCCTCGAGCGCATCGCCACCGACGTCGAGGGCCGGCGGGTGCGCACCGAGTTCTACAGCGACTACGTCGGGGGTCGCCTGTTCGCCCCCGACGAGGTCGAGACCGTGCGCCACGTGCCCGGCAAGTCGATCGCCGAGCGCAGCGGGCCCGCGCGCACCGATCCCCTCCGATCGATCACCGAGTACGCCCCCGACGGCGCGCCCCTGCGCCTCGAGGTGTTCGTCAGCAACGTCGTGGCCGAACGCTGGACCATCGAGCACCAGCCCGCCGCGCAGATCTGGCGGCGCTATCTGGTGGTCAACGGGCAGCCGACGTTCAACACGCTCGCCGGACCGGACGCCCCGGCGCCGGAGCGGGTGCGGACCGTCGAGCTGCTGGGTCCGCAGCAGGCCAGCCGCGTGGTCGACCGGGTGAGCGGGACAGTGCGAGAGGTGCGCACCTTCGACTACAGCTGCTGGACCTGCGACGACGGGGGGTGCACCACCGAGCCGCCCGAAGAGGCCTGCGACGGCGCCGACGACGATCTGGACGGCCTGGTCGACGAGGGCGTGAGCAACGCCTGCGGCGGCTGCGGCGCGCCCCCCGCCGAGGTCTTCGATGGGCAGGATCAGGACTGCGACGGCGCCATCGACGAGGGTGTCGAGCAGGCGTGCGGGGGCGAGTCCGTCGTGTGCAGCAACGACATCGGGCGCTGCGAGCCGGGCGCGATGGTGTGCCGGGTGGAGACAGGCTGGTCGGCGTGCAACGGCACGCTGCCCGGCGTGGAGGCCTGCGACGGCCAGGACGACGACTGTGATGGGCGCATCGACGAGGGCGCCCTGACCGCGTGCAACACCTGCACGCCGCCGGCGCTCGAGGCCTGCAACGGGCTCGACGACGACTGCGACGGGGTCGTCGACGAGGTGGCCGTGTGCGCCTGCCCGCCCGCCGAGGGGCTGGTGGCGTGCTGGGGGCGGCGGCCGAGCTGCGTCTACGCGGTCGAGGACGTCGCGCCCCTGACCACCTGCGACGCCGTGTGCGAGGAGCTCGGCGGCACCTGCGTCGGCGCCCGGGCCGCCCAGGCCACCTGCGTCGAACCGAATCGTATGAACTGCGCCGAGGAGGCGAGCACCCTGACCTGCGAGTGCACCTTGTAGAGACCGCCGCCGGGGTCAGCGGGGCGGGACGTCGAGGGTGGGCACGTCGGCGGGATCCAGCGAGCGCTCGACCAGGCCCACCAGCACGTCGAGCTTCACCCGACCCAGCGCGCGCGCCTCGTGCTGATGCGGGCCGATCAGCTTCATGTGGCTGTCTGCGCGCACCGCCTCGACGCCGTCCGGCGCCTTCACCAGGCGGAACTTGCCCTGCTCCAGACCCAGCGTGTGCAGCGCGTGCGGCGTGCCGTCGCCGCGCAGGAACAGCAGCACCGGCTCGTCCAGCTCGAAGCGCGCCATGCCGTCGACCCGCTGCTCGAGATCCTCGACGGCGCCGCCGAGGACGCGCACGACGAGGGCCTCGTCGTGGCAGTCGCCCTTGTAGCAGCGGTCGACGCCGACCACGACGTCCGTGACGATGACCGGCCCGTCCCAGGCGCTGCGGATGTCGAGGACCTTGCCCTCGACGATGCGGTCCGCGCGCGTCGCCAGCTCGGTGACGCCCAGGGCCTCGACGATGGTGGCGCCCGCGGGGCCGGACAGGGACAGCAGGGCCGCGGCGGCGGCCAGGAACGCCAGGGGGCGCTTCATCGGGGGTTCCTCCAGGTGGTGCGGCTCAAACGCATTCGTCAGGTCCAGGTCCGGCCACGACGGCCGGCTCTCAGCTTTCAGCGGTCAGCGGTCAGCCACGCCGCGTCGATCGGGACGCGCAGCCCTGAGCCACCGCCCGCCGACTCCGACCCGGCGAGCCGAACGGGGCACGGCGACGGGAGCCCGGCTGACAGCTGAGAGCTGAGAGCTGACCGCTGACAGCCCGTCGGACCTCGCCGTTCGTCGGTCGCCCGTGGGGGTTCCTCCAGGTGTGTCGGCGGCGTCGAAGGGTCGCGAGGCCCAGGGCCAGCAGCCAGGCGGCGGTGCCGGCCGGTCCGTTCGTGGTGTCACAGCCGCGCTCGAAGGGCTCGGCGCCCACCAGCTCCGGCACGCGCTCGGTGGCCGGCGCCGTCGCCCGCGGGGCCGGCGCCGGCAGCGGCGCGGGCTCGGGGGGCGGGGCGACGCGGGCGTAGTCGACGGGAGGCGCGTCGGGATCGGCGTAGCGGGCGGCCAGTTCGCGCATGTCGTCGGCGGTCAGGGTGCGCCAGCGCAGGTCGCCGACGGGGGCGCGCTCGTACATCGTCGAGTCGGGATCGTCGCTGTGCGGCAGGCCCAGGGCGTGGCCCAGCTCGTGGGTCAGCACGGCCTGCAGATCGGCGCGATCCGGCGCGGCATCACCCCAGGCGTAGTCGCGGGCGTTCAGCTCGATCGGCGCGGCCAGCAGGCGACCGCTGGTGGCGGTGCTGGCCCAGGTGGTCAGGCCGAAGGCATCGGAGCCGTCGGACAGCGCGCCGTGCACGAACTCGACGACGATCTGGGCGTCGGCGGGATCCGCGACGCGCTCGAAGACGACGCGGGTGCCGGGCACCGTGGCCCAGGTGTCGAAGGCGGCCTGCATCGCGCGCTCGGCGCGGGCCGGCGCCATGCCCGGTGCCTCCCCGATGACCGCCCACCGCACCGGCATGTCCACCCAGCGCAGCAGGGGCGCGTCGCTCGACGGCATCGCCGGGGCGGCGCCGGCGGCGAGGCAGAGCAGCAGCGATGCGAGGGCGAAGGGGCGCATGGCGAATCCGCATCCAAATCTTCTACGAGTTCCATCGGAGGCGTCGTCCGTCCGTTGGCGCCGGTGTGTCAGTCGGCACCCAGGCGGTGGTTACGTTGACGACGTACGAATGCAGCCCTATCGTCCCGCGGATGCACGCCCCGCCCCCGATTCTCCGCGCGGACGCCCTCATCGTGGGCCACGGGCGGCGCGGCATCCTGCCCCCGCTGAGCTTCGCGGTGCGCCCGGGTGAGTTCTGGGCGCTCATCGGTCGAAACGGCGGCGGCAAGACGACGCTGCTGCGCACGCTGCTCGGCCTGCAGCCGCCCATCGCCGGCGCCACGGAGCGCGGCGCGGGCGGCCTGGGCTACGTCCCCCAGCGCGGCGACTACGACCTGAGCGTGCCGGCCCGCGTGGTCGACTTCGTGCGCGGCGGGGTGGACGCGGGCTGGTCGTTCCTCGATCCCTTGCGCACCTGGCGCCAGCGCGGGGCCGTGCGCGACGCGCTCGCCGCCACCGAGGTCGAGGGGCTGGCCCGGCGCCCCTTCGCTCGCCTCAGCGAGGGCCAGAAGCAGCGGGTGCTGATGGCGCGCGCGCTGGTGGGCGCGCCTCGGCTGATGGTGCTCGACGAGCCCACGAGCGCGATGGATCCGATCAACGAGCAGGCCGTCTTCGACCGGCTGGCCGCCCTGCGGGACGCCCGCGACATGGCGGTGCTCGTGGCCAGCCACCAGATGAACTTCGTCCCGCGCTACGCCACGCACGCGATCTTCGTCGACTGCGATCTGGGCGTGGCCCTCGCCGGCACCGCCGCCGAGGTCGCCGGGCACGACGCGGTGCGCCGGCACTACGGCGACCTGATGAACGCGGCCTGAGAACGACGGTGGACGACGGTCTCACGCTGAGCACCTTCTTCGAGGCCTGGGAGCTGTTCCGCGAGGCGGCGCTCACCGGGCTCGTCGCGGGCGGCCTGCTGGGGGTGCTCGGCGTCTACGTCGTGCTGCGCCGCCTCGTGTTCCTCACCGCGGCCGTGTCGCAGGCGGCGGGGCTGGGCGTGGTGGGCGCCTTCTACGCGCAGCTCCACTTCGGGCTGGCCTGGCTGTCCCCCACCCTGGGCGCGGCCGGCGCGACGCTGGCCGCGGTGGCGCTGGTGCTGCTGGGCCGCCGAGGTGTCAGCGCGCAACACGACGATCTGCTGGGGGTGGCCTGGCTGGTGGGCGCCGCCGGCACCGTGGCCGTCGGCACGCGCGTCGTGCAAGAGGTGCAGGACGTGCAGACGCTGCTCTTCGGCACCGCGGTCGCCGTCGTGCCCGAGGACTTCCACCGCGTCGTCCTCGTCGCCGGCGTCCTGTTGGTGGTGCACGCCTGGGGGTGGCGCGGCTTCACGGCGGTGTCCTTCGATCCCGACGGCGCGCGCGTGCGCGGCCTGCCCGCCCGCGGCCTCGACGTGCTGCTCTTCGCCACGCTGGCCGTCGCGGTCAGCGTCACCACGCGCGTCGTCGGCGCGCTGCCCACCTTCGCTTTCAGCGTGCTGCCCGCGGTCGCCGCGCTGCGCCTCGCCCCGAACGTGCAGACCGCGCTGGTGATCGCCGGCGTGGTGGGCGCCGGCACGGGCTTCGCGGGCTACGTCCTGGCCTTCCTCTGGGAGCTGCCGGTCGGCGCGACCCAGACGCTGCTCGGCGTGGCGGTGGCGGGCGTGGCGGCGCTGCTCGGCGCGGGCCTGCGCCGGCTCACCGCGGCAGGGTGAGCGTCATCCGGTCGATGTGCGTGGCCCCGGTCTGCCCCTGCAGCCAGGTGATGTCGGGGCGGTCGACGGGCGAGCTGTAGTTGTAGAGCAGCACGTCGTCGCCCTCGAGGGGCACCGCGCTGGCGAAGCAGGTGTCGCCCGCCGAGGGCAGATCGAGCACGAAGTCGACGGTCAGCGCCTCGGGATCCACGCGCCACAGGCTGCAGCGCTTGGGCTTGCTCCAGTAGGCCGCTTGATACGCCGCCCACGCCTCGCGCTGCGTCTTGTCCGGCTGCATCAGGTCGTAGTGGCCGTCCTCGGTGACGTGCCGGCGCGCCACCAGCCAGACGCCCTCGCCGTGGCGAAAGACGAGCGGCGAGTCGTACTTGCGCGGATCGTCGTTGCAGCGCCAGTCACCCAGCGCGTCCGCCTCGGCGCGGCAGATCTTCGAGCCGAAGACGCCGTCCTCGCCCGCCTCGTTGCGCCCCACGGCCACCACGGCGCCGTCGGCGAGGAACGCGAAGTCCGTCTCGGAGACGCCGCCGCTGAGCACGACCGGCTGGTCGGGCACCACCGGCGACCACCGCTCGCCGTCCTCGCTGCGCAGCCAGTACACCTCGATCGGCTCACCGTCGGCCGTGTAGACCGACTCGCCGCCGGTGTAGCCGGTCAGGTAGGCGACGCCGTCGATCACGCGGATGCGCCAAGGGATGAAGGTGTCGGGGAACACCTTCGTGGGCGCCGACCAGTCGCCCGGCCCCCGGTACTCGGCCACGCGCGTCTCGCCCGGCTCGAAGGCCGTCGAGCTCTGCCCGAGGACCGCGAAGTAGAGGAAGAGGCGGTCGCCCACCGTCGCGAAGCGGGGCTCGCGCAGGTCCGTGCCCAGGTGAAACGCGCCCTCGTAGCGCCAGTCCACGTGGTCGGCGGTGCTGACGACGTACAGGCGCGTCTCGGGGCTCGCGAAGTGGTTGGGCGCCGTGCGGAAAGCGAAGAACAGCCGGCCGTCGTGCCAGACGATGTCGAGGTTGTTGTGGGCCGGCTGCGAGACGACCTCGGGGGGCATGGCGTCCGAGGGCACCACCTGCACCGGCGGCGTGAGGCGGGGCAGCGCGTCGCCCGGCGCGCCGCACGCGGCCAGGGGCGCGCAGGCGGGCCGGTCCTCCGCGGGGGCGGCGTCGAGCGCAGCGTCGCCGACCGCCCCCACGTCGGCGACGGACGCGTTGCCGCCGTCACCGTCGTCACAGCCCGCCAGGGCCACCGCCGCGAGGATCAGAAGAGGGCACCGCATGCGGGCCCATGCTAGCCCGGATCGGGCGCGCGCGCACCCACCCCGTGGGCCCGGCCGCGGCCCGACAACGGGCACGTCCTCCACGGCATCCACGTCCGAGCTCGACCCCTCGTTCCGAGGCCGGTGCGACGGTCGGAGCCCGGCTGACCGCTGACAGCTGAACGCTGATAGCCCTCCGCAACCGCCCGCACGTGCGTCGTAGGCCCACCGTCCGAACAGCGCCCCGTCGACCCCGACCACGCGCCGTGGCACCCTGCCCGCGGGAGGTGACCATGCGACGCGCCCTCTTGATCCTCGCGCTCGTCGGCTGCAGCCGCGGCGAGCCGCCCGCCGGGCCCGCCGACGCCGCGGCGACGGCCGCCGCCGACGCGGGCGTCGCCGATCTGATGCGGCAGCTGAAGGCCCAGGCCGCCGACGCGCGCGTCGAGGCCGCGCGGCGCCTGGGTGCCATGGGCGCGACCGCCCGCGAGGCCGTCGGCGCGCTGGCCGCCACGCTGCAGGATCCCGAGACGCGCGTGCGCCTCGCCGCGCTCGACGCCCTGCACGCGCTGGCGCGGGCCAAGGTGGCGCTGACCGAGGCGCTCGCGCCCCTCACCGCCGCCCTGAAGGACGCCACCGCCGCCGTGCGCGCCCGCGCCGCCGACGTGCTGGGCCGCGTGGGCGACGCCGCCTTCGTCGAGCCCCTGCGCGCCGCGCTGGCCGACGCCGACGCCACCGTGCGCGCCGCCGCCGCCCGCGCGCTGGGCCGGCTGGGACCGCCGGCCAAGGCCGCCGTCGTCGAGCTGACCGCCCGCCTCGAGGACGCCGACCACGCCGTGCGCCTGTGGGCGCGCCAGGCCATCACGCGGCTCGAGCCGATGAACGCCGCGTCGATGCGCGAGATCGTCGAGGCGCTGCAGGATCCCGACACCACCGCGCTGCTGCGCGCGCGCCTGACGCAGATCGCCGCCGGCTGGCTGCGCGGCGACGCCGAGCTGGCCGCCGAGCCGCTGGTCGAGATCCTGCGCGAGGCGTCCCCCGAGCACGAGGCCGAGATCCGCTGGTTGGCCGTGCGCGCCGCCCGCGTAGCCGGCGCCCACGACGACGCGCTGATGCGCGAGCTGGTGCGCGCGCTGACCGATGACCGCGGCAACCTGAAGCGCGAGGTGCTCGACACGCTGGCCGCGTACGGCGCCCAGGCGCGCGCCGCGCTGCCCGACGTGCTGCCCGCGCTGAAGGACGCCGACGCCACCGTGCGCGCCGCCGCCGCCCGCGCCGCGACCGCCATCGGCGAGGCCAAGGACACGCTGCCCGCGCTGATCGCCGCGTTGGCCGATGACGCCGCCGCCGTGCGCGAGGCCGCACTCGAAGGGCTCGCCACCCTCGGCGCCGCCGCCCGCGAGGCCGCCCCCAAGGTGCGCGCCGCCCTCGCCGACGCCGCCGCCGACGTGCGCGCCGCCGCCGCCCGCGCGCTGACCGCGCTCGAGAGCTTCACCGAGGACGACGTCGCCGCGCTGCTGAAGGCCCTGAAGGACAGCGAACCCCAGGTGCGCGCCGCCGCCGCCGCCGCATTGGGCAAGGCCGGCGCCCTGCTCGACGACGCCGCCGCCCTCGCCGACGCCCTCGTCACCGCCCTCGGCGACGACGCCGCCGAGGTGCGCGCCGCCGCCCTGCGCGCCCTCGCGGGCCTGAAGGGCTACGCCGACAAAGTGCTGCCCGCCGCCATGAAGGCGCTGGCCACCGGCGAGGACGCCGTACGCGAAGCCGCCCTCGAGGCCATCGCCCTGCTGGGCGACCAGGCCCGCGTCGCCCTGCCCGTCCTGCGCCGCCTCGCCGACAGCGACAACGCCACGCTGGCCGCGCTGGCGCAGAAGGCGATCGGGGCCATCGAGGGGGGCGGGCGTTAGGTTTTCTTTGAGGCCCGGCGCGATCTGTCGATAGTGACGACGGGGACCGAGGAGGGGCCGTGCCCGACATCCGTGGGAAGCGCGTACTCGTCGTCGGCGGCGCGGGCCTGATCGGCTCGCACGTGGTCGACGAGCTGGTGAAGACCGACGTCGCCGAGGTGATCGTCTACGACAACTTCTGCCGCGGCACGCTGGGCAACCTGAAGGGCGCCCTGGGCGATCCGCGGGTACGCATCTACGACGTGGGCGGCGACATCCTGCAGTCCGACATCCTGGCGTCGGCCATGAAGGAGGCCGACCAGGTCGTGCACCTCGCCGCCTTGTGGCTGCTGCAGTGTCACGAGTACCCGCGGGCGGCCTTCGATGTGAACGTGCGCGGCACCTTCAACGTGCTCGAGGCCTGCCGCGAAGCGGGCATCGAGCGGCTGGTGTACTCGAGCTCCGCGTCGGTGTACGGCGACGCGCGCTACACGCCGATGACCGAGGACCACCCCTTCGACAACACCACCTTCTACGGCGCCACGAAGATCGCCGGCGAGGCGATGGCGCGGGCCTTCCACCACCGCTACGGCCTGGACTACGTCGGCCTGCGCTACATGAACGTCTACGGCCCCCGGCAGGACTACAAGGGGGCCTACATCGCGGTGATGATGAAGATCCTCGATCGGCTGGATCAGGGGCTGCCGCCGCTGGTCTACGGCGACGGCTCCCAGTGCTACGACTTCGTCTACGTGGGCGACGTGGCGCGGGCCAACGTGCGAGCCCTGCAGAGCGACGCGACCGACGCCTTCTACAACGTCGGCACGGGCATCGGCACGTCGATCAAGGCCATCGCCCAACTGCTGCTCGAGCTGACGGGCAGCGACCTGGACATCGAGTACCACCCCGGCGGGCAGTCCTTCGTGACGCACCGCATCGGCAGCATCGACGCCGCGAAGCGCGATCTGGACTTCGAGTGGAGCGTGCCGCTGCGCGAGGGGCTCGAGCGCCTCATCGCCTGGCGCGCCGAGGACAAGGCGCGCCGCGCCCGGGAGGCCACGTGAAGGTCCCGATCACCCGCCCCTACTTCGACGACGACGATCGCGCCGCCGTCGCCGCGCCCCTCGACACCGGCTGGGTAGTGCAGGGCCCCAACGTCGCCGCCTTCGAGGGTCTGTTCGCGCAGCACACCGGCGCCGCCCACGCGGTGGCCTGCACGTCCTGCACGACCGGCCTGCACATGGCGCTGGTCGCCGCCGACGTGGGCCCCGGCGACGAGGTGCTGGTGCCCGCCTTCACCTGGGTGGCCACCGCCAACGTCGTGCTCTACGTCGGCGCCACGCCGGTGCTCTGCGACGTCGAGCTCGACACGTTCAACGTCGACGTCGACGACCTCGCGCGCCGTATCACGCCCCGCACCAAAGCGATGATCCCGGTGCACCTGTTCGGCCTGCCCGCCGACATGGCCCGCCTGAACGCCCTGGCCGCCGAGCACGATCTGAAGGTGATCGAGGACGCCGCCTGCGGCCTCGACGCGCGCATCGACGGCCAGCACGTCGGCACCTTCGGCGACTTCGGCGCCTTCAGCTTCCACCCGCGCAAGGCCATCACCACCGGCGAGGGCGGCATGGTCACCACCGCCGACGCCGGCCGCGACGCCCTGCTGCGCGCCCTGCGCGATCACGGCGCCGCCAAGAGCGACCTGGCGCGCCACGGCGACAAGAAGGCCTTCCTGCTCAGCGCCTTCGAGCTGATGGGCTTCAACTACCGCATGACCGACTTCCAGGGCGCGCTGGGGGTGACCCAGATGAAGAAGGCGCCGTGGATCCACGAACGCCGCTCCGCCCTCGCCCAACGCTACGACCGCCTGCTGGCCGACCTGGACTGGCTGCGCACGCCCGCCGTGCCGGACGGTTGGACCCACGGCTACCAGGCCTACGTCTGCCTCTTCGCGCCGGAAGAGCCCACCTTCGACCGCCTCGCCGCCCTGCGCGACCGCCGCAACGCGCTGATGAGCGCCCTCGAAGCCGACGGCGTCCAGACCCGCCAGGGCACCCACGCGGTGCACACGCTGGGCCTCTACCGCGACCGCTTCGGCCTCACCGCCGCCGACTACCCCAACGCCGCGCTCGCCGAGAACCTGTCGATGGCGCTGCCGCTGTTCCCCACGATGACCGAAGCGGAGCAGGACTGGGTGGTGGATCGGCTGAAGGCGCACGGGCCGGGGTGAGCGGGGTGGGCCCGCCGCCGGTGCCTCACTCCCGCCCGTGGATCACGGCGGAGGACGAGGCGGCCGTGGCCCGCTGCCTGCGTTCCAGCCAGATCGCGCGCGGCACCGAGGTCGCCGCCTTCGAGGCCGACCTGGCCGACCTGATCGGGGCGAGGCACGCGCTGACCACCAGCAGCGGCACGCAGGCGCTGTGGCTGGCGCTCGACGCTCTCGGCGTGCGCCCGGGCGACGAGGTGGTCGTCCCGACCTACGTCTGTGAAGCCGTGGCCGCGGCCGTCCGGCAGTGTGGCGGCACACCCCGCCTGGTCGACGTGGCGCCTGGCTGGCGCGCCGACGCTTGCGCCGTGGCGGCCGCGCTCGGCCCGCGCACCCGGGCCATCGTGCTCGTGCACGCGCTCGGCGTGTACACCGATCCGTCGCCCTTCTTGGCGCTCGGTCCGCCCGTCGTCGAGGACTTCTGCCAGACCTTCGCGCCCGCGCGCTTCCCTCCCCGCGGCGCCGCGGCCGTCTACTCGTTCCACGCGACGAAGTGCCTCACGACCGGCGAGGGCGGTCTGCTGACCACCGATGACGACGCCGTGGCGGCCCGCGCGCGCGCCCGCTCGGAGGTGACTGGTGGCCTGTCGGACCTGCAGGCGGCGCTCGGCCGCGCTCAGCTGGCGCGGCAGCCGGCGTTCGCCGCGCGCCGCGCGGCCATCGCCGAACACTACCTCGAAGCCCTGCCGCGCCGCCTGACGACCGACTACGACGCCGTGCGGCGCGACTCGATGGGGTTTCGCTTCCTGCTGACGGGCATCGACTTCGACACCCTGCGGCGCGTCGCGGGCGCGCGCGGCGTCGCCGTCCGCCGCGGCGTCGACGCGCTGCTGCACCGTCGAGCCGGGCTCGACGACGCGCCCTTCCCCGTCGCCGCCGACCTGCTGGCGCGGACCTGTTCGATCCCCGCCCACCCCTCGCTCGGGGCGCCCGAGGTCACGCGGGTGATCGAGGCAGTGCGCGCCGCGCTCGAGGCCGGCGCATGACCCCCCTCGTCGCGCTGACCATCGACCTCGACCTGGTCGACTACCAGTCCGGCACGGTCGGCGACGAGCTGGCCGATCGCTGGGACGACCTCGCCCCCGTCGTGACGGCCGCCGAACGCCCGGTCACCTGGTTCCTCCGCGTGGACCGGGCGGTGGGCGAACACTTCGGCGACGCCCTGTGGCTGTGGCGAAAGCACCGCGCACGCTTCGACGATCTGCTGGCCCGCAGACACGCGGTGGGCTGGCACCATCACGCCTACGACGGCGACCGCCCGGTGCTCGATCCGGCCCGGCTGCTGGCCGAGGTCGAGCGTTGGGGACCCATCGCTCGGGCCGAAGGCTGGACGCTGGCCCGCATGGGGTGGGCCTATCACACCGAGGCCACGATGGACGCCCTGGAGCGTCTCGGCTTCTCCATCGACAGCTCGGCGATGCCCCGGCCGCGCTACCCGTGGGACGTCGTCCCCAAGGACTGGGAGGACACACCCCTCACCCCCTACCACCCCAGCCGCGACGACCACCGCCGGCCCGGCCGGCCAGCCCGAAGCATCCTTCAGATGCCGATCACCACGGCGCCCTTGCCCGCCCCCACGGACACGCGTCCAGTGCGGCGCAGCCTGAGCCCCGCTTACGCTCCGGAGGCCTTTCGGCGAGCCTTCTCGGCCGTCGAGCACCTGCCCTTGGTGGTGCTCGTGCTGCACCCCTACGAGCTGGGCGTCACCGCCGCGCAGCATCCCCTCTTCGGCGCCGGCCCCGCGGGCTTCGCGGCCAACATCGCCTGGCTCGAGGCGCGCGGCGCGCAGCTCGTCACGCTGACAGAGGCGGCGCGGCGTCTCGTTCGGCTGGCTGATCCACGTACCGGAACCTGATCGCGGCCTCGGCCCGATCAGCGAGCGCGATCGCGTCATCCCGGGACTCGGCGCCGGTGATGACGAACCCGGCCCGGTCCGCGCCGGTGCGCACCGGATGCACGCGGTCGCCCGGGCCACGCAGCACGTCGCAGTCGAGCACCCCCGGCCACCGCGCCACCTCCGCGACCCCCTCGACGCTCGCCAGCACGCCGGGCGCGGGCGTGAGGAAGCGATAGACACAGCCGCGATCGCTCAGCGGCGCCTGATGCTCCGGTGGTTCGCCGAGGGCGATGCGCACCACTTCGGCCAGCATGTTCACCCCGGACACGTGCGTCGTGATCGGGTGCGGCGTGCCGCCGCCCCCACAGCGCGCGCCGATCTCGAACACCTGGAAGCCGTCGTCCACCGTGGCCATCTCGACCTGCGCGCCGCCGCTGCGCACGCCGAGCGCGGTGATCGCCTCGGCGGCGACCCGCTCCAACGCGGCCCGGCGCGCGCCCTGCACCACCGTCGGGTAGACCACTGCCTTGTCCACGCGATAGGGCTCGCCCGTCTTGACCTTGTCGCTCACCGCCAGCACGTATACCTGGCCCTCGTGCACGATCATCTCGACGCTGTGCTCGAGCCCCACGATACAGGCCTCCACCAGGGTCGGACGCTCCGGGAACCAGGTCCGGGCCCACGCGAAGGCGTCGCCGAGCTCGGCCGCGTCGCGCACCTTCGACACACCGCGGCTGCCTCCACCCCGGCTGTCTGATGGCTTGACGACCACGGGGTAGCCGCCGACGGCGTCCACCGCGGCGATCGCCTCGGTCAACGTCCAGACCTCGACGTGCGCGGCCGTCGGCACGCCGGCCTCACGCCAGCGTGCCTTCTGGGCCGCCTTGTCGGTGGCCACGTCCGCAACCGACGGCGGGTTTCCAGGCAGCCCGAGCAGCTCGGCCGCGACCGCCGCCGCCCGAACCGAGAAGTCATTTAGCGGCACGATGCCGTCCACTCGATGGCGGCGAGCAGCCGCGACGACGCCCTCGACGTCGGTGACGTCGACAGCTTCGAAGACGTCCGCCACCTGCGCGCAGTATGCGTCCGGGTTGCCATCGATGACGAGGGCCCGGCATCCGGCGGCATGCGCGGCTTCGATGGCTCGGCTGTAGTAGCGGCTGCCGCCGAGCAGCATCACCGTGCGCACCATCTAGCGCCCTCCTCCGCCCAACGTGACGGCCGCTGTCGCCGCCAAGGCGCCCGTTGTGCCCTGCTCGGTCGCGGCGGCGAGGGATCGCGCCTCGGTCGCGCCACGGATGAGACGATGGCACAAAGTCTCGGAGGGCTGCCGGGTGTTGTCGCCGGTGATGTACAGGTTCAGCGCGTAGGATCGCGCCTCGACCTCGGGCGGGTTGAAGGGCGCCGACCGGTAGTTGCGCGCGCTGGTCGCGGCCTCGGCCACGGTCAACGCCTCGAGCCGCTCGAGGTCCCAGTCGAGCAGGATCAGCAGGTTCTGCGCGAGCTGACCCATGGACGGGCCCTCTTCGTGTGCCTCCTGAATGAAGGCGTTCCGGTGCACCAGATCGGCGCCACCGAAACCCGCGAACTCCAAGAAGGACAGACGGTCGAAGCCGGCGCGCCGCATGGCATGCGCGATCTCGATCAGTGACAGCGTGGAAGCGTCCAGCCGCGCCAGTAGGTAGCCCGCCAGGGACGCCGCGCCGGCAGGCTCGGGCTTGGTGGCGTGCCGCTGAACGCGAGCGATCTGTTCGGCAGCGGCGAGGCCGGCGAAGCCGTCGGTGTCCATGACACGCAGCATCTCGTTACCGAACACGAGCGCTTGGGCCACCGGGTTCAACGCGTGCGTCGCGGGGTGAAGGGTGCTCTCGCCCCGGAACGCTCCCCCGCTGGCGGCGGCGCCACGAAGGATGCCGTAGCAGAGGTTGCCGCTCGCATACGAGCTGGACCCCAGGCCCACGAAGGCGGTACCACGACCGGAGTAGTGGCGCACTACCTGCACCCCGAACAGCTGCGCCAGCGACTGCAGGTTCGCGATGTCGAAGACACCGTGAATCACGGTCGGCAGGTCGCGACCGAGGGACTTGCCGCTGTCGAGGAAGTCCATCAGATGAGGCAGATAGGGGCGGAGGCGCCGGCGATCGTCCGCCGACACCCGCTCGGGCGTCCGCAGCAAGCCGTCCGCGATCACGGCCGCGGACAGCGCCGCGGCGATAGACGCCTGGTTCAGGGTGCTCGTCGCCGGCGTGTCGCCCCGGCGCAGGGACTCCTCGAGCATCACGAGGTAGGGCACCACCATACCGAGCATGCCGGTCTGGAGGGGCCGGGTGACCGTGACGAACTCACCGTCGACCACGCAATCGAGGCTGTCGAGGCAGGCGGCCACGTTGGGCTCGGCCAACACGCTCGCCACGTCCCCGTCGGCCTCCCGAGCCATCGAGTCGATCGCCGAAGAGAGCAGGTTCTGCAGCTCGACGGTCGACTGCGGATTGGTCGGGAAGAAGTAGCCCCCTCCCGTCAGCGCCTCGCTCAACGCGCCCGGATCGCGCTCGCGGCGGTTGATGTAGGTCCGCAGCCGGGTCAGCGGCGGGGCCTCGGCCTCGAGGGCGCGCAGCTGCTCGGCCTTCTCGGTCGACATGAAGTCGGCGGCCTCGTCGGGGCACCAGATGACCAGCGCGCCTTCGTCGGCGTTGAGGATGCCGTACCTCCGGCCGAGTACGCCGCGGGTCGGGCGCTGCATGCCACGCAGCGCCTCGTGCAACGAGACGCCCATGTTCGACGAGGTGGAGCAGATCACCGGCCGCGCCGCAAACGCGCACCACAGCCCGACCTCGAACGGATCCACTGCGTCCAGCGCCGCCGCGCCCAGCGTCGCCACCTCGTCGTCCCCGAACACCGGCTCGCCGCGCGCGTCACGGCGGCTTCGGAGGTAAGCCCGTCGAGCCCGCTCGAGCGCCGCCGGTGAACGCTCGAGCCGGTCGGCCTGCCGCCACCCCTGCTCTACCAGCAGGCCGAGCGCGTTGAAGCCCTTGATGCAGCTCTCGAAGTGCTTCCAGCCCCGCAGCAGCCGCACCCGCACGCCCAGGCAGTCACTGAGCAGATCGGCGTCGAAGAGCAGCGTATCGCCCTCGTCGCCGTAGGGCATCGCGGTCGTCGGGCTGCTCGGCGGCGGCGCGATACCCAAACGCTCGGCGAGCCGAAACACCAGGTGCGCGATGCGCAGTGGGCTCTGGTACGGCGGGTCGGCCTGCTCGACGATGCTCACCTTGCCGCGAAAGGAGAGCCGCGTCTCCAGCCCGGGGATGTCGCGGTGTACGTAGTGGGGACGTCCTCCGTCGCGGCCCTCCATGCGTTCACCTCCAGCCACGTCACCCTCCTCTCGCGTGCGCATCGGCGCCCGCCTGGTCCGAGACCCCGCCGAGTCCCTCATTCGCGGACGTACCACACTTCCGCCATGGGCGGACCCAGCACGGCCCGGTCCGGAAAATCGCCCCGCACGACGGCGTTGGCCCCGACGACGGTGTTGCGCCCTAGACTGGTGCCCGCGAGGACGCACGCGCCGACGCCGATCCAGCTGCCTCGCCCGATGCGCACGGGGCGTCCGGCCTTGTTCGGTTGGAACACGATCGGCACCTCTGGGTGGCGCGCCGAGTGGTTGTTGTCCCCCACGAAGGTGCGATCCGAGAACACCACCGCCGCCTCGATCTCGATGTGCGCGGTGCACGACATCAGCATGAAGCGTCCGATCTGAACCTGGTCGCCGATGTCCACGCGGGGCGCGTAGCGATAGTCGTCCGGCGCGAAGTCTCCGCGGAACGCGGGATCGACGAACCCGTGCAGTACGGTCAGGTCCGTGTACGCGTTGAGGAAGGCCCCCTCGCGAATACTGACATGGCGGCCGATGTGGAAGCACTGGGGGTTCAGGATGCGGTACGGCGGCCGGATGCGCGACCCGACCCCGAACGAGCCGAAGAGCGCCTTGTCGGCCTCGGTCAGCTCGGTGTCCTTCTCGAGCAGCACGTTCATTCGGGCGTCCCCGAGACGCTGAAAGTCGCCCACCCCTGGAAGTCGGGGTAGAGATAGACGCAGAACTCGAAGAGCGGGTAGTCGTGCCGAAGGCAAACCCGCTTCGTAAGCTGCCGCGCGATGCCGAAGATGCGCTCGGGCTCGTAGTGCAGCACCTCGGGATCGGCGTAGAAATCCGCGTAGCTGCTCATGAAGTCGATGGCCACACCGCGGCGCGCGGCCCCTTGGGCCGACGCCAGCACCTCGGCCACCGCGGCGTAGTTGTCCTGATGTTGCAGACGCAGGTTGAAGGTCGAGGTCGACAGCACCCAGTCGTAGTCGTCCGGCCCCAGCCCGAGCCCGTCGCCCCGAACGAACGACGCGGTCGGCCAACGCTCGGCCGCCACCGTCAGGATCGACGGGTTGATGTCCATGCCGACGTAGTCCACGTCCAGGCCGCGCTGGTGGCAGTGGCCCAGCAGATCGCCGAAGCCGCAGCCCAGGTCGAGGACGCGATCGCCCGATCGCACCCCGATCTCGAGAAGGGTGTCGAAGCGCAGCGCCCGCCGCGCCTCGGTGCCCGACGCCAAGCCTTCGATGCCGGCTCCGAGCCGCCCGATCCGCGCGTCGTAGCGAGCGACGATGCGCTCGCGGTCCTCAGGATGCACCGCGCACCTCCGCGGGCAGCAGGTGCTCCTGCTCGACGTCGCGCGCGTAGCCGTGACCGTGGCGGACGAAGTCGTAGAGGTGCAGGTAACGCACGAGCACGGTGAGCGGATCGTGCACCCGGCGGACCCACGCGATACCGGCCTCGCCGAGCCGCCGCATGCGCGCCCGGTCGTCGAGCAGCTCGCCCAGCCGACGCTCCAGGTTGCCCTCGTGCACGTTCACGATCGGGCAGTCCGGCATGATGCTCGCGCCGACGTTGGACAGACCACAGAGCACCGCGTGCCCCGCCGCCATGGACTCGACGCTGGTCAGCCCGTAGGCCCCCACCGAGATCTGGTCGAAGGTGACGTGACACGTGCTCTTGATGCGCAGGCACTCCGCGTTGGGCACCCCCTCGATCAGCACGACCTCGAGATCGTGGTGTCGCTTCAGACGCTCGGTCGCCTCGAGGAAGAGGTCGGTGCGCTTCACCGACCGATGGGTCGGAGTATGGCAGACACGCACCGGTTCACCGTCCGCCGGCGGCGTGCACGGCGTGATGTGAGCCGGATCGAACCAGGCGGGAATGTGGTGCAGGAAGGGAGCCTGCTCGATCATCGTGTAGTCCCAGGCCGCAAGCCCCAGGATGCCCGTCCGCATGTGCCAGTCATAGTAGCGGCGAGCGTTCAGCCGAAGGTCCGTGCCGTGGTACTGCACCAGCGCGTTGTCGGGGCGCAACGCCGCCCGCCAGTCGAGCCCCTGCAGCGGCTTGGGGTGGCGGCTGACGTGAAAGAAGTCGGCGCTCTGCAGGATCTCCGCCGCCTCGGCCTTCTGAGCGTCGCTGGCGCGCGACAGCACGATGTCCTCACCGTAGTTGAGATAGTCGCCCTGAAACACCACCACCCGCGCCTGGTGGATGGTGTGCTCGTTGAGCAGCCGCATCAGCGTCGTGCTGTAACCGGCGATGTTCAGGTCGGCCACGATCGCGATGTTCAGCCCGGTCTTGTGAGGCCGCAGCGTCGCCGGAACGTGCTTCGCGAACAACGCGCGGGGGGGCGCCGCGGTCAGCGTCGGTGGCGGAGGCAGGCGGCAATAGGCGAGGTTCGCGGGCTGGGCCAGGTAGCGCGGGGCCAGCTCCGCCTGGCCGTGCCGCCAGCAGAGCTCGAGGACGGCGACGACGGGGTCGGGATCCCGCGGCGCCTCCACACAGCGGGCGATGCCGGCCCGAAGCGCGGTCGTCAGGCTCCCGGCCTCGGCCGACGACAGCGTTCTGCCTCGCGGCCCCTGCTGGGCGGCGTCGTCGATCAGCAGCCACGCGTCCGAGTAGCGCCGCTGCTCGTAGAGCACGTGCACCGCGTTGGCGAGCGCGCCCACGTCGTCGGGCGCATGCGCGATGGCCGCGTAGAGGTGGTTGAGGGCATCGCCCACCGCGCCCTTGCGGTACAGCATCACACCGAGGGTCGCGTGGGCATTGGCCTGGTCGGGCGCCACACGCACGACGCGCTGCAGGGTCGAGATGGCCTGGGCCTCGTCGCCCGTCGCGATGCACACCATCGCCAACCCCATCAGCGCTTCGACGTCGTTGGGGGTCTGGCGGAGGCGTTCGCTGATCAGGGTAACGGCCTCATCGAGCTTCTGAGCGTCGATCAGCGCCGCGAGCGTGTCCGACCAGACGTTCTGCTCTCGGGGATCCGTGCTCATTCGCTCCTCGATGTGCGCTCGGCGCCCTCACGTCGGGTGACGCGCCGGCAGGTGCTTCCAGCAATGCGCGGGCCAACGCGCGACGTCCCCGAGACGCAGTGCCCGCCACGCAACGCGCCCCGCAGTGTCAGTATCCCGACGGCCGCATCGGCTGTCTTGACGCCCGCCACGCGGCCGCGTGGCTCCGCGCTCGCGCCCAGCGTATGGTGACGGCCGTACTTCGCGGAGTTCGCCCCATGTCCGATCCCCGGAGCGCCCTCAGCGCTCGCCTCGATGCGACGAGCTCGCCGGTGCGCGAGATGCTGTCCAAGCTCGGCGCCACCCTCGCGTTCCCCCGCGGCATCGCCGCCCAATCGGCCGAAGCTGCCGAGCTGGCGACGTGCATCGACGCCACGGCAGGCGAAGTCTGGCGCGACCACGTGCCTGTCGGTCTCCCGGCCGTCATCGGCCCCCTGAGGCTGTCGGCCGCCGAAACGGTCGCCTACGCACCCACGCCCGGGGTGCCCGCGCTGCGCGATGCGTGGCGCGCCAAGATTCTCACCGAACACCCCCGCCTGGCCGACGGGCCGGTCTCGCGCCCGCTGGTGACTCAAGCGCTGACCCACGCCCTGGCGGTGGTGGCCGAGCTCTTCGTCGACCCCGGGGATCCGGTGGTGCTGCCGGTCCGCTACTGGGGGAACTACGACCTCATCTTCGGCACGCGGCGCGGCGCGGAGCTCCTCCGAAGCCCTCTCACGCGCGACGACGCGCTGGACGTCGATGGCCTCGAAGTGACGCTCGAGCGCGGCTTCGCGCAGCGCGACAAGGTCGTCCTGCTGCTCAACTTCCCGCACAACCCGACCGGCTTCGTGCCGACGCTCGACGAAGCAGACGCGCTGGTCGCCATGCTCGCGCGGGTCGCAGCGCCCCGAGAGCGCCGCCTGGTGGTCGTGTGCGACGACGCCTACGCCGGCCTGGTGTACGCGCCGGACGCACTGCGCCGGTCGATCTTCGAGCGCGCCGACGACCTGGGGCCCAACGCGCTGACGATCAAGATCGACGCGGTCACCAAGGAGCTCAACGCCTGGGGCCTGCGGGTCGGCTTCCTGACGTACGCGCGTCCCCGCGCCGAAGCGCACGCGGCCGAGGTGCTCGACGTGCTCGAGAACAAGACTGCGACCGCCATCCGCGGGACGGTGTCGAGCGTGTCGCGGCTGAGCCAGACTCTGGTCCTCCGAGCGCTCGAGAGTGGCCGTCTGGAGGCCGAGCGGGAGGAGATCCGAGCGCTGATGGCGGCGCGTCACGCGGCCGTCCTGCGAACCGCCGCCGATCCGCGATTCGCCTCGAGCTTCGACCTGCATCCTTGCCGGGGCGGCTACTTCGTGTGCCTGCGGCTGCCTCCGGACGTGCCCGCGGACGCCGTGAGGCGGCGGCTGCTCGAGGCGCACGGCGTCGGCGTGATCGCGCCCACCGACGGTGATCTGCGTGTCTCCTTCTGCGGGCTCGAAGACCATCAGATCGGTCCGCTCTTCGAGGCCGTCGACAGCGCCGTCCGCCACGTCATGGCCCGCTGAGATCGCCTCACGTCGGCGCGAAGACACGAAGCCACCACTCGAAACACAGGAATGACCAGATGAGCAGGCGGCGATTGCGCTGACCGGTCAGGTGCTCTCCCAGCAGCCGCCGTACCGTATCCGGCTCGAGGTACTCGTAGATGCGCGCGTCGCCCTCGACGAAGAGGCGGCGCAGGTAGTCCATGCTCTCGCCCTTGAACCAGCTGCCGTCGGGCGCCGAGAAGCCCTGCTTGGGCGCCAGGGCGTACTCTTCGGGGACGAAGTTCGCCAGCACCCGCCTCAGCACCAGCTTCCCGTCGTTCGTGCGCCGGAAATACTGGTCCACCTTGTCCCCGAGCACGTTCTCGTCCAGCCGCTCCGGCGCGTGCAGGTTCCTCAGCTTGTGGTGCACCGGCACCCGCATCGCGAAGTCGACCAGGTCGTTGTCGAGGAAGGGCACGCGCGACTCGACGCCGTGGGCCATGTGCAGCTTGTCTTCGACGCTCAGCAGGCCGTGCAGGAAGGTCTTGGCCTCGAAGTAGAGCGAGAAGTTGACGTAATCCTCGGGCGTTCGGGCGTCGGCGAGGTGGTCGGCGTGCACCGCCTTGAACAGGCGGCGCGTGTCGTGGGCGTCGACGGTGGCGTGCAGGTGCGGGCGGAAGAACGCGGTCTTCAGGCCGTCGGGCACCAGGCGCTGCCAATAGCCGTAGTACTTGTCCAGGTAGTCGGCCGGGCGCTCGTTGCCGCGGCTGGGGCCGTAGTAGCGCCAAGGGTAGCCCGCGAACAGCTCGTCGCTGCCGGTGCCGGACAGCACGACCTTCACGAACCGGCTCGACAGGCGCGCGGCGTAGAAGTTGGGATAGCTCTGGCCGACGCGCGGATCCTCGAGGTGGGCGATGAGCGGCTGCATCACCCGCTCCATGTCGCCGGCCTTCAGCACCACCTGGTAGTGCTGCGTCTTGTAGAGGCCGGCCAGGTGCTCGGCGCGGGCGCGCTCGTCGCAGGCCAGCTCGAGGCCGGAGGCGGTGCTGGTGTCGAAGCCGCAGGTGAAGGTGTGCAGGTCGGGCACGCTGCGCGCGGCGACGCAGGCGATGGAGCCCGAGTCGATGCCGCCGCTCAGGTAGCTGCCCACGGGCACGTCGCTGACGAGCTGGCGCTGCACGGCCTGCTCGAACAGGCGCTTCACCTCGCGCTCCGCCGTCTCGGCGTCGATGGTGGGGTCGGCCTTGAAGCGGAAATCCCAGTAGGCCTCGGTGGCGGGCAGCTCGGCGGCGCCGAGCGGGACGCGCAGGGTGTGCCCCGCCGGCAGCGTGCGCACGCCCTCGAACAGGGTGCGGTCGCTGAAGATGTTCTGGAAGGTGAAGTACTCGTTCAGCGCCTCGCCGCTGACCTTCGTGCGGAAGGCCGGGTGCGCGCGCAACGCCTTGATCTCACTACCGAACAGCAGCGTTCGACCGATCTGGGCGTAGTACAGCGGCTTCACGCCGTAGCGATCGCGCGCCAGCAGCAGCGTGCGCTCGACCGTGTCCCACAGCGCCAGCGCGAACATGCCGTTGAAGCGCTCGACGGCCGCCGGCCCCCACGTCGCCAGCGCCTCGAGCACGACCTCGGTGTCGGTGCCCGACCGGAAGGTGCGACCGCGGGCCTCGAGCGCGCCCCGCAGCTCGCGGAAGTTGTAGACCTCGCCGTTGTACGCCAGCACGTAGCGCCCGTCGCGGGTCTGCATCGGCTGCTGGCCGCGCGGCGTGGGGTCGATGATCGCCAGCCGGCGGTGCCCCAGCGCGAGCGACCCATCGGTGTACCAGCCCTCGCCGTCGGGCCCGCGGTGGGCGATGGCGTCGGCCATGCGGCGCACGACCACGGCCGACGCGGGCGCGCCCTCGAGGTCGAAGAAGCCGGTCAGGCCGCACATGCGCGCTCTCCCTGGGGCCGCCGTGGGGACGGCCCCGACCGCGACATCGGCCGGTTCACCGCGAACATGAGCCCGCCGACGCGAACTGGCCGTCGCACGCCCGCGATGATATGTGGTCAGATGTACACCCCGCAACCACCCTGAGCGGACAGACCATGCAACACACCGACGAAGGCGAGCGGCTGTTCCTGGCCGGCG
>JAUHXL010000470.1 GCA_030426945.1 bacterium
GCGCTGCAACCCACGTCGTCGGGGAAGTCGACCGCGCCGTCCCCGTCGTCGTCGAGGCCGTTGTTGCACTCGGGCGGATCGCCCTCGACCGTGCCCTCGGTCTCGTCCACCGACGAGGTGCAGCCGTCGTCCTGCTCGTCGTAGAGGCCGTCCCGATCATTGTCGATGCCGTCGTTGCACTCGGGCGGCACCGGCGGGTTCTCTTCGTCGTCGTCGACGCTCGACCCGCAGCCGGGATCCGCCGGGAAGTCGATCAGGCCGTCGCCGTCGTTGTCGATCGAGTCGTCGCAGGCGGCGGCGTTGCGCTCGTCGGCGTCGTCGGGGCCGTCACACCCCTGATCGTCGAGATCGACGCTGCCGTCGCCGTCGTTGTCGACGCCATCGCTGCAGGCGGGCAACCGCACGCCCATGTCCGGCTGCGTGCCGCCCATGCCGGGCATGCCGCCCATGCCCGGGGCGCCGCCCGCGCCGCCGCCGGCGCCCCCGGCGCCGCCGACGCCGCCCGCGTCGGGCGGCGGGCTCGAGCCGCCGTCGTCGTCACACGCCCCGAGCGCCAACGCGGCCACCGCCACGCAGCAGAGCAGTCGCCCCCGAACCATCGCACTCTCCCCGGACGAAGTTCCTGTCGCAGGGCCCACGTCGCGCCGCCGCGACGCGCGTGCCCCACCGGCGACGCGGGCGCGTCACCGACCGGCGCACCATACCGTAGCGTCGCCGACGACGTAAACCGGACCGACCCGCCTGGAACGGCGGCCTCGACGGGGCTACCATCGGCCGTCTTCCAACCGGCCCGGGGGCCCACCGCTTGAGTTTCTGGCTGTCGTTGGCGGGCCTCGGCCTGCTCGTGCTGATGTGGGCCTCGGCGCTGCTCAAGATGCTGCGGGGCGACGACCAACCCCCCGAGTTCACCCTCGGCGGGGACACGCCGCCCGATCCCCTGCCCGATCCGCCGCCCTCGCTGTCGGTGGTCGTGCCGGCGCGCAACGAGGCGGCCAACATCGAGGCCTGCGTGCGGTCGGCCCTCGCGCTCGACTGGCCCGGCCCCTTGCAGGTGGTCGTGGTGGACGATCGCTCCACGGACGGCACGGGCGAGATCCTCGCGCGGCTGGCCGCCGAGGACGCGCGCCTCGTGGTCGTCGAGGGGGCCGATCCGCCCGCCGGCTGGCTGGGCAAGCCGCACGCCCTGCACATCGCCCAGCAGCACGCCACCGGCGAGTGGCTGTGGTTCGTCGACGCGGACGTCACCCTCGACCCCAAAGGCGCGCGTCGCCTCGTCGGGCGCACGCACCTGCAGACGGCCGGCATGTCGAGCGGCCTCGGCCGCCTGCGCGTCGAGAGCTTCTGGGAGCGCGTGGTGCAGACCCGCATCGGCGCGGTCATCGCCGGCGGCAACCCCCTCAAAGAGGTCAACGACCCCGATCACGAGCGCGCGCTCGCCAACGGCCAGTGCCTGCTCTTCCGCCGCGACGCCTACGACGCCCTCGGCGGCCACGAGGCGATCAAGGGCAGCGTCCTCGACGACGTCGACTTCGCCAAGCGGGCCAAGGCCGAGGGCGTGCCCTACCGCCTCTACTACGCGCCCGGCGTCTTCAGCTGCCGCATGTACACCGGCCTGCGCGAGATCTGGCAGGGGTGGACGAAGAACCTCTTCCCCGCCCTCTCCTACAGCTGGATCGCCACGATCATCGTCACCCTGCTGCTCTTCGCGTCGAGCCTGCTGCCCTTCGTCCTGCTCGCGAAGAACCTGATCCTGATGGCCACCGGCGCGGGCGTGCCGTTGGTGTTCATCGCGCTCGAGGTGCTCGCCGTCGCCCTCATCTTCGCCGTCGACGCCATCGGCCACCGCGTCAACGGCTACCGCTGGGGCCTGTTCTGGACCTTCCCGCTGGGGATGACCGTCGTCGTGCTCCTCTTCTGGAACAGCGCCTGGCGCATCGGCAGCGGCCGGGGCGCGGTGTGGAAGGGCCGCGTCGTCGAGGCCGGCGGCGGTGGGGGCGCCAACGGGAAGGAGCCTCGGAGTTGATTGCCGAGGCCACCACGGGACTTCGTGGTCGTGGTCGTCGTCGTGGTCGTGGTCGGTCATCCCGGCGACCTGCGCTGAACCTACGTCAGCGCAGTCGATTCGCGCCCGCCGGCAGCGGAGTGCAGGCAGCTCCGCCGTGCCGATGCGACGCCGTCCTCGGACCACGGACGCCGTCGCTGCGTCCGATTCGACCACGACCACGACCACGACCACGACCACGACGCCCATCTGCGACGTGCACGCGGTTGATTGCGAAGCCCCCGAGGCTTATCGTCCTCCGCCATGCGCTGGTGCTTTCTCGACCGAATCGACGCCCTCACCTCGGGTGAGACGGCCCGCGGCCGCAAAGGCTGCGCGGGCAGCGAGGACTACTTCGCCGACCACTTCCCGGGTTTCCCGGTGGTGCCCGGCGTCGTCCAGATCGAGGCGCTCGCGCAGCTCTCGGGGAAGCTGGTCGAGGTGACCGTCTTCGACACGGACCGGCGCTGGGTCTGGCCCATCCTCAGCATGGTGCGCAAGGCCAAGTTCCGCCGCTTCGTGCGCCCGGGCGACACCCTTGTGCTGCACAGCAAGCTGATCGAGATCCGCCAGGAGTCGGCCATCTGCCGGGTGCACGGCGAGGTCGACGGCGCGAAGACCGTCGACGCCGAGCTCCTGTTCGTCTTCTCGCCCGAGGGGCTCGACGGCGACGAGGCGCAGGCCAAGCTCGAGCGCCTCGAGCGCGAGAACCTGAAGATCCTCTGGCCGGGCTACGCCGAGTGGGCCGACGCACAGTCTCGAGAGGCGCCATGAGCCGTCCGCGGATCGTCATCACCGGCATGGGCTGCGTGACCCCACTGGGGGCCGACGTCGCGGCCACCTGGGCCGGGCTGGTCGCCGGCAAGAACGCCATCGGCCCCATCCAGCGCTTCGATCCGACGGGCTTCCCGACCACCTTCGCCGCCGAGGTCCACGCGTACCGGGCGCCCCGCCTCGAGGGCCGCTTCGCGCGCTGGTGCGACGACAAGAGCCGCTTCGCGCTGGCCGCCGCCGAGGAGGCCCTCGCCGACGCCGGCCTCGATCTGACCCAGGCCGACCGCACCCGCGTCGGCGTCAGCATCGGCGCCGAGGTCAGCCGGCCGGACCTGCCCACGCTGGCCGAGCGCGCGCAGGCCCTCGCCACGCTGGCGCCCAACGAGGCCTACGAGTCCATCCCGCCCCGCGACTTCGTCGTGATGTCGGCCTTCTTCCCGGCGACGGCGATGGCCTACACCCACGGCCTGATGGGCCCGAACCTGACCACCAGCACCGCCTGCACCAGCAGCGCCCAGAGCGTCGCCGACGCCCTGCGCATCCTGCGCCGCGGCGACGCCGACGTGATGCTGGCCGGCGGCGCCGACCGCCTCGTCGAGGAGCTGATGGTCATGGGCTTCGGCCTGCTCGGCGCCCTGTCGACGCGCAACGACGATCCGGCTCACGCCTGCCGCCCCTTCGACCGCACCCGCGACGGCTTCGTGCTCGGCGAGGGCGCCGGCATGCTGGTGCTCGAGACGCTCGAGCACGCGAGGGCCCGCGGCGCGCGCGTCCACGCCGAGCTCTTGGCCTACGGCTGCTCGGCCAACGCCTGGCGCATCACCGACAGCCCGCCCGACGGCCGCGGCGCCCGCGCCTCCATGAAGGCGGCCCTCGACGACGCCGGCCTGACCGCCGACGCCATCGACTACATCAACGCCCACGGCACCAGCACCCAGCAGAACGACACCAGCGAGTCGGCGGGCATCCAGGCCGTCTTCGGTGATCGTCGCGTGCCGGTCTCGTCCACCAAGTCGATGATGGGCCACCTCGTCGCGGCCTGCGGCGCCGTCGAGCTGATCGCCTGCGTCAAGGCCATCCAGACCGGCATCCTGCCGCCCACCATCAACCACGAGTACCCGGATCCCGCCTGCGACCTCGACTGCGTGCCCAACGAGGCGCGCGTGGCGAAGGTCGACCACGCGCTGACCAACGCCTTCGGCTTCGGCGGCAGCAACGGCAGCCTGGTGGTCGGGCGGTTCGCCCCGTGACGCCGATCGCCGTCACCGGCGTCGGCCTCGTCTGTCCGGCCGGGGTGGGGCTCGAGGCGGCGCTGGCGCGCCTGGCCGCAGGGCCCCTCGAGGCCACGACGCCGGCCGGTGAGGAGGGCGCGGGGGTCCCCAAGCCGCGCACCCTGTGCGTCCCCGCGGACTTCAAGGCCCGCGACTGGCTGACGCGCAAGAAGGATCTCAAGCTGATGGCCCGCCCCAACCAGCTCGCCGTCGCGGCGGCGCGGCTGGCGGTGCGGGACGCCGGGCTGGAGGACGCCGATCTCACCGCTGCGGGCCTGTACCTCGGCGTCGGCCGGGAGCCCGGCAGCGTCGACGACGTCCTGCCCGCGGTCGCGCACAGCCTGGTCGACGGCGCGCTGTCCCTCGACCAGCTCGTCGCGCAGGGCATGGGGTGGATGAACCCCCTCTCGTCCCTCAAGACGCTGCCCAACATGAGCGTCGCCCACGTCAGCATCAACCTCGGCATCATGGGGCCGTCCCAGGCCCTGTGCGCGGGGCCGTCGGCCGGCTCGGACGCCCTGGCCGAGGGCGCGCGCGCGCTGCTCGAGGGCCGCGCCGACGTCGTGCTGGCCGGCGCCGCCGACGCCCGCGTCGCCTTCGGCGACCGCGTCTCGGCCGCCCGCGAGGGCGTCGAGGGGCCCGTCGGCGAGGCCGCGGTCGTCCTGCTGCTCGAGCGCCTGCCCGACGCCGAGGCGCGCGGCGCCCGCGTGCGCGCCTACGTCGAGCTCGACGCGCCGACGGCCCCCGTCCCCGCCCGCCTGTTCGGCGACTGCGGCGCCGCCACCGACGTGGCCCCCGCGGTCGTCGCCGTCGCGCGCGGCGAGGACGTCACCGTCGGCGGCGTCCGCCTGCGCCCGCCGGCCGCGCGCCCCGGCGCCCCGGCGATCCACGTGCGCGCGCCCGACCTCGCCGTCGCCATCACCGGCGTCGGCCTCGCCACCCCGCTCGGCAGCCGCTTCGACGCCTTCCGCGACGCCCTGCTCGCCGGCCGCTCCGCCGTCGCGCCGATCCGCGCCTTCGACGCCACCGGCTTCCCGGTGCGCAACGCCTGCGAGGTGCCCGACTTCGATCCGGCCGCGCGCCTGCCCGCCGACCTGTACGCCGCCGTGCGCGGCCAGGACGACCGCAAGACGGAGCTCGCCCTCGCCGCCGCCGTCGACGCCCTGGCCGACCACGGCGCGGTCGATCCGGCCGCCGGGGTCGTCTACGGCACCGGCCTGTCCAGCGTCAGCCTCGCCGAGCTGGCCCAGGATCTGGTGCCCTTCGTCACCGCCGACCACCGCTTCGACTACGCCGCCTTCGGCCAGCGCCCGACCCCGAAGGACGCCCAGGCCCCCGCGCGCCACACCGTGGATCGCCTGCTGCCGCTCCTGGCCGCGCACGCCGGGCTCACCGGCCCGCGCCACGGCCACTTCAGCGCCTGCGCCGCCGGCACCGCCGCGGTGGGCCACGCCCTCGACCTCGTCCGCCGCGGCGCCGCGCCCATGGTGCTGGCCGGCGGCGGCGACTCGATGGTGCACCCCTTCGGCCTGCTGCCCTTCATCCTGCTCGGCGCCACCAGCCCCGAGGTCGACCCCGCGCGGGCCGGCCGCCCCTTCGACCAGGCCCGCGACGGCTTCGTCATGGGCGAGGGCGCCGCCTTCTTCGTGCTCGAGCCCCTGCACGCCGCGCGCGCCGCCGGCCGCCGCGTCTACGCGGTCGTCCGCGGCTGGGGCTGCAGCACCGACGCCCACAACGTCACCGCCCCGCACCCCGAGGGCGCTGGCGCCGAGCGCGCCATGCGCGCCGCGCTCGCCGACGCCGGGCTCG
>JAUHXL010000471.1 GCA_030426945.1 bacterium
ACTGCTCGAAGCCGAAGCGCAGGGCATCGCACTCGGCGGCGCAGGGATCGGGGTCCGGACCGGGCTCGCATTGCTGGCGGCAGGCGGCGACCTCGGCGCCGAAGCGGTCCTGGCACAGCGCGGGATCCTCGCCGGCCATCAGGCACTCGGCCACGAGGATCTGGAGGTCGTCGCAGCGCGCGCAGGGATCGGGCTGGGGCTCGCACTCGAGCACGCACCGCCGGTGCGGCTCGGCGAAGTCGGCCTCGCAGACGTCGACCGGCCGCCCCGCTGCCAGGCACTGGGCGAAGGCGTCGAGGAGGTCTTCGCAGCGCTGCGGGCAGGGGTCGACGGGCGGCGGCTCGCAGCGCTGCCGGCACGCGGCGATGTTCTCGCGGAACATGGCGTCGCAGGCGTCGGGTCGCTCGCCGCGGGCGACACAGTCTTCGAGGTCGGCCTCGAGGCGGTCGCACTCGGCGCAGTCGTCGGGCGGCGGCGGCTCGCAGGCGAAGGCGCAGGCGCCGAGGGCCGCCTCGTAGTCTTGCTCGCAGAGGCCCGGCTCATCGCCGCGGTCGAGGCAGCGTCGGAGGTCCTCGTCGAGGGTGGCGCAGCGCGCGCAGTCGTCCGGGGGCGGGGGGGGCGGGGGCAGGTCGCAGCGCTCGACGCACTCGGCGTAGTCCGGGCCGAGCTGCTCGGCGCAGGCGGCGGGCTCGGCGCCGGCGTCGACGCAGGCCGCGTACTGCTCGCCGAGCGCGGGGCAGCCGTCACAGTCGTCCGGGGGCGGGGGGGGCGGGGGCGGCGGGGGCGGGGGATCGGCGGGTCGGCAGTCGCTGGCCAGCTGCCAGGCGCCCCCCCGGCACAAGAACAGGCGGTTGCCGACGGTGCCCTCGGCGCACTCTTCCTCCCGCTGCGCGCCCTCGTCGCACGGCGGTTCCGGGTCGGGGCAGGCGGACCAGGCGTCCCAGCGGCCGTCGACGCAGCGCCGGCTGCGCTCGCCCCCGTCGGCGCACGCGTCGGCCTCGAGGGCCCCGTCGACGCACGCCGCCGGATCGGCGTCGGAAGGCAAGCGCCCCCCGTCGGTCGGGCCGGGCGCGGCGTCCCGCGCCTGCGCGTCGCCGGCGTCCTCCGGCGGATCCTGCGGACAGCCAGCCAGCCCCAGGGTGAGGCCGAGCAGCGCGGCGATGCGGAGCGTCTGCGTCATCAAGTCCTCCCGCGGCGTCTTCCCCGGCGCTGGTCCCGGACCGGCGCCGCTCGACCCCATGCATACGCCCTGAGCCACGGTAGAGGAAAGCCCGTGGGCCTCCTCCGGCCCTTTCCCGCGCCCCCGGACCTCTGGCAGCATGCCCTCATGCGAAGCTTGCTTTTCCTCTCAATCCTCTCGCTCTTTGCCGGCGGCGCCGCCCACGCCGAGCGCCCCGGAGACATCGGCCTGGGCATCATCCTGGGCGAGCCGAGCGGCCTGTCGTTCAAGGCCCACCTCGATGATCGCCACGCCTTCGATCTGGCGCTGGACTTCAGCTTCCTCGACGAGGCCCTGCACGTGCACGGCGACTATCTGGTGCACTTCCCCGAGTGGATGCGCGGCGTGCGCGGTGGCTACTGGCGCCCCTACGTGGGCCTCGGCGCCAAGGTGCGCATCGTCGATCACAAGGGCCGCAGCGGGGACGGCCTCTCCGTGCGCATCCCCTTCGGTCTGTCGTGGTCGCCCAAGGGTCCGCCCATCGACATCTTCCTCGAGATCGTGCCTGGGCTGAAGCTGCTGCCCGAGACCGATCCCGACTTCGACGCCGGCCTGGGTGTCCGCTGGTGGTTCTGACCGGCGGGTGACGGGGCGCCCCGCCCCGCGCACGACCCCGACGGGGCGGCGGGCCGCGCACGGCGCGTCGCTCTGGGGCCTGTCGGCGCTGGAACGGCCGTTGCTCCTCTGATCCTCGAACCTTCACCCGGCGCGCTGCTGTTGGCCGCGCCTGAAGACGAGGAGCCCCGATGTCCACCGAGACCCCCATCGATCCCCGACCCGAGCCCAGCCCGACGGCCCGCGCCTTCGGCGATCTCATCGGCGCGCATCCGCTGGGCGCGGACGAAGAGACGCTGCTCGCCCGCATGATGCACCACGTCGTCGCGGCGGCCGGTCGCGCGCCCACCGACGACGAGCGCCGCTTCATCGACACCTTCGCGCCGCGTCGCGACGGCCCCATCGAGGGCCACGTCGAGTCCATCGAGGCGGACGACTTCGACGACGTCGAGCCGGTGACGCGCTCGGTGATGCTGATGATCACGCACGCGCTGGCGCTGATGCGCGGCGGGCACGAGCCGGGGCAGGAGGAAGCCCTGCGCATGCTGGCCGTGACCGCCGACGTGCCGGCGGCGGCCGCGCGCGTGGCCGAGACGAACGCCCGCGGGTACATGCTGGACGAGCTGCTGGCCAGCCTGTACGGCGAGGGACCGCCCGACCGAGGGGCGCGCGCGGAGGCCCGGCGCCAGGCCGTGCAGATGGGCATCGGTGAGATCGACTACGACGTGCGGGCGACAGCGTTCGAGGGCGCGCTGGGGCAGAGCGACACCGCCCCGCCCAGCCCCGCCCAGCACCGCCACGAGGCCTTCCGCGAGGGGCGTGAGCAGTCGATGCACCGGCGCCACGACCCCCGCCGCCGCAGCCGCACCGACGCCCCGCGGGGCCCCAGCGTGTTCGGCAGCGGGCCGAGCAAGGTCGGCTGAGCAGCCGGCCCCGCTCGGAGCCTGTCGCGCACGCGCAACAGGCGCCCCTAGTTCCCCGGCGCGAAGGCGAACGGGTAGCGCACGGTGATCTTCCCGGCCGCCTTGGGGAAGCGCCAGCGGGCCGCCTGCCGGGTGATGCACTCGGCCACGGCGGTGTCCTTCAGGCTGTCCTCGACCACCGACGCCTTGGTCACCTTGCCCAGGGCGTCGAGCACCAGCTCCAGCACCAGCCGGCCGGTGAGCGTCGGCTGCTTGCTCAGCGCGCGCTCGTAGCAGTACCGGATCTGCCCGTGGTGCCGCCGGATGACCCGCAGGATCACGCGCTTGTCGAGGCTGCCCGACACCACCGCCTGGCCCGCGTTCAACCGCGGCCGCTTCAGGCTTCGCTCGGACAGGCGCGCGGGGCCCTTGCCGCCGCCGGTCTCGACGCGGCCCAGCCCGAGCACCCGGCCTGCGCCGTAGCCCCCGCCGCCCTGGCCGGTGCCGACGAGGCCCATGCCCCCGACGCCGACCGCGTCACCCATCGCCGAGCCCATGCGGCTCGCCGGCGCCGCGACGCCGAACATCGCGTGGGCCGGCGCCGCGCTCTGCACCTCGACGCCCGCCGGCGCCTCGACCGGCTGCACGACCGTCGCGGGCTTGCCGTCGCCGACCGTGCGGCTGCGATCCACCGCCACGAAGCTCGTGAAGGCCGTGACGATGCGGTACTCGAGCCCCAGCTTCTCGATGGCCGCCACCGCGTCGGCGTCGTGCCCGCCCCACAGCCGCCGCTCGAGCCCCGTGACCTGCGCCCGCGCCCACAGCGTCGGCAGCGCGCCGCGCGCCCGCCCCTGGGTGTGCAGCGTCACCGGCACCTCGAGCGAGAAGGGCTTGCCGTTCCGGTTGCCGGTCACCGTCACCGTGTCGGTGCCGCCCTTGGCGAAGCGCCCGTTGATCACCAGCGGCCGCGTCGCGAACAGATCGGGCAGCATCGTGGGCTCGACCTCGGACACGTCCAGCCCGCCCCAGTCGACCCGCACGTCGCTGATGACCGGGTGGTCGATCACGCGGTACAGCCGGTTGACGGCCAGCGCGGGATCCTCGACGTCGGTCAGCACCTGCATCAGCCCGTCGCCCGCCTTGGCCAGCCCGTCGAGCAGGTGCCGGTTGACCGACGAGCCCGTGCCCAGCGAGAACACGCGCGCCCGGTGGCCGCCCCGCGCGTGCGTCTTCACCAGCTTCTCGGCGCGGTCGAACAGCGCGGCCTCGTTGCCCACGTAGCCGTCGGTCAGGAAGACGACGTAGCGATGCCGACCCCCCTGGGGCGCCGGGGCGAGCGCCTGCTCGACCGCGTCGGCCAGGTAGGTGCCGCCGCCGGCCCGCGCCGCCTCGACGAACTGCAGGCCCAGCTTCACGTTGCCGTCGTTGGCCGGGCGCGGCGACTCGAAGGCGCGCGCGGTGGTGCCGGCGAAGGTGAAGACGTTGAAGGTGTCGTCGGGGCCGAGCTGCGTGACGGCGCGGCGCACGACGTCCTTGGCGATGCCCAGCGGGACGCCGCTCATGCTGCCCGACACGTCGATGACGAAGACCACCTCGCGCTGGCCGACCAGGGCGTCCAGATCGGCGCGCGGCGGGTGCAGCACCAGCGAGAAGAAGCCGCCGCGGTGGTCGAAGTGGTCGAACACCTGGGCGCGCGGCACCTCGCCGTCCAATCGGTAGCGCATGACGAAGTCGCGGTTGGGCACGGTGGCGGCGTCGGTCAGCTGCACGCGCACCAGGCCGTCGTCGTCGATGCGCGCGTCGACGGCGTGGGTGGGGGTGGTGAGATCGGTCAGCAGGTCGCCGCCCTCGAGCAGCACCTCGACGGAGATGTCGTGGCCGCTGCGCACGCCGGCGCCGAGGATGGGCGGCGTGATGCGCGAGGCGTCCGGCACCTCGTCGGTGTCGACCGACCAGCCCGAGCCCTTCTTGCCGGTCGGGCTGCCGGGCACGAAGCGCGGGCCCACCACCATCGGGAAGACGAACTCGAACTCGCCGCCGTCGTAGGTCAGCTGCTGCACGTAGCGCAGGGTGACGTCGATGGACTCACCCGGCGCGATGTTGGCCACCGACTGCGTGAAGATGTTGGGACGCTCCTGCTCGAGCAGCGCCGCGGTGTGCCCCTGCTTCTTGGCGTCCTCGTACGTCTTGCGCGCCTCGGCGCGCTTCTGGATGTCGGCCTCGATCACCCGCGCGCCGATGCGGATCTTCATGTCGTCGACGGCCGCGTTCTCGGGCAGCGGGAAGACGTAGATGGCCTCGATGGGGCGGTCGAAGGGGTTGGTGTAGGTCTGGACGACGTCCACGCGGGCGACGTAGCCGGTGAGATCGGCGAAGACGTGGGTGTGCTTCAGAGGCAGGTCGAGCTGGGCGTCGCCGGCCTTCACCTTCAGGCGGGGGAGGTCGCCGGGATCCGTGCGCACGGCGCGGGCGATCTGCTGGAGGGTGGCCGCGTCGAGCGGCTGCCCGCTGGGTGGCGTGACCGTGAAGGGCGCGAGGCGCGCGCGGGCGGCCGCGGCGTCGAGCGGCTCGGCCGCGGCGGGCGCGGCGAGGGCCAGCAGGGCGGTGAGCAGGGCGAGGTGTCGCATGGGCTGATCTCCGGCTGTGTCGCGGTCGGATCCCGGGCGCACCGCGCCCGCGCTCGGCGGCGCCTCCGTGGCGGCCGGTGGGATCGTCCCGTCGTTCTTCTTCGTGCCGGGTTCGACCGCGGACGGCGCCGCAGGTTCCGCCCTCGGGCCAGAAGGCGCACTCGACACCGACCCGGCGCGGCCCCATCATCCGCGCGATGACGCCGCTGCTCGCCCTCGCCCTGCTGTTGGCCGCGCCGCGCCCGGTGCCGGCGATGACCGGGGGCATCCGCATCCACGAGGACGACGACGCGCGCTGGGCCCGCTTCGTCGAGGGCGCGGGCCTCGACACGGTGCAGGTGACCTTCTACGCCGATCAGCCCGCGTGGGATGGCGGCGCGGTCGAGCATTGGCGCGCGGCCCTGGACGACTGGCCCGGCGTCGAGGCCGAGGTGCGGGCGGCGCGGGCGCGCGGGCTGCAGGTGATGCTGGTGCTGCGGCTGAAGCTCGATCGCACGCGCGCGCACAACCGCTTCCTGTGGCACGGCATGGTGTGGCCGCGCGACGACGCCGCCCTCGAGCGCTGGTTCGCCG
>JAUHXL010000472.1 GCA_030426945.1 bacterium
GCACGGGGGCCGCGCCCGGCGAGGCGCGCCCGTCGACCATCGGGGTGCGCGCATAGTCCCCGACCGTGGGCGGCCGCGCGCCGTAGGCCAGGGTCGCGCCCTCCCCCTGCAAGCGGGCGCCGGCGGCGACCGGCCCGTCCACCGGCGGCCCGAGCGCGGCGAGGGCCGCGCGCGCATCCGCCGCCCGCTGGAAGCGCGCCGCCGGATCCTTCTGCATCAGCCGCGTCACCCAGTGGGCGAGCCCCGCCGGCACCGGCGTCCGGGGCTCGAGGGCCGGCGGCGGCTGCTCGAGGTGAGCGCGCACCACGGCCAGCGTCGAGGCACCCCCGAAAGGCGGCGCGCCGGTCGTCAACGCGTAGGCCAGGCAGCCGATCGCGTAGAGGTCGGTCCAGGGGCCGAAGTCGCGCCACAGGCCGTGCGCCTGCTCCGGCGCCATGTAGGCCGGCGTGCCGGCGACCGGGGTGTCCGTGTCGAGGCGGTCGAGGGCGTGCGCGATGCCGAAGTCGGTCAGCTTGATCCGCCCGTCGGCGGTCCGCAGGACGTTGCTCGGCTTGAGATCGCGGTGCACGACGCCGCGCGCGTGGGCGTGGGCCAGGGCGGCGAGCAGCCCGTCGAGCACCTGCGCCACGTCGCCCCACGCCAGCGGCCCCTCGACCGTCAAGGGCGCCCCGTCGACCAGCTCCATGACCAGGTAGGGCGCCCCCGCGCGCAGCCCGGCGGCCAAGGCCGCCTCCGCCTCGACCGGCACGCGCCCGGTGTCGAGGACCGCCGCGATGCCCGGATGATCCAGCCCGGCCATCGCCCGCACCTCGTCGGCGAACAGCCGCGCATAGCGGGTGTCGGCGTGGGGGAGGAGCACCTTGATCGCCACCTCGAGGCCGTCGCGGCCGTGGCGCCCGCGCCACACCTGCCCCATGCCCCCGGTCGCGATGCGCGCGTCCAGCACGTAGGGCCCCAGTCGCACACCACCCTCCGCGTCGCCGTTCGCCCCCAGCCTGTCGCAATCGAGGGCGAAGTGCCATGCTGCGGCCTTTCACGGAGGACTCCATGCGACAGATCTGGATCCCGAAGGCGGGCGGGCCCGACGTTCTCGAGGTCCGCGAGGCGGCCGACCCCACCCCCGGCGAGGGCGAGGTGCGGGTGCGGGTGGCCGCCAGCGGCGTCAACTTCGCCGACATCATGGCGCGGATGGGCCTGTACCCGGACGCGCCCCCCCTGCCCTGCGTCGTGGGCTACGAGGTGGCGGGCACGGTCGACGCCGTCGGGCCGGGCGTCACCGACGTGAAGGCCGGCGACCGCGTCCTCTGCATCACGCGCTTCGGCGGCTACACCGACACCCTCCTCGCGCCCGCGGCCCAGGTCGCTCAGCTGCCGGACGGTCTCGGCTTCGAGGCGGCGGCGGCCATCCCGGTGAACTACCTCACCGCCTGGCTGATGCTGGTGCGGCTGGGCAACGTGCAGCGGGGCGAGCGGGTGCTGGTCCACGCGGCGGCCGGCGGCGTGGGACAGGCCGCGGTGCAGATCTGCAATTGGAAGGGCGCGTCGGTGATCGGCACCGCCAGCCCCGGCAAGCACGCGCGCTTGCGAGAGGCCGGGGTGGCGCACTGCATCGACTACACGACGCAGGACTTCGAGGCCGAGGTGATGCGGCTCACGGACGGCGAGGGCGTGGGCGTGGCGCTCGACGCCGTGGGCGGCGCGAGCTTCGGCAAGAGCTACCGCTGCCTCGGCTCGCTCGGCCGCCTCTACTGCTTCGGGGTCAGCAGCTTCGCGCCGGGCAAGTCGCGCAGCCTCCTCGCGGCGCTGAAGGGTCTGCTGAGCACGCGGCGGTACGGCCCCATCGGCATGATGAACGAGAACCGGGGCGTCCACGGCGTCAACCTCGGGCACCTGTGGCACATCGCGCCCGAGCTGCGGGCCATGCTCGGTGAGATCGTCGACCTCGTCGGCGACGGCACGTTCGCGCCCGTCGTCGACGCGACCTTCTCCTTCGAGAAGGCGGCCGACGCCCACCGCTACATCCAGGATCGGAAGAACTTCGGGAAGGTGATCCTGACGCCGTGATCCCGCACCGTCAGGATTTGATCGGTCGTGAGCGGTACGGATTCTGCAGTCAGCGCGCGCCGTCCGAACAACGATCTGCGAGGTCTCCCGAATGAAGCTGTCCTCGACGAAGGGACGCGCGACCTGTCTCGGCCTGTCCCTGCTCTTCGGTCTGGGTGGCTGCGCCGCCTCCGACGACGCGGAGGCGCCCTCGGCGCTGGCGCAGACGCGGCAGGCGATTCGCGGGGGCCAGCCGGACAGCGAGCACACCAGCGTCGTCGGCATCCTGATCGGCAGCGGCTGGCAGCAGGCCGGCTGCACCGGATCGCTCATCGCGCCCAACCTCGTGTTGACGGCCCACCACTGCGTGGCCCCGACGCCCCCCGGCGGCGTCATCTGCGGCCGCGCGACCTTCGGCGCCAACTACCGCCCGCAGGACTTCGAGGTCACCACCCGCCCCCAGCTCGGCCGCCAGTCCTACCCGGTCGCCGAGGTCATCACCCCCGCCAGCGTCACCGACCTGTGCGGCGGCGACATCGCCTTGCTGCGCCTCGCGCGCAACATCCCGGCGAGCGAGGCGGTGCCCTACACGCCCCGGATCGACCGCCAGGTGGCCGCCAACGAGCGCTACGACGCCGTCGGCTACGGTGAGATCGGCGACGGCACCGGCGCGGGCCTGCGCCGCATCATCACCGGGCGCCAGGTGATCTGCTCGGGCAACACCTGCGCCCGCTTCGGCGCGCCCGTGCGCAGCAACGAGTGGATCGGCAACGACGGCGTCTGCCAGGGCGACTCGGGCGGCCCGGCCCTCGATGACCAGGGCCGCGTGCTCGGCGCGCTCTCCCGCGGCGGCGAGGGCTGCAGCTACCCGGTGTACTCGGGCGTCTTCGGCTGGTCGGACTGGCTGCGCGAGCAGGGCGCACGGGCCGCCGATCTCGGCGGCTACGCGCCGGCGGCGTGGATCGTCAGCGGGGCCAGCTCGCAGGTCGACGACGCCGACGAGGACGGCATCGCCGACGGCCTCGACAACTGCGTGAACACGGCCAACGCCGAGCAGGGCGATCTGGACGGCGACGGCCTCGGCGACGCCTGCGACGACGCTGACGGCCGCGACCGCGGCGGGCGCTGCGCCGTGTGCGACGCCTGCTCGGCCGACGCCGACTGCACCGGGGGCGCGCGCTGCGTCGACTTCGGCGCGGGTGGGGTGTGCACCTACGACTGCAGCGTCGGCACGTGCCCCGGCGACACCACCTGCGCCGAGATGTCGCTGGTGGGCGGCGCCATGGCCAACGTCTGCATCAACGCGGACGCCTGGGACGTGGGCGTCTGCCACGCCGAGTTCGTCTGCGGCGGCCCGCGCGAGGCCGCGCCGGCCGAGGCCTGCCGGGTGTGCGACGCCTGCCGCGAAGACGCCGACTGCGGCGCCGGGGGCAGCTGCATGGACTTCGGCGCGGGCAACCGCTGCACCGTGGCCTGCGGGGAGGGCGGGGCCTGCCCCGGCGACAGCGTGTGCGGCGACGTCGACGGCCTGCAGGTGTGCGTCGCGCCCGGCGAGGCCGGCGTGTGCCCCACCCAGTACAGCTGCGGCGAGGCCCCGGCGCCCGGCGCCGACGGTGAGGCGGGCGGCGACGGCGTGATGATCGACCGCAACGACGATCCCTTCGCCCAGAACGACGGCATCCTGCGCAAGACCAGCGACGACGGGTGCGCCGCGGCCCCCGGCCGGGGGGGCAACCCCCTGCCCTTCGGGGCCTTCCTGGTGCTCGGCCTCGCCCTCGCGCTGGGGCGCCGCCGTGATCGCGGCTGATCGGCCCCCCGCCTACTTCGCCAGCGCCAGCACCGGCGACCAATCGGCTGGCGGCCCCTCGGGCGGCAGCGCGGCGATCCGCTCAAGGTAGAAGCGCGCCGGGCCATCGCCGTCGGGGCGCGCCGCCTCGGTCGCCTCGAAGTCGGCGCGCGCGGCCGCGAGATCTCCCGCCTCGTAGGCGGCCAACGCGCGCTCGAAGGCCGCGCGCCACGGCCCGTCCGCCTCCGCGTCGAGCGCCTCGTGCACGTCGACGGACTCCGTCTTGCCCTGCGCCCGCAAACGGCCAACGCGGCGCCAACACAGGTCGGCGCGCTCTGCGGTGAGGGCGCGCGTGCGGTCGCAGAACAGGTTCGCGGTGCCCAGCGGCTTGCTCGCCGCCTCCAGCCGGGCGGCCAGGTTCACGCGATCACCCAGGATGGTGTAGGCCAGCCGACTCGAGGTGCCGAAGGTGCCGATCAGCAGGTCGTCGCCCGAGGCGCCGCCCACCCGCATCGTGTTGAAGTGGGGATCACCCAGCCGGCGCAGGGCGGCCACCGACTCGATGGACGCGCGGACCACCCGCCAGGCGTGCTCGGACGCGTCGCCGCTGACCAGATCGCCGCCCCGGAACGACATGATCGCGTCGCCGATGAACTTGTCGACGATCAGGTCGTAGCGCCGGTGGACCTCGACGACCGCGTCGAGCGCGCCCTCGAGGTGATGCTTCAGGGCGTCCAGATCGCCTTCGAGGGCCTCGACGGTGGCGGTGAAGCCGCGCAGATCGTTGAACACGACCGTCGCCGGCATCTGCACGGTGTGGTCGTAGTCCTCGGGGTGCTGGAGGAAGTGATCGGCCACCTGGGCCGGCAGGGCGACGTTCAGCAGGGCGCGCACCTGCTGGCTGGCCACCGCGGGCAGCTGGGCGCGCGCGACGACGACGATGAGCAGCATGCCCAGCACCGAGCCGAGCACGAAGTAGTACTCGATCTCTTCGCTCGACCTCAGCAGCACCGACGCGGGCAGGCGCACCTCGCGCACGGCGTCGTCGTGGGCGATGCGGGCGGCGAACCCGCCGTCCGCGCCGGGCCCGTCGATGCTCACGACCGTGCCCTGGGGGTGACCCGACCACACCAGCGCCATCAGCCCGAGGAAGAGGCCCGTGTAGAGCAGGACCGCGCCCGCCAGCAGGCGTTGGAAGGTGCGGCTCTCGGGGGTGACGATGTCGACGCTGCCGACGCGCGACCGCTGGAAGACGCGGATGCTGCGCAGCACCCGCAGCGTCCGCAGCATGCGCAACATGCGGAACAGGCGCACGCCGCGGATGAACCGCAGCGCCTCGACGAAGCCGGGCACCACCGCGAGGCTGGCCAGGACGGGCAGCGCCGACAGCGTGTCGATCAGGCACCACACCGAGCGCGCGTAGCGGCGGCCGAGCAGGACCAGCTTGGCGAACAGGTCGACGACGAAGACCAGGTCGATGAGCAGCGCGGCCGTCTGGTAGCCGGCCTGAACGTCGAGCGCCACCCACACGCCGCGCAGCTCGGCGAGGTAGATCGCCACGGCGACGCCGGCCAGCGGCAGCAGCCACTTGTCGCTCGCGTCGAAGCGCGCCTGTCGTCCCTGCGACCGCTCGACCGCGTCCACGGCTTCCCCTCTCTGCCCGGTCGTTCCCCCGCGCGCCCTCAGCCCGCCGCCGCGGGCGTCTCGGCGATCCGCACCAGCAGCGCCTGCAGCCAGCGCGCGTGATCCACCATCCACTGCAGGCTGGTCAGCTCCTTCTCGCTCTCCGGCGCGAAGTAGCCCGTGCCCAGATTCGCCACGCCGACGCCCACCTCGAGGAAGGGATCGATGCCGGTGCCCCCTCGGATGGGCAGCACACGGGGCCGGTGCCCGACGTCGCGCGCGGCGGCCTCGGCCCAGGCGACCAGCTCGGGCCGATCGGCCAGCGCCGGGCCCATGTTGGCGTACTGGTCGACCAGCTCGACCGCCACGCCGGGCCGCGCGAGCCCGCGCACGTGGGCCTTGCGCGCCGCGAGGCCCGC
>JAUHXL010000473.1 GCA_030426945.1 bacterium
CCGATCCTGCGGGGGGCAGTCCTCGCCGCGGCAAGGCCCGTCGTCCTCGGGCGGCTCGACCGGATCGTCGCGGGGCGGCGGCCGGCGCACGGGCGTGGGGTCCGGCCGGCGCGCGGGGCGCACCGCCACCGGCGCGCGCGGCGCCGCCTCGGGCTCGTCGGCGCGCGCCGAAAGGCTCACCACCTCGGTCGCCCGGCGCTCGAAGTACTGGGGCAGGGTGCGATCCGTGGCCTCGTAGCCGCTGCGCTCGACGCGCATCGTGACGCCCCCCCGGTTCGGCACCTCGTAGCGGGCCGCGCCGTCGAGCGTCACCTTCTTGCCGTCGGGCAGGGTGAGCGTGATGCGCGCGTCGTCCGGCTCGGGCAGGAAGGCCACCGTCACCGTCTCGGGCGCCAGCTTCACCGGGGGCAGCTTGTTCTCGACCGCCGGCTGCACGTCCACCGTGGCCGACCACGGCAGGTACCCGGCCATCTCGACCCGCACCTGCCGCTTGCCCGCGGGCACGTCCTCGGTGCGCAGCGGCGTCCGGTCGATCAGCTTGCCGTCGACGTACACCTTCGCCCCGCCCGGCGACGTCTCCACCGTCAGCGCGGTGATCTTCTTCTCGGGCGGCAGCTCGATCGACAGGGCGCGGTCTTCGCCCCCCGCGATGGTGATCACCTGCTCCACCGTCTCGTGGCCGGCGCCCACCACCTTCACCCGGTGCTCGCCGGGCGCCAGGCCGGCCAGCTTCACCGGCGTGGCCCCGTCGTGCATGCGCTGCCCATCGAGGTACAGCTGCACGTTGACCGGCTTGGTGTCCACCACCAGGCTGCCGGTGGCGGGCTCCGCGTTGAAGTGGCGGATGGCGAGGACCCCCGCCACCACCGCCAGCAACGCCACCACGAACAGGGCGGCCAGGCGCTGCCGGGTCGAGTCGCGCCGCCGGAACTGATCGCGGGGCAGGTCCAGATCCGCGGCCAGCGGCGCGGCGGCGCCCGGGCCGGGCCCGTGGGGCGTGCGCGGGGGCGGCGTCCGCCCCAGGTTGGCCTTCGCCAGCCGCGGGCTGGGGGTCGACGCGGCCCCGAGGCCGGCCTGCACGAAGGCGGGCTCGGGCGCCGCGGGTCCCCGCGGGGGCGTCATCGGCCGCTCCGGCTCGACGCCGCGCATCACCTGCGAGGGGCTGCGATCCCACACGGCGGTCTCGAGCTCGTCCTCTTCCCACGACAGAGCCGGCAGATCCGGCCGCGAGGGCTCCGCCGGCTGGTCGACCGACGCCGGCCCCGAGTTGGCGCGCCGCGCCTCGGGGATGTGCTTGCCCGCGTAGTCGCGGAACTCACCCATGCGGTGCTGCTCGTCGCGCAGCTCGCGATCGAACTGCCGGCGCATGTAGGCCGAGAGATCCTTGCGCGCGTAGAACGAGCCCGACTGGTAGAGGAACTTCTGCAGGGCGTCCTGCAGCTCGCTGGCCGACTGGTAGCGGTCGTCCGGGTTGCGGGACAGTCCGCGCAGCACGATGCGCTCGAGCTCCGGCGGGATGTCGCGGTTGATCGACGCCGGCCGCCGGATGTCGACGTTGCGCACCTTCTCGAGCGTGGAGAAGTCGCTCTCGCCCTGGAAGCAGCGCTCGAGCGTCAGCAGCTCGTAGAGCACCACCGCGAGGGAGAACAGGTCGCTGCGCCGGTCGATCGGCTTGCCGCGCACCTGCTCCGGGCTCATGTAGCCGAACTTGCCCTTGAGGATGCCCGCCTGGGTCTTGCTCGCTTTGCCCGCGGCCTTGGCGATGCCGAAGTCGATCAGCTTCACCTCACCGTCGTAGCTGACGATGATGTTCTGCGGCGAGACGTCCCGGTGCACCAGGTTGAGCGACTCGTGGCGCTCGTTCTTCTTGCTGTGGGCGTACTCGAGGGCCTCGCAGACCTCTTTGATCATGTGGCAGCACATCGCGATGTCGAGGCGCTGCCCACGGTTGCGGGCGCGATCCCAGATGGCGCGCAGGTCCTTGCCCTGCACGAACTCCATCGCGATGAAGTAGGCGCCCTCGTTCTTCCCGAGCTCGAAGATCTGGCCGATGTTCGCGTGCGTCAGCTGGACGGCGATCTTGGCCTCGTCGATGAACATCTCGATGAACTCTTGGTCCTCCGAGATGTTGGGCAGCACGCGCTTGACCGCGAACAGCCGCTCGAAGCCCTCGACGCCGTACGAGACCCCCTTGAAGACCTCGGCCATGCCGCCGACGGCGACGCGCTCGAACAGGTAGTAGTCGCCGTATTTGACGGGTTCGCGCAACGCCAAGCCTTCAGATGCGGCCGCGCACCGGGCGCGAACCCGGCCCGAGGCGGGGACCGCCCACCCTGTCGCCGATGAGTTCGCCGCGGTCGCGCCCCGCGATGGGTCGAACGCCGAGGCCCCCGCGCGCACGGGCCCCTCGGGCGCGCATCAAGGTAGGCCATGCCGCAGGGGGAGTCAACGGCGCCGCGCTACTGCGTGAGGGCCGCGGCGGGCTCCTGCCGAGCCGCGGCGTTGGCCGGGAAGAACGCGCCGAACAGGCAGAAGACGGCCGCCCCGCCCACCGCCGCCAGCCACACCCAGGGGGGGAACGCGAAGAAGGTCTCGGGCTTGTAGGGGAACTCGGGCAGCCGCCCGGCCACCCAGTCCGCCAGCACCGACAGACCATAGCCGGCCCCGGCACCCGCCCCACCGCCGACGAGGCCGATCAGCAGCGCCTCGCCCAGGATGATCAGCCGCACGTCGTTGCGGCTCGCCCCGACCGCGCGCAGCACGCCGATCTCGCGCTTCCGCTGGTAGATCAGCATGAAGAACATCTGGCTGATGTTGATCGCGGCGATGCCCACGATCACGAAGCTGATCAGCGCGAAGACGCTCTCGACCGTCTTGATGATCTCGGCCGCGCGCTCCGCGTTCTCGGTGCTGTCGGCCAGCTCGAAGCCCTTGTCCCGCACCGCCTTCACGATCTGCGGCACCACGGTCTGGTCCTGCACCTTGACGATGATCGAGTGGTACGTCGCGGCCGACTCCTCGCCGCTGAACATGCGGTTGAAGCGCCGCACGTAGTCGATGGGCATCGTCACCCCGACGGTGATGGCCTTGTCGCTGAAACCCACCAGCTTGATGCGCCGCGTGATGGGCTTCGAGCGCGTCGACCGGCCGAGGAAGGACTTGCCCAGCGTCACGTTCAGCTGGAAGCCCATCACCGTCGACTTCGACAGCTTGGGCATCTTGCTGTCGCCGCCGCTCAGCGCCGTCGCCAGGCTGCCGTTGTAGAGCTCGAGCAGGTGGTTGCTGACGATGAAGGGCACCGGCGTCTCGCACTTGCCGGTGTCCTCGGCGCAGTAGCTCTCGCCCGCGCACGCCGTCAGCCGCGTCTCCTCGGTGTACACGCAGGCCGCCCGCGTGCAGACGCCGGCCTCGCAGGTGCGCCCGTCGGGGCAGTCCCCGACCTGGGTGCAGGCGATGTCCGCCTCCCAGTCGCGGAAGGCCTCGGGGTGCTCGATCTCGTCCTTCACCAGCGCCGGCTCGATGCCGTCGGCGATGATCTCGGCCCAGATGTCCCGGCCGAAGAGCGCCTTGCCGCCGTAGCCACGGGTGGGGAAGGTGAACTTCATCTTCGGGAAGACCTCGCGCACCCCCTCGAGCGCGCGGAGCTCCTCGACGACGCCCCGGTCGAGCGGCCGGGTACCGCCGAGCCCGAACAAGCTGTCGGACTGGGTGAGCCCGGTGTCGAACTTCTTCTGCACGACCTCGACCTGATCGACGAGGAAGATGCGCCCGAGGACCACGTCCTTGATGCCCTCGGCGAGCCCGGTGAAGAAGACGAAGGTCGAGATGCCGACCACGATCCCGATGCCGCTCATCAGGAAGTTCTTCTTCGACCGCGCGACGTTGCGCAGCACCAGCTGGCTGAGCTTGCCCAGCGTCACGCGGCCCTCCCGTCGTCGACGATGCGGCCGTCCTCGATGCGCACGATGCGCCGCGCGGCCTCGCTGACCCGCGCCTCGTGCGTGATGATCACCACCGTGTAGCCCTCGGCGTTCAGCGCGCGGAAGGTGTCGATGATCTGGGCGCCGGTCGTCGAGTCGAGGCTGCCGGTGGGCTCGTCGCACAGCAGCAGCTTGGGGCGGAACAGCAGGGCGCGGGCGATCGCCACGCGCTGCTTCTGGCCGCCGCTGAGGTTGTTGGGGTGCTCGCCGAGCTTGTCGGACAGGCCCAGGGTGGTCAGGGACTCGACGGCCCGGGCCCGCGCGTTCTCGACCGGCGGCTTGCCGCGCACGAAGGTCGCGGGCAGGGACACGTTCTCGGCCGCCGTCATGTGGTCGAGCAGCGAGAAGTGCTGGAAGACGAAGCCGATGCGGCGGTTGCGGAAGTCGGACATCGCGCGATCGGACAGCTTCGCGAGATCCTGCCCGTCCACCTCGACCTTGCCCTGATAGTTGCGGTCGAGGCCGCCGATGATGTTCAGCAGCGTCGTCTTGCCCGAGCCCGAGGTGCCGACGATGGCGACCATCTCGCCCTCGCCGATGTGCAGGTCCACCCCACGCAGGGCGAGCTCGCCCTTCGCGGAGGACCGGTAGTGCTTCTTCACGGCGCTCAGGCGAATCATGGCGGGCTTTGTAACGTGCCCACCCTGCGGTGTAAACCCGCGCGCACGTCCGTTGCGGGGGGGCGCGCGCCGTTGGTAGGCTCGCCCGCGGCGCGCGGGTCGCGGGCTGAGCGGAGGCTTCGGATGAGCGGTTCGGTACGGGCGCTGGCGGTGATCGCGCTGTGGGCCGCGGGGGCGGCCCCGGCGGCGGCGCAACAGGATCCGGGGCCCTTCGCGGCGGGGCGCTTCTCGCTCTCCCTCGGCGGCGGCTCGGGCGGCATCGGCGACGCCTCGTACATCGTGCTCGGCGTCGGCGCGGGCTATTACCTCGTCGACGGCCTCGAGGTGGGCGCCGACGTGGACTACTGGTTCGGCGACGACCCCAACGTCATCAAGCTGAGCCCGAACGTGCGCTACGTCTTCTGGCAGGTGCCGACGATCAAGCCCTACCTCGGGGGCTTCTATCGCCACTGGTTCATCACCGACGGCTTCGACGATCTCGACTCGGTGGGCGCGCGGGGCGGCGTCATCTACGTCGGTCGCGGGGGCGGCTTCGCCCTGGGCCTCGGGGCGGTCTACGAGGTGCTGCTCGACTGCGAAGGCGACGATTGCACCGACATCTACCCCGAGCTGGCGCTCTCGCTGTCGTTCTGAGCCTGGCCGCCGGCTGCGCGGCGGATCGCGCCCAGCGCCGCGAGGCGGTCGCAGCGGACGAACGGTACGACGCGGCGGAGCGCGCCTTCGCCCGGCGCGACGACGCGCGCGCCTTCGCGCTCTTCGAGGCCATCGCCCAGGAGGCGCCGGACGCGGCTGATCGCGGCTTGGCCCAGTACCGCCTGGCCAGCGTCCGCGTCCGCCAGGGTCGTCTCGACGAGGCCGAGCGCCTCTTCGCCGCCATCGAGGATCCCGAGCGCCACGCGCTCGGCCGCTATCGCGTGGCGGTCCTGGCCATCGAGGCGCGCGGGGCCGGCGACGCCGGGCGTGCCGCCCTGCGCGCGCTGGCCGACGAGGCCCCTGATCGCGTGGCCGCGGACAAGGCCGTGCGCTACCTGGCGCACGACGTCGACGCCGACGCTCGCGCCACGGCCGACTTCCTCGGGGATCTGGCCGCGCGTCACCCCGACGCCCTCGTCGCGGACAACGCCCTGTGGTGGCGCGCCCACGTGCAGCTCGTGCGGCTGCAGGATCTCGCGGGGGCGCGGGCCACCCTGAGGGCGCTCGTCGAGCAGGCGCCCACCAGCCCGCTGGTGGACGACGCCTTGTGGGTGTTGGCGGA
>JAUHXL010000474.1 GCA_030426945.1 bacterium
ACGTCGACCTGCACGCGGACTGGGTGCTGCCCGAGCCGGTCGAGCTGTTCGCCGTCGGCTACGACCTGCCCGGCGGCTACGGTCGCCTCGTCGAGCAGGTGGCCGAGGGCCTGGCCGAGGTGCTGCCTGGCGCCGCGCAGGCCCTGGGCGACGACCTCGACCTCTGGGTGGATCGCTTCGTCGATCAGGAGCCGCCGACACGCGGCCCCGTCGCCCGCCGCTTCGCCGCCTTCCTCGCCGCCGAGGCCCCCGGAGCCGCCGCCGATCTCGCCCGCTACGAGGCGGCGGTGGCGCACACCGCGCCGCCGGACGGCGCGCTGGACGCCTTCGCGGGCAGCCCGGGGCGCGACGCGCGCCTGCGCCGGGCCGAGGGGCTCGAGGTGCTGGCGCTGGGCTGGTCGATGGAGGGGCCCGACGCGCTCACCCCGCGCCCGCACCACCGCGCGGTGCGCCGCACCTCGGGCGGCGACGTGGTCGTCGCCGAGATCGGCGAGGCGGCGGCGGCGGCGCTCGAGCGCCTGCGCGTGGAGGGCCCCCTGACCGCCGCCGACCTGGCGCTCGACGCCGCCGAGCTCGAGGCGCTGACGGCCGGTGGCCTCATCGGGCCGGCGGCGTGGCCGGCGTGAGCCGGCGGGGGGTGGGTCAGAGCCCCCGGTCGCGATAGCGGCCGAGGCGCAGGGCGAGGCTCTCGCCGATGCGCAGGAGGGCGTCGCGATCCGCGGACCGCGCCCGCGGGATCAGCGCCTCGAGGGCCGCGGACAGCCACTCGAGCCGCTCGGGCGTGCCCTCGATGACCACCAGCTGGCTCACCCGTCGGGCGCCCAGCACCAGCGCCCGCGAGGCGATGTCGAGGGGCCCGAAGAGCTCGAGCACCTTGTAGTCGGCCGGGCGCACGTACACCGCCAGCTGCGCCGCGTGATCCCCGTGCGCGGCGAAGTCCCACGGCGTGCCCCGCCAGTTGTGCACCAACCCGGTGTCGCCGCACTCGCCGCAGGCCCACTGGATCTCGGGCGGCAGATCCTGCCGCCGGACGATGATGTGACCGGTGCAGGGCACCCGCTTCGGCCGGCGCCGGCAGCGGATGGGCGACTCGAAGGAGAGGCCCGCGGCGTTCGCCGTGGCCGCCTCGACGATGCGCGCGACGTGGCGATGCCCGGCGCCGACGTCCTCCGGAGCGCCCGCCCGCGGCGTGCCGCGAAACGCACGGAGATCCGTGATCTGCCTGATGTTCGTGTCCATCCCCAACCCCTCGATGCCCCCCGTCGCCCCCCGGCCGGACGCAGACCGGCGCCGAGGCGCGATCCTCTTCCTACCGGTTTTCGGCGAAGAGGTCGAACCCATCGGCCGCGACGGCGTCACCGACCGGTGCCGCCGCCAGCCGTACCACCGCGCGGGCCAACGCCGACGCCTCCCGCGAGCGATACCGTTCGGCCACTCCCCGGCCGCCCAGCAGACCCACCACCGCGAGCGCGCCGTCGGCGATGGACGCCCCCACCCGCTCCATCGGCCGGCCCTCGTCGCGCGCGCCCACGATGAACGACGGGCGCGCGATGGCGTAGGGCAGTCCGCTCGCCCGGAGGGCCTCCTCGGCTCGCCACCGCGCGGTGTAGTAGGCCCCCTTCGCGCGGGCCGAGACGCCCACCGCGGACAGGTAGACGAAGCGCGGGCGGGTCCCGCTGGCCACCGCCGCGTCGATCAGCATGCGGGTCAGGCCGTAGTCGATCGTGGCGTAGTCGCCGCCCTCACGCCGCATGCGCTTGCGCGTGGTGCCGAGCAACGCGAACACCCAGTCGGGGCGCAGGGTGGCGAGCGTCGCCGCCAGGGCCTCGGGCGCCCACGCCGTGGTGTCGACCTCGGCACCCAGGGCGGCGAAGCGCGCGCGCCAGTCGTCGAGGCGCGCGGAGTCGGGCCGGACGTGCGCCACGACCCGGGCGCCGCCCTCGCGCAGCGCGCGCACGACCTCGCGGCCCGTGAGCCCCGTGGCGCCGGCGACGAAAGCGGTGGGGGTGGCGTCGTGCATCATCGCCTGCATACCATCGCCGCCCGGTCGCCGCGAGCCGACCGACCGTCGACGCCACGAGGAGCTCCGATGACGCGCCCCGGCCTCACCGGCCTCACCACCGAGCAGCTGCAGGACCTGATGCGGCGCGTGCACCGCGGGACGCTGCCCTGCCCGTTCCGACGACACACGCTGCTGGCGATGGGGCTGAACCACGTCGCCGACCACGGCGACCTGCTGATCGGGCTCGACGCGGACGGCGTGCGCGCGGTGATCGCGGCGGTCGTCGCCGAGCGCAGGCCGCGCGCGCTGTGATCCGTCACGGCGTCGCCTGGACGGCGGGCGCCCGCCACAACAGCAGCACCCCGAGCGCGAGGACGGCCACCGAGAAGAGGCCGCACAGCGCCCCCCAGAACCAGTAGGGCAGCCAGAGGGCCTCGGCCATCTGGGCGACGTCCGACGCCATCACGCCCTCGGCGGTGACCGCGCGGTCGGTGAACAGGTAGTCGCCGCGGCTGAAGACGCTGAGGGCGAGCTGGACGGCCAGGAACAGGATGGTCACCTGCGACACCCACGGGCGGGCCCGCAGGGCGATGGCCAGGCAGAGGGCGGCCGTGGCCGCGACGAAGCCCATGCCGAACAGGCCGCGCACCACCAGCAGCAGGGCCAGCGCCAGGCCCGCGCCGATCACCAACAGCCCCGTGCGGGCGCGATCCGGCGTGCGCCCGAGCAGGAAGCCGAAGGCGGCCACGACCGCCGGCCCGACGAGCCCCCCGGCCGCCACCGCGGCCTGCTTCAGCGGCGTGGGCTCGATCAGCGAGCTCGCCCGGCCCGAGCCGTCGGCGAACATGCGGAACTCGTCGAAGTGCCCCCCGACGAGGACCGCGGCGATCCCGTGCCCCATCTCGTGCGCCAAGGTCGACAGCAGCATCAGCGGGTAGCCGATCGTGTGACCGTAGGGCACGACGTAGAGGAGCGCGGTGACCGCCGCGCTGCCGATGAGGAAGCGACGGGCGCGCTGGTTGGCCTCGGCCGGGCTCAGCGCGCGCGGCGGGGGGCTCATCGGCGCACGCGGCGCGGCGGGCGGCCAACGGGCGACGGGTTCGGGGGCGGCGGGCGCATCGGGCCTCCGTCGACGGGACGCCTCACCATGCCAAAGGCGCGGAGCGGCCACAACGAACCGGGTCGAATCCGCTGCCCGGGATCCGCCCGGGGCAGCGCCGAGCGCGCCGAGGGTCGATCCGATGGGGCCCGGATGCGGTACGTTGCGTCCTGTCCGCCAAGCCCGACGAGGTCGTCCGTGCGCCCAGGCCCATCGCTGCTGTCGCTGACGGTGCTGTCGCTGACGGTGCTGCCGCCCGCCCCGGCCCCCGCCGCTCCCCCATCGCCAGCCCCGGCCTCCGCCCCGACCGAGCCCGGCCCGAGCGATCCGGGGCTGCACGTCCAGGCGACCGGCGTGGTCGTCCACCCCGGCACCCCGGGCCCGCTGCCCCCCGACCTGAAGGCCGATCTGCCGCCCCCGCTCACCGTCCCCTTGCCGACGGTCGCGGGCCGCCCCGGGCCGCTCTTCGAGGCGGCCTCCCGGCTGCGCGACGCCCACCAGCGCCTGGCCCTGCTGCTGGGGCGCGAGGCGCCGCCCCTGCAGGTGGAGGTCGACGCCGCGGTGCCCTACGCCGCCGCCGCCGCCGCGCTGCACCGCGCCACCCAGGCCGGCTTCACCCGGCTGGTGCTGACCACGCCCGCCGGCCCGGTCGAGCTCGACCTGCCCGTCCTGCGGCTGATGGTCGCCGATGACAACGGCGCGATGCCGCTCGCGACGCACCTGGCCCTGCACCTGACCGCGGAGGGCGGCTTCGTGGTGGCGCAGTCTACCCCCGCCGACGGCACGCCCCTGGCCATGCTCGGCTCGGCGCAGCCGCGCCCGGTGGCGCTGGCCCTCAACGGCGCCTGTCCGGCGCTGCCGACGACGAAGGACGGGATCGACGTGGCCCCGTTGGGCGAGCTGGGACCGCCCCTGTGCGCGCGGGTGCGCATCGGCGCCACGCCCGAGACCCCCTTCGGTCAGGTGGCCGCGGCGATCGCGACGCTGCGCGCGCTGGGCGGGTGCGCGACGCAGGTGACGCTGACCTTGCCGGCGACCGTGCCCGCGGACTGCGCCGAGGCCATCGCCCCGGCGGATCTGCCCGCGCGGCTGGCCGCCGATCAGCAGGCGCTGGATCGGCAGCGCGGGGTGCTGCGCGCGATCGAGGCCAGCCAGGCCCCGGCGCCCGACGCCGGCGCTACTGCGCCGGCACCACCTTCGCCCCCTCGATGATCAGGCCGTACTGGTAGCCGGCGCCGAAGTCCTTGTCGACCTGGGCCGTGCCCTCGAAGGTGAGCTCCTGGCCGACGGCCACCTGCTCGGCGGTGGTCAGCGTGAGGTCGTGCGTCTTGGAGGCCGCGTCACCGCTGCCGTCCTGCAGGTGCACCCAGTTGCGGCCCATGATGCCGGCCGAGAACTTCGTCACCTTGCCGTGGACCTTCACCGGCTGGCCGGCGAGGCTGGCCTTCTTGCTCCACAGCGTCGCGATGTCGTCGACGCCCGCGGGCCGCGGCGTGGTCAGCGTCACGCCCGCCGCGGGCGCCTCGGGCTTGGCGTGCCCGTCGACGGCGCCGGCCGGCTGCGACGTGGGCGGGTGCCCGGGGGGCAGCGCGCCCGGCTGGCTGCCCGGCGCGGCCGCGGGCTGCGAGCCGGGGGCCGCCGCGACGGCCCCCCCGGGCGCGAGGCGGCCGAAGTAGATGCTCGCGAAGGTGCGGTCCAACGACTTGCTGTGGAAGTTCCGCATCTCGGTCGCCTCGACGACCGTGACCGTGCTGCCGACGGTCGCCTGGGTCTGGTCGACCGCGGCCCACGTCTCGCCGGCGGGCGTCTTCAGCTTCAGGTAGGTGTACCCGGCGACGTTCATCGCCTCCTGCACCGCACCGGTGATCTGCCCGTCGGCCTTGACCGTGCCCACCGGCGCGCCGGCCCCGGTGGGGGGATGCCCCGGCGGCATCGCGGTCTGTCCCGGCGCCGCCGGGCCCGCCTTGGGTGCGCCGCCGGCGGCCGGCGCCTCGTCCTTCTTGCAGCCCGAGAGTCCCGTCGTCATCAACGCCGCGAGGGCCACGCTGCGCGCCACCCTGACCTTGTTCCGTACTCGCATCGTCCGTCCTTCGCGCTTCGGCGGATGGGCCCGCCCGGACCCCCAAAAGCCCGAATCGGGCCTAGAAATCAAGAGGATACGGACCGGCGCTTCTGGGTCGCGGCCCGGCGCCCCCGCGCCACGCGGCGCCCGGGCGGCCGGCGCCGCCTCAGTCCCGGCAGTCGTAGCGATGCACGGGCTGCCCGCCGACGCCGGCGGGATCCTCCGACACGGTGACCACGGCGCGCCCATCCGCCGTGTAGGCGATGGCCTCGCCCTGCGGCTCCGCGAGGGGGCCGAGGGCGACCAGGGTGGGCATCAGCCCGTCGAGATCGGCCAGCGTCTGCCCGGGCGCCAGGCGGTACTCGTAGCTGCCGGTGTAGACGCGCACCAGCAGGCGGAGGCCGGTCGGGTGCAGATCGGCGGCGGTCACCAGACGGCCGCGATCGACGTCGATGCCCGGCGCGGCGAAGCGGGCGACGGTGCGCAGGAGCGCGCGCTCGCCGTCGACGAGGGGTCCGGGGTGCGCAAAGACCTGCACCGTCGGGGCGTCGCGCTTCTCGATGAGGTAGAAGGTGCCGCCGTCGGGCGCCACGGCCAACGCCTCGACGTCCACCGGCCCACCGGGATACGCGACCGGGAAGCGCCACACCCGCGCCGCCTCGCGATC
>JAUHXL010000475.1 GCA_030426945.1 bacterium
CGGATGAAGTGCTCACCGAGCACCATGCAGTAGCCGATCAGGCCCAGCGCGTAGACGTCGGTGCGCGGATCGACCTGCCTCTGCTGCCACTGCTCCGGGGCCATGAAGCGCGGGCTGCCGAACACCTCGCCGTTGACCGTCAGGGCGGTGGCGCCCTCGTCCCCCAGCAGCTGCACGATGCCGAAGTCGATCACCTTCACGGCCAGCGTGGAGGCGTCCACCAGCAGGTTGCCCGGCTTCAGGTCGCGATGGACGATGCCGCGCTCGTGACACGCCACCAGCGCGGCCAGCGTCTGATCGAGCACGCGCAGGATCTCCTGAGGCGTGAAGCGGTGCGCCGAGAGCAGCGCCTGCAAGGTCACCCCGTCGACGAGCTCCATCACCATCGCCGGGCTGCCGTCGGGCAGCACGTCGTAATCGAGCAGCGTGACGAGGTTGGGGTGCACCAGGGCGGCCAAGGTGCGCGCCTCGCGCTGCAGCCGGGCGTCCGCGTTGCGCACGCTGCGTCCGCGCGCGCCGAGCACCTTGATCGCCACCACCCGACCGAGGCGCTCGTCTTCGGCGGCGAACACGGTGCCCACGCCGCCGCGCCCGATCACGCGGGTCAGTCGATAGCGGTCGAGGACCCGATCGCCGATCTCGGGGGGGCTCACCATGCGCCGAAGCCTACCGCAGACGCTCGGTGGGGACTACACTGCGCCGGGGAGGTGGCGGCGGCCCTCGGGCCACGCGCCACCCACGCGCGCTGCTGCCGCGCGAGCGGCCCGCGATGGAGGGGTCGGTCGCGCGCCCGCGCCCGACTTCGAGCGCGCGGCGCTCGGCGTCGGTCGCGCTGGCAAGTCGACTCGCGGGCCGGAGGGCCCGAGCCTGGGGAGGCTCCGATGAAGATGCCCGTCGCCGCCATCCTGCTCGGCGGCCTGGTCGCGGCGGCGGCCTGGGCCGGCCCTCCGATCACCGCCTCGCCGCCGCCCCAGGCGACCCCGTCGGGCCTGCTCGGCGTCATCGGGGGTGACCTGCCGGCCCGGCGCCTCCCCTGCCCCGTCGTGCCCTGCCTGCCCGGCGACCAGGCCTGCCTGCAGGCCGCGTTTCGCGCGGTGCTGCGCTGCGCAGAGGACGGCCTCGCCCCCGAGCTGTCGGCCGCCCCGGGCGCCACCCTGTTCCGCGCCCACGGCGGTGGCTACACGCTGTACGGCACCCTCACGCCAGGCGCCGCCGCGCCGAATCGCGGTCTCCTCGACGCCTGGCGTCTCGCGCTCGAGCCCCTCGGCGAGCCCTTGCCCTGAGCCCGCTCTCCGCCACCCGTCGCGCCGAGAGGCGGCCGACCCCGCGCCTGTCGACGCCGCTGTGCTGGGCGCTCGCGCCGTGCTGGGCGCTGGCGCTGGTCGCGCTCGCGGGCTGTGAGGCCTCGACCTCCGGGGGGCCCGTGCCGATCGGCGGCCGCTGCACCGCGACGCCGGCCTGCGTCGGCGGGGCGGTGTGTCGCGAACAGATCTGCGTTCAGATCGACTCGGGCTGCGCCCAGGGCAGCACCGAGGCGTGCGCCTGCCCCGGCGGCGAGGGCGAGCGCGTCTGCGGCGACGGGGGCGTCTACGGCGCGTGCGTTTGTCCCGACGCCAGCCCCGTGGCCGACCTCGCCCCGCCGCGAGACGCCGCGCCCGACGCGGCCCCCGACGCCGCGCCCGACGCGGCCCCCGACGCCGCTCCGGACGCCGCCCCCGACGCCGCGCCGCCCCGCGTCGACGCCGGGCCGGACGCCGCGCCGATCCCCGACGCCGCCCCCGACGCCGCCCCCGCGCCGCCCGACGCGAGCGGCCCCGAGTGTACGCCCGGCGTCCGCCGCTGCCTCTCGGCGCGTGAGCCCCAGCGCTGTGGCGACGACGGGCGCTTCGTGCCCGAGGACCGCTGCGCCGGCCAGTCGGAGTGCGTGGACGGCCGCTGCATCGACGATCCCTGCGAGGTGGCCGCGGCGCGGCCGTCCGAGGCGGGCTGCGCCTTCCTGGTCGTCGATCTGCCCAACACGGCCTCGCGCGTCGACGGCCCCACGCCGGACGCCCCCCTCGGGGTGCTGGTCCACAACCCGTCGCCCCAGTTCGCGGCGCGGCTCTGGCTGCGCAGCCCCGACGGGGCGATCGCCGATCTCGACCCGCGGAGGGTCATCGAGGTGCCCGACATCCCGGATGTTCAGGCCCGCTACGCGGTCACGACCGTCGAGAGCCAGGTGCGCGCCGCCGACGGCACCGTCGTACAGGCCGAGGTCGAGGTCGCCGACGGCCTGATCGTCCCGCCCGGCGGCACCGCGACGCTGTTGCTGCGACGGGAGCTGCCGGACCTCGAGGGCTCGTCGGTGCGCGCCGTCGCCCTCCGCCTGCTGGCCGATCGCCCGGTGACGGCCACCCAGGCGAACCCCTACTGCTGCAACTACAGCTTCAGCAACGACGCCAGCACGCTGCTGCCCCTGAACGTGCTGGGGCGGCGTCATCGCTTCGTCGGCGTGCCCGCCTTCAACCCGCCCGGCGACCTGCCGCGCGTCCCGACGCTGGCCGTGGCGGCGCCGGGGGACGGCGTGCTGGTCGACGTCCGGCTTCCCCCGGGCGTCACGGTGCGTCCCGATCCGCAGCGGGCCTTCGTCGTCGAGGGTGCGCGCCTGCAGGTCCGCCTGAACACGCACGACGTGCTGTACCTGCAGGGCACGCCCGGCGGGCCCGACGCGCCGACGGATCTCACCGGCACCGAGATCGACAGCAGCGCGCCGGTCGCGGTCTTCTCGGGCCATCCCTGCGCCAACTATCCCAGCGACAAGGCCGGGTGCGACCACCTCGAGGTGCAGCTGCCCCCGCGCGACCGGTGGGGCACCCACTTCGTCCTGGCGCCCCCCCCGCGCCGCAGCGCCCACCCCGACGAGCGCGGCTACTGGAAGTTCGTCGCCGACGACCTGCCCGTGCGCCTCACCTTCACCCCCCCGTTCACGGAGCGCGCGCCGTCGCCGCCGGGCTATCCCGGCGAGATCGGCTGCGCTGATCGGGTGGACGACGCCGAGGTCGTTCTCGAGCCCGGCGAGAGCTGCGTCCTCGGCGGCGCCGCGCCGTGGGACGTCACCGGCGACGCCCCCTTCGCCGTGCTGGGCCTCGTCTCGGGGCAGGACACGACGGGGGCAGCGGCTCCCTTCGGTGCCCGCGCGGGGGATCCGGCTGCCTTCGTGGTGGCGCCGATCAGCCACTGGGCGACGCGCTACGACTTCGCCGTCCCGCCCACGGTCGCGCGCAACCACCTCGTCCTCGTCAGCGCCCCGGACAACCCCCTTCGCCTCGACGGTCGGCCGCTCGACCTCGCCAACGGCGTCCGGACGCCCAACGGGGCGCACGTGTACCTGACCGTCAGCGTGCCGGCCGGCGCGCACCGCCTCGTCGGCGTGCGGCCCTTCTCGGCGGTCTGGATCGGGTACGACGACTTCGTGGGCGTCGCGCGCACCTTGGGGCTCGACCTTTCGGACCGCGACCGTCCATAGTCGGGCCGAGCCCGCTGGGCTGGGAGGGAAGCTGATGATCCGCTGGCTGCTCGTCGCGAGCTGCGTCCTGTTCGCCGCCTGCAAGGGCGAGAAGTCCCCCTCCGGCGCCGCGGTGGCCGCCGCCGACGCGAAGGCCGCGCCCCCGGCCGAGGCCGCCGCGAAGCCCGCGCTCGGCGCGGCGCACGAAGGGCTGTCGCGGGTGCCGGCCGAGGCTCGCCTGCTCCTGGTGGCCGCCAACCCGCTCGGGCTGGCCGACCGGCTGGGCCGCGCGCGGCTGATGACGCGCTTCGCGGACGACGTCGCCGAGGCCCGCCGGGAGCTGACCCAGGCCTTCGGGCACGACCTGCTCGAGCCGGCGAACCTGCCCAAGGTGGGCATCGACGCGACGGCGCCCGCGGGCGTCGCCGTCCTGCACCTGAGCGGGCCGCAGGTGGTCATCTTCTTCGGGTTGTCGAACGTCGAGACGTTCCGCGCCGCGCTCGGCACGTTGGCCACCCAGGCGCGCGAGACGCTCAGCGACGAGACCATCGGCACCGCGCGCGTCGTGTTCCCCACCCGCGACGACGACGTCGCGCTCGTGCTCACCGACCGCACGGTCTGGATCGTCGCCAATGATCGCCGCGGATCCGACGTGCGCGAGACGGCGCGCCGGCTGGCCAGCCTCGACCCCAAGGCCTCGATGGCCGCGTCCCCGACCTTCTCGGCCAGCGTCCAGCAGCTGGGCTACGGCCGCGACGCCGGCCTGTTCGTGAACATCCCGCAGATGATCCAAGAGGCGATGGCGATGTTCCGACAGGACGTCGACCGGGCGCGGGGGATGCGCCGCGCCAAGCTCGAGGCTCAGCTGCTGGTGGCGCAGAACATGGTGGCGGGCATCGGCCCCATCGCCGTGGGCGCTCAGGTCGAGGCCGGGCGGGTGGAGGCCCGCGGCTACTTCCAGCTGAAGCGCAGCGGGCCCCCGGGCAACATCTTCCAGAACCTCGAGGGCCACTCGGCGGCCTGGGCGACGGTCACCGAGGCGCCCCTGGCGGTGGCCGCCGGGCGGGTCGATCCGAAGGCGCTCTGGAGCCTGATCCGCACCGTCGCGCTCGCGCTCAAGGCGACGCGGGAGCTGGACGAGGGTGCCCGCGAGCTGAGCGGGCTGCTGGGCATCTCGTTCGACCCGGATCTCATCGGTCTGCTGTCCGGCGAGGTGGGCTTCGCGCTGGCGGCCGACCCCGAGAAGCTGGCGCTGGCGCCCAACGAGACCGAGCGCTTCAGCCAGGTCAGCGGCGGCCTGATCATCGGGCTGACCGATCCGGCGGCGGCGAAGAAGGCCTTCGACACGCTGCGGACGGGCCCCCTGGTGACCGGCATCATCCGCAGCGAGGGGGATCGGATCGCGCTGCCCCTCGGCGAGCGGTCCCTGTGGATCGGCCTGGCGGGCAACCACTTGCTGGTGTCGCCGGACGGGGCTGCGTTCGACCGCGTGGCCAAGGGTGACTTCGCGCCGCCGTCGCCCCTGCGCCCCGCCGGCGCGGCGGCGACCTTCGACAAGGGCGCGACCTTCACCGGCCTGCTCGACTGGCGGCTGCCCGGCTACATGGACACCCTGCGGCCTCCTTACGAGGCCGTGGAGCGACCGGCGGAGCCGGGCGACGGCGCCGTCGCGCCGTCGGACGCCGAGCGTAAGCGCATCGAGGCGGAGCTCGCGCGGCTGCGCGCCGACCTGGACGCGACCCGCAAGGCCCGACGGGCCCGCACCCAGGCGCTGGCCAAGGCGATCTTCGCGCGCCTGGGCGTCACGGCCGCGCACGTGGCCGCGGTCGACGACGGCCTGCGCTTCACCCTCGCGCAGCACGTGATGGACACCGACGTGGCGACCACGGTGGTCGAGGTCACGGGGGGCATCGAGGAGCTCGACCGAACCCGGTGGAAGGGCTGGGAAGAGGACGACAAGGTGCACGACCAGATCCGCGCGCTCGAGGCGCAGCTCGCTGGTCAGCCGGCGACCAAGGAGGGCGCGGCCGTCGACGGCCCGGGCGACGCGCTGGCCGCGCCCGACGGTGCCGCGGTGGAGCCCGCCCCGATGCCGGAGCCCGAGGAAGAGGAGCCCGCGCTGCCGCCGCCGGGCAACGAGTAGACGCGGCGAGCTTGGGACGCCGCGTTCGGCGCCCTCACCGCTGCCCCTGCGCGGCGTGCGTCCGCGCGGTGGCCGCCTCGAGCGCCTGCAGAGCGGCCGCCGCCGTCGGCCCCACCCGTTCGACGAAGAGGGCGTGGGCGATCTCGGCGGCGGTCGCGAACACCTCGCGCTCCTCCTCCTCGAGACGCA
>JAUHXL010000476.1 GCA_030426945.1 bacterium
TGCTGCAGGGGCTGGCGATGCCGGTCAACGACCTGTCGCGGGGCGCGTTGGTGGACGACATCGTCTACACCATCGCGCTGACCGCGATTCAGGCGGAGCAGCGGGCCCGGCGCGCCGCGGCGGCCGGACCCGGCGCGCCGACCGAGGCGCTGTCGGCGGCGCCGACGCTGCCGGACGGGGCGCCGCCGCAGGCGCGTTGAGGGGGAGCGTTCGAAGCGCGCGCTGTGTGCGCGTCAGGTCCGCGCTGGGTCCATCGCACGCAGTGCCACGACGCTCGGGCTATCAGCCTTCAGCGATCAGCTCTCGGCTCCGCCGCGACGCGTGGACCTCGTGCCCGGCAGCCCGACGGTTCGAGCTCGCCGATCGGTTGGAGCCGGCAGAACGGACGGGGCCCGGCTGACAGCTGAGAGCTGAAGGCTGACAGCCGGTGGGCGGTGTCACCAAGGCCCCGGCGCAGCCCGGGCCTGCTGTTACTTCTTGCCCTTCCAGTCCTTCAGCGCCTTCTCGACCTGATCCTTCCAGAAGAAGTAGTCGGCCTTCTGACCCATGGCGTAGGCCTTCTCGGCCAGCGGGTACGCGGCCTTGTAGTCGCCCTTGCGCGCGAGGAAGTCGGCCTTCAGCCAGGTGTTGAACCAGGTCTGGTCGACGGCGAGCGAGGCGTCGATCAGCTTCAGCGCGCCGTCGAGATCCTTGGCCGTGTCCGCCATGTAGCGGGCGGCGTTGGCGAGGCCGCGGCTGCTGCCCCCCTGATAGCCGGCGATGCCCTTCTTCGACAGGGCGTCGGTGTCGACGCTGATCGGCAGCGACACGCGGGTGCCGGCCCAGTCGAGGTCGAGCGTCGTGCCGCCCTCGGTCGTGTCGCGGAACAGGAAGGTCAGGCGCTCCCGCGCGGGGCTGGTCTCGGGCTTCACGTCCACCCGCACCGCGTCCAGCTTCTGGTCGTACTGGCGGGTGCCGCCCTGGTTCGCGTTCTTGTTGAGGATGATCGTCCAGGTGTCCTTCTTCGGGATGCTGAAGATGGCGTACTTGCCGGCCGGGACGTCCTTGCCGCCCACCTTGACGTCGGTGGTGAACTCGATGGTCGTGGCGGCGTTGGCGCCGGTGCGCCACAGCTCGCCGAAGGGCACCAGGCCGCCGAAGACGTCGCGGCCCTTCTTGCCCGGGCTCGAGTAGTTGACCGTGATCGACGTGATGCCGACGGTCTGCATCACCTGCGCGAGCGGGCTGGGCGCGGGCAGCTTCAGGTCCTGCGCGGCGGCGGGCAGGGCGATGGCCAAGGTGGCGGCGAGGGCCGCCACGGGGAGGATGGAACGCTTCATACACTCTCTCCTTCGGGATGGGTTCGGCCCCCGCCGGGTAGCACGGCCTGCAGCGCGAGCGCCAGGCCCACCACCAGCGCGCAGCCGATGACGTTGAACCACAGGAAACCGATGTCGCTGCTGAAGAACAGGGCCACGACGGTCAGCTGAGCGATGACCGCCGCGGCGAAGGTGGGCGTGCCGCGGACGCGCTTCAGGAAGAACGCGACCAGGAAGATGCCCAGGATCACGCCGTAGAAGATCGAGCCGAGGATGTTCACCGCCTGGATCAGGTTGTCGACCAGCGCCGCGAAGGTGGCGAAGGCCACCGCGAGGCACCCCCAGAAGATCGTGAACAGCTTGCTCGCCCGCAGGGTGTGCGCGTCGTCGGCGTCCGGGCGGATCAGCCGCTTGTAGAGGTCGACCACGCTGGTCGAGCCGAGGGCGTTGAGCTCGCTGGCCGTGCTGCTCATGGCGGCGGACAGGATGACGGCCAGCAGCAGCCCCACGAGCCCCGGCGGCAGATACTTCAGCACGAAGCTCACGAAGATGTAGTCGCTGTCCTTCAGCTCGGCCTTGGGCAGGGCCTGGGCGATCACCGCCTTGGCCTCGGCGCGCACCGTGTTCATCTGCGCGTGCGCGCCCTGCAAGCCCTCGCGGGCGGCGGCCTCGGCCGCGGCGTCCCCGCGGTCGAGGGCGGCGGTCAGCGCCACGGCCTGATCGCGCCGAGCCTCGAAGGCGCGCTGCCAGTCGGCCTCGAGCGACGCGATGGCGGGCCCGTGCGCCGTGCGCTTCGCGGCGTCGAGCGTCGGCTGGTTGAAGAACACCGGCGGTCGCTCGAAGAGGAAGAAGACGAAGACCAGGATGCCGATGAACAGGATGAGGAACTGCATCGGGATCTTGAGCATGCCGTTGAACAGCAGCCCCAGGCGGCTCTCGGCGACGGAGCGTCCGCCCAGGTAGCGTTGCACCTGCGACTGATCGGTGCCGAAGTAGCTCAGCGCCAGGAAGAGGCCGCCGGTGATGCCCGACCAGAAGTTGTAGCGGTTGTTCAGGTCGAACTCGAAGTCGACCACGTTGATGCGGCCGAGGGCGCCGGCGAGGCTGGTGGCGGTGCCCAGCGTGACGTCGTCGGGCAGGCGGTAGGCGATGACGACGGCGGCCACGATGATGCCGCCCATGATCACCATCATCTGCTGCTTCTGCGTCTGGCTGACCGCCTTCGATCCGCCGCTGACGGTGTAGATGATCACGATCGTGCCCAGCACCAGGTTGGTCAGGTTGAGCGACCAGCCCAGGAGCGTGCTGAGGATGATCGCGGGCGCGTAGATCGAGATGCCGGCGGCCAGGCCGCGGCCGATCATGAAGAGCGTCGCCGCCAGCACCCGGGTCTTCGGGTCGAAGCGCTTCTCGAGGTACTCGTAGGCCGTGAAGACGTTCAGCCGGTAGTAGATGGGCACGAAGACCGCGCTGATGATCACCATCGCGATGGGCAGCCCGAAGTAGAACTGCACGAAGCGCATGCCGTCTTCGTAGGCCTGGCCGGGCACCGACAGGAAGGTGATGGCGCTGGCCTGCGTGGCCATGATCGACAGGCCGATGGTGGGCCAGCGCAGATCGTCGTCGCCGCGCAGGTAGCTCTGCGCGGTCTGGACGTGGCGCGTCTTCCAGGTGCCGTAGATCGCGATGAACGCGATGGTGCCCACCAGCACCGTCCAGTCGATCGCGGTCACGAATACGCCTTGGTGAACAGCCAGAACGCCAGCACCAACGCGCCCAGCGTGCCCAGCACCAGCAGGTACAGGTTGCGCCAGCGACCCAGCAGGGGCGGCGGCGCGTCCAGATCACCGCGCCCCGGTGGGGGGGGCGTCACGGGCGCGGGCTTCACGGGCGGGGGCAAACGCTGGCTCCGTCAGACGTGGTCGTGGTCGTGGTCGTGGTCGTGGTCGGCGCGGCCTGCGGCCGCGGATCGAGCGGCTCGACGACGGCCACGGCTCGCTGGCGCTCGAATCACGCCGCTCACAGCGCCAGCAGGTTCGCCAGCAGGCGGTACGCGCCGGGCACGCCGGCGGGCAGCTGCCGGAACAGCGACAGGCCGGTGTAGACGAAGACACCCTTGCCGTGGCGCGCGACGATCGTGCTGCCCTCGAGGGGCTTCTCGCCGGCGTCGTGGGCGGCGAACAGCGGCTGGTAGCGGCTGTCCCAGTCACCCGCGAAGTACAGCCCGCGCTCCTGCACCCACCCGGCGAAGTCCCCGTCGCCCAGGCGGTTGGGCTTCGTCAGCGCCGGGTGCTTCGGGTCGACGGGCTTCATCGCGGCCGTCTCGTCGGTCACGCGGTCGCGCGTGATCTGGAACGGGTAGGGACCGATGGGGCCCTCGAGCGGGTTGAAGCGGTTGTTGGTGTTGTACTGCACGACCAGCCGCCCGCCGCCCTTCACGTAGTCCATCAGCGGCGCGTGCAGCGCCATCAGCCGGGGCCGGGTGTTGTAGGCGCGCACGCCCACCACGACGGCGTCGTAACGCTTCAGATCGCCCGCGACGATCGCCTGCTCGTCCACCTCTTCGACGGTGTAGCCCACCGACCGCAGGGCCTCGGCGACGCGATCACCGGGGCCGGCGATGTAGCCCACGCGCTGGGTCTTGCCGCGGTCGATGGCCAGGGGCTTCAGGTCGAGCGTCGCCGCGCGCAGCACCGTGCGGCGGGGCAGGTGAGGGTAGTCGACGACGCTCTGCTGCCACGACCACGCCCGGCCGCCCACCTTCGCCTCGGCGGTGAGCGTGCCGGTGGAGGCGCCCTTCGCCGCGGTCACCGTCACCGGCACGACCTGCTCGGGCGCCTTGTCGGTGAGCTCGAAGTCGACGGTGGCGGGCTTCACGGTGAAGCCCGCCGGCGCGGTCAGCGCCAGCGTGCCCTTCGCGCCGCCCTTCGTCGTCGCGCGCAGCGTCACGCGCGCCGCGCCCGGCCGCCCGTGGGGCAGCATCAGCACGTCCTCGTCGAAGGTGGCGGTGACCGGCGGCAGCACCTCGAGCGGATGCGAACGCTCCCCGGCGACCGCGTCGGTCCAGGCGTACTCGACGGGCACCACCAGGTCGATGGCCGCGCCGGCGATGGTGACCTCGAAGGTGGCGTGCAGCGCCGCCGGTGTGTCGGCGCGGTCGCGCGCGGCGGGATCGTCGATGACGTACGAGGCCGGCGTCGGCGGCTTGGCCAGCCAGTGCGGCACGGTCAGCAGGTCGGCGGGGATCTCCACGTCGAAGCCGCGCTCGACCACCCGGTTCGCGTCGGTGAACCCCACGCCCTTCTGGCGGCCATGGTGCGACACGCCGATGGCCTTCAGCGCCACCTCGGCCGGCGACCGGTTCACGAACTGCGTGGTGATCTTCACCTTCGCGCCCGGCGCGACGGCCGGCACCTCGGCCCGCGCGGTGGCCCAGAGGCCCGCCGCGTCCGCCATCACGCGCTCGAGCTCCGCCGTCTTGATCGCCCGCCAGTGCGCGTCGGGCACCGTCTTCATCAGCCCGTGCGCCTCGGCCAGGATCGGCAGCACCGCGTGCGGCGCGCGCGGATCGAACTCGGCCGCCGCGCGCGTCAGCGTCGCCGCCAGCTTCTCGGTGCCGGGGAAGCGCTTCCAGGTGAAGTCGAGGCCCTTCAGCGGATCGTCGCCGGGCGTCAGCGTCGCGCCCTTCAGGGGCGTGAAGTACTCGAGCTGCGGGCCGATCTGCGGGGCCGACCCGAAGCCCTGGCTCTTGTGCATCGTGCGGCTCTCGGCGGCGATCTCACCGTACGAGCGCCCCCGCGCGGCGTCGTAGGCGCCGACGTCGATCCGCAGCCACTTCGAGGTGTCGGTGTCGGGCGTGATGCGCCAGTGGGACTGGTTGTGCAGCAGGCGATCCGGCGTGAACACCGCGAGCGTCTCGAGCTGCTCGGGGAAGCGCTTCGCGTCGCCGGCGGCGTCGAAGGCCTCGTCGGCGAGGATGGCCGAGGCCGTGTGGTGGCCGTGGTTCGGCCCGGTGGGCTCGAAGCGCGTGATGATCACGTCGGGGCGGAAGCTGCGGAAGGTCCACACCACGTCGGCCAGCGCCGCGTCACGGCCCCACACGGCCAGCGTCTCGTCGGGTGACTTGCTGTAGCCGAAGTCGCGGGCGCGGCTGAACCGCTGCTCCGCGCCGTCGACGCTGCGCGCGCCCAACAGCTCGCCGGTGCGCACCACGCCCAGCATCTCGCTCTGCTCGGGGCCGATCAGGTTCTGCCCCCCGCCGCCGCGTGTCATCGACAGGTAGGCCGTGCGCAGTCCCTTCTGCCCGACGAGCCACGCGATGAGACGGGTGTTCTCGTCGTCGGGGTGCGCGGCCACGTAGAGCACGCTGCCGACGACGCTCAGCCGCTCGATGTCGCGCAGCAGCGTGCCCGCGTCGGGCTGCGTCGGCGGGCGCGGCTGGGCGGCGGCCGTCGTCACGAGGGGCGGGGCCATCAGCGCGGCGCCCAGCAGGGCCAGGGCGGGC
>JAUHXL010000030.1 GCA_030426945.1 bacterium
CTGTCGCCCTTCGGCGCGCGGGTGCACGCGCCCTGGGCCACCGCGGTCATGGCGCGGCTGCTCGAGGCGCACCACGTCGAGATCGACGTCATGTGGAGCGACGACGGCATCGTCTTCCGCATCCCCGAGGGCGAGCTGGATCCGAAGGTCGAGCTGTTCTTCCCGGCGCCGGAGGAGCTCGAGGACCGCGTCGTCCGCCGCCTGGCCGACACCTCGCTGTTCGCCGCGCGCTTCCGCGAGAACGCCGGGCGCGCCCTGCTGCTCACCCGCCGCCGCCCGGGCCAACGCTCCCCGCTGTGGGCGCAGCGCCGCAAGGCCGCCAGCCTGCTGAGCGTCGCCGCGCAGTACCGCGACTTCCCCATCGTGCTCGAGACCTACCGGGAGTGTCTGCAGGACGTCTTCGACCTGCCCGGCCTGACCGATCTGATGCACCGCGTGCGCCGCCGCGAGGTGCGCGTGGTCGAGGTCGAGTCGAAGCGCCCGTCGCCCTTCGCGCAGGCGCTGCTGTTCAACTACGTCGCGCAGTTCATGTACGAGGGCGACGCGCCGCTGGCCGAGCGCCGCGCGCAGGCCCTGACCATCGACTTCGCCCAGCTCAAGGAGCTGCTGGGCGAGGCCGCGCTGCGCGAGCTGCTCGACCTCGAGGCCATCGCCGAGGTGGTGCAGCAGATCCAGCGCCGCGCGCACCCGCTGCGCCACGCCGACGCCGTGCACGACCTGCTGCTGACGCTGGGTGATCAGTCCGCCGCCCAGCTTGCGGCGCGTTGCGAGGACGCCGCCGAGCTGGAGCGTTGGCTGACCGATCTGCGCGCCGCCCGCCGCGTGGTGCGCGTGAAGATGGGACCGGGAACAGAGAATGTCCATGGGGGCGGGGAGCGTTACATCGCCGCCGAGGACGCCGGCCGCTACCGCGACGCGCTGGGCGTCGTGTCGCCGCCCGGATTGCCCGAAGCGTTCCTCGAGCGCGTCGACGACGCCCTCGGCGATCTGGTCGCGCGCCACGCCCGCACCCACGGGCCGTTCACGGCGCTCGACCTGGCGCAGCGCTTCGGCCTGGGCGCCGCGCCCATCGAGGCCGCGCTGCGCCGCCTGGCCGCGCGCGACAAGGTGGTCGAGGGTGAGTTCCTGCCCGGCGGCCACGGCCAGGAGTGGTGCGACACCGACGTCCTGCGCCGCATCAAGCGCAAGTCGCTGGCGAAGCTGCGGCAAGAGGTCGAGCCGGTCGAGCCCCCCGCGCTGGCCCGCTTCCTGGTCGACTGGCACGGCCTCGACCGCCCGGGCCACGGCCTGGACGCCGTGCTCGACGTCGTCGAGCAGCTCCAGGGCGTCGGCATCCCCGCCTCGGTGCTCGAGCGCGAGGTGCTGCCCGCGCGCGTCGAGGACTACGCGCCCGGCGACCTCGATCGCCTGTGCGCCGCCGGTGAGATCATCTGGCGCGGCGTCGGCAGCCTGGGCGGCACCGACGGCCGGCTGGCGTTGTACCTGGCCGACGCCTTCCCGGCGCTGGCGCCCCCGCCCGACGCCGTCGACGACGCCCAGGCCCAGGCGGTGATGCGGGCCCTGGCCGACCGCGGCGCGTCCTTCTTCGACGACCTCGTGCGCGCGGTCGACGGCTTCGCGCCCGACGTGCTCGAGGCCCTCTGGACGTTGGTGTGGGCCGGCCGCGTCACCAACGACACCCTGGTGCCCGTGCGCGCGCGCCTCGGCGGCGGCGGCCCGGCCCGCCGCGGCCGCCGCCCCCGCGGCCTGGGCCCCGGCTTCCGCTCCCGCCGCCGCGGCGCCCCCGGCAGCGAGGGCCGCTGGACGCTGCTGCCCGATCCCGAGACCGACGGCCCCGGCGCCACCGCCCGCCGCACCGCGCTCACCCGCCAGCTGCTCGAGCGCCACGGCGTGCTGACCCGCGAGGGGGTCGCCAGCGAAGGCCTCGCCGGCGGCTTCTCGGCGGTCTACCCCGTGCTGAAGGCGATGGAAGAGGCCGGCCAGGTGCGCCGCGGCTACTTCGTCGCCGGCCTGGGCGCCACCCAGTTCGCCCTGCCCGGCGCCGACGACCGCCTGCGCTTCTCGCGGGAGCCATCGGAGGAGGCACGCCCGGCCCGCCTGCTCGCGGCCACCGATCCCGCCAACCCTTACGGCGCCGCGCTGCCCTGGCCCGACAGCGCCGCCGGCCGCCCCGAGCGCGCCGCCGGCGCCCGCGTCGTGCTGCTGCACGGCGCCCTGATCGGCTTCGTCACCCGAGGCGGCAAGGGCCTGCTGACCTTCCTGCCCGACGACGCCGCCGACCACGCCCACGCCGCCAAGGCGCTGTCCGAGGCCCTCGCCGCCGCCGACCTGCACCGCCGCCCCGTCATCGAGACCATCGACGGCGAGCGCGCCGGCCAGTCCCCGCTGCGCGCCGCCCTCGAAGCCGCGGGCTTCCGCCACAGCTACGACGGCCTCGTGCTGCCGAGGGGCCGCTGATGCCCGGGCGACACCCGAGCCACCTGGGCGCCTGCGCGCCCGACCGCGCCACGCGACACGACGCGCCGCCGCGGCGGAGCGACCGCTGATGCCCGAGGGCGACACCATCCACCGCGCCGCTGCGCGCCTGCGCCCGGCCCTGGTCGACCAGCCGCTGATCGAGGCGTCGTCGCCGCTGCCCGCCCTGAGCGACATGCAGCTCGTCGGCCGCCACGTCACCGAGGTCGAGGCGCGCGGCAAGAACCTGCTCATCTGGTTCGACGACGGCCGCGCGCTCTACACCCACATGCGCATGAGCGGCCGCTGGCGGGTGCTGCCCACGGCCGATGAGCAACCGCGCGGCGACATACGCGTGACGCTCGCCAACGCTCAATGGCGAGCCGTGTGCTTCTCGGCGCCCACCGTCGAGCTGCTCACCGAGCGCGGCGTCGCCCGCCACCCCGTGCTGGGCAACCTCGGCCCCGACCTGCTTGCGCCAACGCTCGACCTGGCCGTCGCGGTCGCACGGCTGCGGAGCGATCCCGCGCGACCGCTGGGTGAGGCGGTGATGGATCAGCGGCTGGTGAGCGGCATCGGCAATGTCTACAAGTCCGAGCTGCTGTTCATGGCCGGGCTGGATCCCTTCGGGGCCGTGGGAGACGTGGCGTCCGAAGCGTTGGAGGCGCTGCTACTGAACGCGCGCAAGTGGATGCGCCGCAACCTCGGCGCCGGCCGCCGCCGCACGCGCTGGGGCGCCGGCGGGCCGGACGCGTGGGTGTACGGGCGGTCTGGGGAGGGGTGTTTGAAGTGCGGGGGCAGGGTGCAGATGCAGCGGCAGGGGCGGCTGGGGCGGTCGACGTACTACTGTGGGGGGTGCCAGGGCGTCGATGAGGCACAGCGGTAGGCAACCGCGGCGCCCCCCAACTCGCACCCAGGAGGCGCTTGCCACGACGCCGGAGCGTGCCCCCGTGGTCGTCGTCGTCGTCGTCGTCGTCGAGACAGAGCACGACCGCCGCTGCAGCAGAGCGTCTCGTTCACGACCGTCGCCGTCGCCCTGGGCCCCCTCAGCGCGAAGCACCGCCCTTCGTCTCCACGCCCGGCGCCTCATCCGCCGTTCCCTGACGTGCGTCGAGCCTCTTCGCATGGAGGGCCGCCATAAGGAGCCCGAGCTCAGCACCCCTGGCCATCATTCTTGCCGCGCTGCTCCTCGTGTAGCGGGTCATGGTGGAGTCGGCCCGCTCAATCAGCGGATAGGAACCACTGAGCCAGAACGCCTCGGACTCTGCCGCGGTGAGGAATCGCAGGATGTCGCTCGCATCGCCTCCAGCGGCCAACGTTACGCCGGCCAGGTCACCCAGCGCCTGCACGAGGCGACTTGCGGCGACCAACTGGCGGTTCGCGGGCTGTGCGAGCGCGGGGCGGCGAAGATACGCCTTAAAGCGCTGCAGGTTTGCGCCCGACTCCGCGACGCCGAGCACGGCGGCAACACGGGACCAGCAGTCCATCTCACTCTCGTCTTCCAGAAGGTTCCAAAGGAAGTCGCGCTGGTGGACAGCCACCCGAAGTCCGATTCTGCCGTACTCGAGCCTCGTCGAGGGCCCTGTGCAGATGTCCGCGTACAACTCCTGGTCGGCGTGCGCCTCGTCAGCGACTCCTGGAGGCGCCAGCAGCAGGCCCAGCGCGAGCAGATACGACATGGTCCCGACTCCCGGTCCGGCGGAGGCTCCCGGAATGCATGGACCGTCGAGCCTCGGGGAAGTTCCGTTGCTGCGCGTCTCACCCGTGCCAACGCGCTCGTCGACCCCCGGCTCGCGGTCCAAAATTGACCGCCGCGATCATCCCTCGAGCTTCGGCCCCTGGTTCCAGAACGCTTCGGGACAGTGATCCAGGATACGTTTGTCGGCGGTCAAGAGCGGAGCGTCGGCCGCCAGCGCGTTGGCGACGATGATGCGATCGAAGGGGTCACGGGTCCATGTCAGCGCGGCCGCGTGCTCGGCGACGAGAGCGAAGGGCGTGTCGTCGACGCGCAAACCGACGGTGCTCGACAGGGCACCGAGGACGACGCTGGAGGGACCCGCCGTTCGGCCGATCTCGTGGAGGAAGTCGAGTTGGAGCCGCGCCATGGGCGAAATGACGAGGTCAGCCGTCGTCAGCGTCTCGCGTACCGTCGCGGGGAAGCGTCCCATCGCGTCGGCGTACAGCCAGACGGCGACATGCGTGTCGATGTGAATCACAGGAAGGGCTTCCACTCGTCCGACCAGTCGATGTCGACCAGCTCGTCGGGGTCACCGATCACGAAGTCCGGGTGCTTCGGCAATCTCGCCAGATCGCGGTTACGTCGATCGGCGATGATCCGCAGAGTGCGTCCGTTTCGTTCGATGACGAGCGGTTCCCCGGTCTCGAGTACCCGGTCGAGCAGTCGATAGATGTCGGCGCGGAGCTTGGACGCGGTCACAGCCATGGGGGCCTCCATGGAACGTACGTGGTGAGGATAGTAGTCGAGCGTACGGACCGTCAATACCGTCGTACGGTCGGTGCAGGGGCTCCGGACCTCACGTTGCACGGCTCGGGGTCCAGGACGACAACGTGGCACCTCTCGTCGTCGGCGACGAGTCGCCGACGACAGCCCCGTTCACGACGCGCCACGCCCGGCCGGAACGCCGCGAGCGTGCCGCACCGCGCGCCGCGCGGGTGGCGGTCTGCAACCGCGGTCGATACGGTGAACACCGAGGTGACCATGGCGACCACCGTGAAACTGTCGGAGGACCTGGTGAAGGCGGCCCGGCGGGCGAGCCGAACCTCGTCGCGGACGATGTCGCAGCAGATCGAACACTGGGCGCGCATCGGGCGCGCCGTCGAGCGTGGCGGGCATGTCTCGCTCGAGAGGATTCGGGGTGCACTCGAGGCGCAGGTCGAGTTCGACACGCTGAACGCAGCCGAGCGGTTGACGGTGCTCGGAGAGCTCGAACGGGCGGTCTTCGATCCGCGGGGAGATGAACGGCTGACGCACGCGCTGAGGAGCGGTGGCGTGCCGACCCGCGGTGTCGACGCGCAGGGCGGGCTGGTCACGCAGTCCGACTCGAGGGACGCCGAGGCGGTCGATGATGCCGAGGCGTCCAGCAAGGCGCTGCGGCGCGCCGATCAGGCGTGACCGACGCGCCGCCGCTCGGGCGCTCATCGATAGGGCTTGCCGGAGTCGGCCAGCCGCCTGCCGGGCCGCAGAATTTCTGCGGCCTGGTGCGGCGTGCAGGTGCTGCGTCTCGGCTCATCTCGCGGGCGCGCCTGGAAGACGCGCCGGGCGTCGTCCGCTATCATCGCGCCATGAGTGACCTCGCCCGCAAGCGGAGGAGGGTGGAAGTCGAGTTGCCCGACGAGGCTTTCGACTTCCACGCTTGGCAGCCTGACCAGATCGCGGCCGAGCTGCGGCAGCTTTGGCTGCTCGAACAGGTCCGTCAACGCCGGCTGGGCCACGGCAAGGCCGCGGAGTTGGCGGGTCTCTCACGGGCAGGCTTTCTGCTATTGATGGGGCGCCACGGCATCTCGCCGTTCGACTACGATCCTCACGAACTCGGCGCGGAGCTAGCGTAGCCAGAGCGCGTCCTGGGCACGTGGACGAACCGACTGGAGTGTGATCGGGGTGCCTTCGAGTCGACCTGACGGCACTTCGAGTGTTGTCCCAGACGCCATCGTTGTCCGCGCTGTGCAACATCGCGCTCTCGGACAACACCGCCGCGTCCGCCGACGCGCCCAACCGCGAGATCGCCTCGGCGCACCTGAGCAGCGGCGACCCGCGGCTGCTACCGAGGCGAAGCCGACCGTATGCCGAACAGGATCGGTACGCCCGCGTGCCGCAGCATCTGAGCCTCGGTGATCGTGGTCGTGGGTAGACCGGTGTCTGGATCGCTGCCCCAGCCGGCGAGGGCCAGATAGCCGAGGTCAGCGGTCAGCGCCAGGGTGGGGGTGAGCTGGTATTCCACGCCGACGGTGCTGCGGAGCGACCAGCCGAGCGCGCCCTTCGAGGGCCACACCGCGGCGGCCATGGCGCCCAGCACGGTGGCCGAGATTTCGGGTGTCACGGGGAAGATGAGACGGACCCGGACGCCGGGCAGGAGGACCGGGCGAACGGGCTCGCCCGCGACGAACGGATCGGGCACCAGGGCGAGGCCCCACTCGGGTCCCCAGGCGTAGCTCGTGCCCTGGTGCCACTCGAGCGCACCGATGAGCAGGCCAGAGGCGCCGATTCGATCCTCGGCGAGCTGGAGTTGGCCGTCGCCGACGTCTTCGGCGCCGGTGGCGCTGCCCAGCGGTACGAACCCCGCTTGGAAGGTCGCCGACGCGGACGACGGGTTGGCAACCTCGCGGTCGCACGAGGCGCGCGAGGGGCAGCATGGCGTCGGTGCACCGCCGCACGCGGCGAGTACTACAGCCGCGAGAACGAAGGCCCAACGGCTGCGCAAGGCCGGGCGGGCAAACGACACCCCACCCCACCGCCAGGACCGCCGCGCAGGTGCGTCGGGGCGTGGTGACGCGCCTACGGGCAGTCGGGATCCGCGAGGTCGATGAGCCCGTCGCAGTCGTCGTCGAGAGTGTTGCTGCATTTGCCGTTGGCCTCGGTTTCCGGAACCAAGATGTAGGTCGTGCCGCCGGGATCGGAACTGCAGCGCACTCCGCCCGCGCCGTCACACTCGAGCGCACCCGTACCACACTCACCCACGCCGTCGCAGCCGAGCCCCACGTCGAAGCCCTCGTCCGTCTGACCGTCGCAGTCGTCGTCGACACCGTTGCAGGTCTCGCCGGGCACGGCCCCACACCCTCCGCAGGCGTTCGAGACGCCCTCGTCGACGGCGCCGTCACAGTCGTTGTCGAGCCCATCGCAGATCTCGGCGACGGCCTCCGACGCGCTCCCGCCGGCATCGGTGCTGCACCGCGTCGCGCCTGCGCCGTCACACTCCACGGTGCCGGCACCACAAGCGCCGACTCCGTCGCAGGCATCACCGAGCCCGAAGCCCTCGTCCGTCGGGCCGTCGCAGTCGTCGTCGACGCCGTTGCAGGTCTCGTTGGGCACGGCGCCGCAGCCGCCGCAGGCGTTCAGGACGCCCTCGTCGGTCTGACCGTCGCAGTCGTCGTCGGCGCCGTTGCAGGTCTCGTTGGGCACCGCGCCGCACCCACCGCAGGCGTTGGTGACGCCCTCGTCGGTGGTCCCGTCACAGTCGTTGTCGCTGAAGTCGCAGACTTCCGGCGAGGTCTGGTCGAAGCTGCCGCCAGGCTCCGTACTGCAGACGGCGGTGCCGTCGGCCGCGCACTCGACACTGCCCCCGTCGCACGCGCCCACACCGCAGTCGTCCCAGAGACCGAGCCCCTCGTCGTAGGCGCCGTCGCAGTCATCGTCCTGGAAGTTGCAGACCTCGGGCTGCGGGTCGTACTCGCTGCCGCCGGGGCTGGTACTACACTGGGGCACGCCCGCATCACCGCACTCGATCGAGCCCGTGTCGCAGGCGCCGTAACAGGAGTCGCCCAACGGGAAGGACTCGTCGATTTGCTGGTCGCAGTCGTTGTCGAGGCCGTCACACAGCTCGGCGACGGCGCCAGAGCCGCTTCCACCGGGGTCGGTGCTGCACCGCACCGCGCCGTTGAGGCCGCACTCGCGGACGCCCTCGCCGCACTCGCCCACGCCGTCGCAGAAGTTGCCGAGGCCGAGGCCCTCGTCCACGGCGCCGTCGCAGTCATTGTCGCGCGCGTCGCAGGTCTCGGGGCCCGGATCGCCGGCCGACACCGAGCAGATCACGTCGCCTTCGAGGCCGCACACTCGGACACCGGAGCGCGCGCAGTCGCCCGCGCCGACGGTGCACGCGTCGCCGAGGCCTAGCCCCTCGTCCGTCGCCCCGTCGCAGTCGTCGTCCACGGTGTTGCAGATCTCGGCGGCCGGCGCACCTGCCGTCGCACTGCAAGCGATGGAGCCGGCGCCGCAGACCATCACGCCCACCGCGCTACAGGCTCCGCTGCCCGCCGTGCAGGCGTCCCCCAGGCCAGTGACGTTGTCGACGATGCCGTCGCAGTCATCGTCGACGCCGTTGCACGCCTCTTGGGCCGGCAAGCCTGCTTCGGCGCCGCACTGCACCGTGCCGTCGGGCGCACAGACCCGCAGGCCCTCGACTCGACACCCGCCGACGCCGACCCAGCAGGCGCCCCCGAGGCCGAGATCCTCGTCCACTGCGCCATCGCAGTCGTCGTCGATGTCGTTGCAACTCTCTTCGGTCGGCGTGACCTCGCCATCGCACTGCGTCCAGACGCCGTCGTCGCAGACCTCACAGGTGCCCGACGCACCTGCGATGCAGACCCGAGTGCCGGCGGCGCAGGGTCCCACGTCGAGGGTGGCGGGCGCGCCCGAGTAGCAGACCTCGCTCGGCGTCAGCGCGGCGTTGCAGGCGCACCCCTCGCCACCGACCTCGTCCACCACGCCGTCGCAGTCGTTGTCGAGGCCGTCGCACTCCTCGGGTTGCGCCGCCACAGCGCCGATGCACGGGCCGACACCTTGGTAGAGGGCGTAGTCACACGTCCGAAGTCCGGCGGCGCACTGTCCGACGCCTTCGGCCTCCGGGTCGCCCGAGAAGCACGACTCCACCAGCGGGCCGCCGTCTTCGCCCTCGTCCACGCTGCCGTCGCAGTCGTCGTCGATGTTGTTGCAGCGCTCGAACGTCGGCTGAAGGAGCGAGCGGCACACGACCTCGTCGAGGGCCGTGTCGCAGAACAGCGAGCCCTCGCTGCATCGCCCAGGCAGATCGGCGACGCACGGCTGAGCCCCGCCCGGGTTGCCCTCGTCGGTGATGCCGTCGCAGTCGTTGTCGACGCCGTCGCAGCTCTCGTGGCGTGAGTGGGGCATACACGTGCCGGTGTCGAAGTGACTGCACGCGCGGAAGCCCGGCACGCGGCAGCCGGCGTAGCCGAAGGTGCACTCCTCGCCGAGACGGTAGTCCTCGTCGATTCGCCCGTCACAATCGTCGTCGATCTCGTTGCAGAGCTCGTACCCCTCTGGGTGCGTGATTCGACTGCTGTCGTCGCAGTCGGGCCCCAGCGCGCAGCCTTCGCCGTAGCCGTCGCCGTCCTCGTCCACACACCCCGATGGTGCCGCGGCTCCCGCGTCGTATTGGGTGGAGAGACCGATGCCCTCGGGCACTTCGATCTCGCAGCCTACGATGCCTGCGCCCAACGCCCCGACAACGAGCAGCGCCATACGGTGGCCACAGGGCCGGGCGCTGCCGCCACCGAGGGCGGATCCTTCGCTTTGAAGCCTCACGGTCTCCTCCCACTAGCAATGGCGCTGATACCGGGTTCGTGGTACTTGAGAATCCAATAAGTAAGATGTACAGACTGGCTCGGTGCCCATCCGTGGTCGTCCCGGCGTTGCTGTATGTGAATGCGGAGAATCTCGGGCAGGGTTGGCTCGCCCGCCGCAGTTGACACGTCGACTCCCCACGATGCCAGCATGTAGATGGCGCCGTGGAGGCTGTTTCGTTCGCTGGGTGAAAGCGAACTCATCCTGTGTTTGTACGACTCACCGACCAGTTTCTCGAAGTAGGGGCGGGCGCTGCCGATGTGATCGGTCAGGAACGAGACGACTCCAATCTGTTTCGCCCGGATAGGAACGAAGTTCTCCTCGGCGATCACCGCCGCGGCCCTGTGGAAGTCTGCCTCACGTGGTGTCCACTGATCGTACTCGGCCATGACTTGGCGGACCGCACCAATGACCTCGTCGGCTTCCACCGAAGGAAGACGCCGACGAAGCAGCACGTTGCAGGCAATCCATACGTCCTTGTTCTCTTTGGATAGCCTCTTCAGTGCATCATCAAGCGGTACCCCGGTCTGCACTTCCCTTGCGATGTTCGCCAGAGCCCGCTGTACAGGGTAGTATCGCTCGTCGATATCGTCGGCCGCCAACGACGAACATTTGCCATCCACCTGACCCTTCGTGATGCAGGTCACAAGGGTCTCCGTACGATCCAGGTGGGGCTGGAGGCGATGAGCCGCCTCGACGCCGGCCTTGCGCCATTTTTTTACCAGTCGCTCGGGCAGCGGTGGTCGCGCCTCACGCGCAGCGGTTCGGGAAGGTACACACGCCCCTAGGCCTAGCAAGATGCAGCCGACGACGGCTCGACTCAGCGGGGAGAACAGCGCCGCGCGGAGAAAACTAGTCACGGTACTCATCCCCTTCGAAGTCCAGGACTAGCGGAGTCCCGCGGCGCTGGTGTTGGATTCCCGGCGTGCCGAAGTCAAGCCGTGCCGGTGGGTCGACATCGATCTTCCACGAAGTCAGGTCTGACAGGATTTCAAAGAACATCTGGGGTTGCCCTGCGAACTGAGGAAACAAGCCAACGATGACCGCGTCGACCTCATCTGGCACTGCGTTGTCGTTCCCGTCGAAAGGGAAGTGATTGTAGAGCGGGTGCGCCGGCAGCACGCCAGGTGGAGACCAGACTCCCGCGTGAATGGCATCGTAGGGAGATATGCTTCGACCAAGTGCCAGCTCAGTGAACTTGATGAGTTCAAAGACATGGGTCGCCTCGTTGGCGACGGCCGAGTGGAGCCTCACAAGCCCCGGTTGGAAAGGAGGATCGGGAACTTCCGTGAACATGTCGCCAACTGAGAAGGGATCCAACATTGCCGGATCTGAGACGAGAATTCTGCCGACGAGGGGTGGTTGCTGCGGGATGGCCAATCCCTCATAGTGAAACTTTGAAGTCGCTGGTACGGTCGCAACCGTGGCAAAGCTGCGCTCGCAGGCGTCTCCAACGGACCAGATGCGCGGAGAGTATCGCACCAGATCTGGGAATACGGGGATAGGGCCCAAGACGTCGTTTTGGAACGACGGAGGGAGTGACTGAACCCCGTAGACGAAGAGGTTTGGTACGGATCCGCCCGGACGCTGAGGAAGATCACCGCAGTCGAACGGAGTACCCTCGCACGCCCCAGCCTCAGGAGGCGAAAGGAGATCATCGTCGCCTACAAAGAGCCGCCCGCCGACGTCTCCAGGGCTGAGTCCTAGAATAGGGAAGAGGCACGCGAACTCGCCGTCACTGAATCGTTCCCACAACTGGTCGTCCGGGATGTCGCCATCGTGGAAGTTGGGCCAGAAGACCTCCACCTCGGCGGTCGCGCCGCAGCCCACGCAGTCTGGATGGATCGATGTCAGATGAATGGTCTTCGCGCCGAACGCACGGACATCCTTGGGCAGCTCGCTGATGATGAGCTCTGGGTTCGGACCAACGCCCACCAACCGATCGCCCGTGTTCGGGCTCCACTCGATGCGGCTGGACCCGACGGCTCTGGCTTCACAGGCAGGGTCATCGTCACCGCAGCCGTCGATGATGCTCCATCGGAGGTCGGCGTCGTGCGCCGACGGCACGGCCTGGACCCGAAGGCGAATCTCGTTGTTGGCGCGAAAGGTCAGTTCATTCTCGCCAGCGACTGCCTGCGCCGGGTCCACCGGATCCCCGGACGGTGTTTGAATGGCGACGACGAGATCGCAGGCGTCGCCCACACCGTCACCGTTGGAATCCAACTGATCCGGGTTGGCGACCGAGGGGCAGTTGTCGCAGGCGTCCCCGATGCTGTCGCCATCAAGGTCCAGTTGGCCGGGGTTTGCGATGCAGGGGCAGTTGTCGACGCCGGGCGCGATCAGGTCGCCGTCGTCGTCGCAGCACGCGTCGTTCACGCCGTCGGCGTTGATGTCCGTGTAGGCGACCGCGAGCCTGGGCTCGGTGCTCTCGATGATGTCGGCCGCGCACGCGATGACGTCTTCGAGCTTGCGGTAGATGTCCGTACCCGGTGCGATGGAGACTTGAGCATTGAACTCGCAGCAGGGCTGCTGGCAGAGCTCGAGTCGGTAGTCGTCGCCGTCCCCGGCGAAGGCTGTCAGATAGCAGGCGCCGCACCGATTGTTGCAAACGGCGTCGCACCCTTCCCATGTTTCGTTAGGCCGCAAGATATCGTCGCGACAAGCGAGGCATTGGTGGTGCTGACGGCTAATGGCCGTCGTTCTCGCCACGAGTAGTTCCTGCGCCTCATCGAGTGGAGCGTCGCAGCCATGAGCCGCGAGTAGCGCATGGACGTCCTCTCCCAGGGTGTCGCCCAGCCGGCTGTAGCGCGGGTCCACACGGAGCTCGAAGCTTGGATCCAATGTGTTCGCAGGACACGACCAGTTTGCCAACGTAAAGGCCAGCGAACCCAGCCGGGCAGAGCCGCAGGGCGTATCACCGTCGCACGACCGAGACCGCGCCTCGAACGTGGCGGTGGGCAACAAACCTCCGACGTCGAGATCATCAATCGGTGTCGTGATGGCGTCCTGGAAGAGCCCGGAAATAACGCGTATGTACTCGTTGTTCCGGACGTCGCACCACGTTTGGATGCCCCTAGGCCACGCAGGCGCAACATGGGTCTGCAGGCCGTCGAAGCGTCCTACGGGCTGTTGATTGGGGCAGCGCGGCTCGAGGAACCCTCCCGATAGAATGTCCTCGGTTCGGGGCCCCACCGGGAGGGGGGGGGGGGGTACACGCGAGGCCGACAGTACGACTGCTGGCCCCGTTGTGCTCGCCGTCCTCCTCGTCGAAGCCGGCGTCGGGTCCTGCGTCATCCGCCTCGTCATCTTGCCCCGGACGCTGCTCGATCTCGCAGGCCACCAGCGCCAGTCCCACCAACCCACACTGAATCAGGGCGCCCGTCATTCGCATTCGTCAGCCCATCCACCCGTTTCGCCAACCATAGTCCTGCGCTTGCCGGTTGAGCAAGATGGTCCGTGCGCTTTTTCGCTTCATGGGTCGCCACCGCCGCAGCCTGCGCCTCGGGCGGCCTGTCGCTCCATAGGTCGATGCACGACAACACCGCCGCGCGTGACGCGGGCGTCGCGGCGCCCTACAATCCCCGGCTGAATGAGCGTTCATTCGGCCAGGAGACGCCCCATGAGCAGCAGCGCCAACCACTACCGCAGCCCCCTGCGCGACATCGAGTTCAACCTGTTCGAGGCCCTGCGGGTGCAGGACTCGGCGTTCGGGCAGGGGCCCTTCGAGGGGATGACCGAGGAGATCGCGCGGGACGCGTTGGTCGCGCTCGACCGGGTGAGCGCGCAGAAGTTCGCCGCGAGCCTGGTGCCGGGGGATCGGGAGCCGCCGACCTACGACCCGGAGACGCAGCAGGTCACGCTGCCGCAGGCGCTGAAGGACGCCATCGACGCCTACCACGAGGGAGGGTGGGAGGCGCTGGCGCTGCCCGAGGCGTTGGGTGGGTTCGGGGCGACGCCCTCGCTGCACTGGGGCGCGTTCGAGATGCCGACGGCGGCGAACCCGGCGGTGCCGTTCTATGCGTTCGGCGCGTTCATCGCGTCGGTGGTGTTCCGGCTGGGCACGCCGGAGCAGCGCAGCCGCTTCCTGCCGCGCATGCTGGACGAGCACTGGGGCGGGGCGATGGTGCTCACCGAGCCGAACGCGGGCAGCGACGTGGGCGCGGCCCGCGCGAAGGCGCGCCCCATCGGGGGTGACATCTGGGCCATCGAGGGCATCAAGCGCTACATCACCAACGGCGAGTACGACCACGCGAAGAACATCATGCACCTGGTGCTGGCGCGGCCCGAGGGCGCGAAACCGGGCACCAAGGGGCTGTCGATGTTCTTCGTGCCCAAGCTGTGGATCGACGAGGACGGGCGCACCCACGACAACCACGTGCGCTGCATCGGGCTCGAGAAGAAGATGGGCCTGAAGGGCTCGGTCACCTGCGAGATGAGCTACGGCGAGGGCGGCGTCACGCGCGGCTTCCTGGCCGGTGAGGTGCACGACGGCATCCGGCAGATGTTCCACGTCATCGAGCACGCCCGCATGGGCGTGGGCTGCAAGTCGATGGCGCAGCTGTCGCAGGGCTATCAGCACGCGCTGGCCTACGCGAAGGAGCGCGTGCAGGGCGCCGATCTGATGCGCGCGACCGACAAGACGGCGCCGCGGGTCGAGATCATCCGGCACCCGGACGTGCGGCGCATGCTGATGGCGCAGAAGGCGCACAGCGAAGGCATGCGCGCGCTGTGTCTGTTCACGGCGAGCATCCAGGATCAGGTGGCGCTGCTCGGCGGCCACACCGATCCCAAGGCGAAGGCGCTCGACCGCTTGAACGACCTGCTGCTGCCGCTGGTGAAGGGCTACAACAGCGAGAAGGCGTACGAGCTGCTGTCGCTGTCGCTGCAGTGCTACGGCGGCGCGGGCTACATGCAGGACTATCCCATCGAGCAGTACATCCGCGATCAGCGCATCGACGCGGTGTACGAGGGCACGACGCACATCCAGTCGCTGGATCTGCTGTTCCGCAAGGTGGCGCGCGACGGCGGCGAGACGCTGCGTGGGCTGCTGGGGCGGGTGGAGCAGACGCTGAAGGACGCCGAGGGCGGCGAGGCGCTGGCCGACGTGCGCGCCCGGCTGGCCCGCGGGCTGGCCGACGTGCAGGGCATCTTCATGGCGCTGATGGGCAAGATGGGTGAGTCGCTGTACCACGTAGGGCTGCAGGGCAACCGCGTGCTGGCGGCGCTGGCCGAGATCGTGATCGGCTGGCTGCTGGTGCGGCACGCGGCGATCGCGCAGGGCAAGCTGGAGGACGGCGCGAAGGGGAGCGAGGCGGACTTCTACCGCGGCAAGGTGGCGTCGGCGCGGTGGTTCTGCCGGAACGTGCTGCCGGGGCTGACGCTGACGCGGAAGCTGGTCGAGGACAGCGCGCTGGATCTGATGGAGCTGCCGGACGGAGCGTTCTGAGCAGCGCTGGGCGCTGAGGTGGGTGGGGCCAGGGTCACGGCGCGGCCGCGTTTGCTGACGAGTCGTGGGTCGTGGATCCTACGGGCTGTCAGCGGTCAGCTATCAGCTTTCAGCCGGGCACGTATGCTGTGCCGAGCTCGGAAGGTTGGTGGCAACCCGGCGCGCGTGCCTTTCGGGCACGCTTCGGGCCCGCGGTGGGATCGTGGGTCGGGCCCATTCGAGGCCTGGGTGCTCGGACGCGTCCGGTTGGAAGCGGAGCAGCGCACCGACATAGGCGCGGGCGCTGTACGCCGCGTATTGGTCGACCGCGAGGCTCATGCCGCCTTGAACGACGAGGCCCAGGCCGGCGCCGAGAAGGCCCAGCCTTCTCCTGGCGCGGCCGAGGACGGTGAGGGTGGCGCCGCTCAGCATCAGCACGACCTCGATCAGCGCCAGCGTGCGAAAGCCGCGGACGACCTCGCGCATGCGGGCGCCTTCCGCGGCGCGGTACTGGGCGGGGGCCTCGGCGAGCTGGGCGCTGAGGGTGGCGACCTGCGCGTCGGTGCGCAGGAACACGGCGCCGCCGACGGCGCCTTGGGCGAGGGCGATGCCCAGGACGGGCAGGGCGAGGCCGCGGCGGAAGGCGCTGCGGCGGCGCAGCAGGGCGACGCCGAGGACGACGCCCGCGAGGCCGAGCGCGAGGAACGTGGCGGCGACGGTCACCTCGCCGGCGAAGTAGGTGCGCAGCGCGGCCTCCATGGCCGCGGCGTCGATCAGCCCGGCGCGTTGATCAGGCACTGCGCTTCGGTGCAGATGAGCTGGATCACGTTGCACTGCCCCTCTTCGTTGGGGTTCTTGCAGCTGTCGTCGCCCAGCTCCCAGGTGATGTCCTTGCCGGCGCCCCACTTCTTCACCCGCCACACCGGGCCGCCCAGGCCCTGGCTGGCGAAGCGCAGGCTCTTGACCGCCTCGTGCTGCGCGGTGAAGCGCGTCTCGAAGGCCTTGTCGATGGTGATGGCCTTGCGCAGCGCCTGCTCGTGCGTCTTCAGCTTCTTGATACACGCGCCCTCGGCGGGCGTGAACTTGGGCGCCTTCACCTTGGGGTCGGGCGCGTACCAGCCGCCGTCGGCGGCGTACAGCGCGGTCAGCTCGGCCGACTTGAAGGTGTAGCCCTTGGCGGCGTAGGGCGCGTTGCGCAGCACCCGCGCCTCGATGGGCGTGCGCACGTGCGCCTTCTCGAGATCGCACCCGCCGGTGAGCAGGGCGTTCCAGTCGTCGAGCATCGGACCGCTCTTCGCGGCGGGCGCGTTCTGCGCTTGGTTCTGAGCGATGGCGGGCAGGGCGATCAGCAGGACGGACAGGGCGGCGACGGTGCGCATGGACCAACCTCGGTCGATGGGGTCGCTCCGTTGTACTCCCCGGCGGGCGGCGGTGTCACTCGCCGCGAGGCGTGGCCGAACGTCGATCAGTCGCCGACCGCCAGCACCTCCCGCGCGCGCTCGGTCGCGGCCTGCGCGGCGGAGGTCAGCACGCCGTCGCCCAGGCGTACGGCCCAGGCGCGCTCGGCGACGCCGAAGGGGGGCGCGCCGCCCAGCGTCGCCCGCGGCATGCGCGTGGTCACGACGTGGCGCGCCAGGCGCAGGCAGGTCAGCCGCATCGCGATGGCCGGCTCGGACGGGGGCGGCTCGGGGTCGGCGTGGTGGCGCGCGCAGAAGACGTGCACGGCCGGCATGTGCCACTCGGTGAGGATGCGGGCGCCGGCCTCGGCCTGCACCGACGCCACCAGCTGCTCGAGGTGGGGCTGGGGGCGACCGTCGGCCTGGAAGCGGTTGCGCCACAGGTCGACGGCGGCGCGCAGGGCCACCACCTCGCCCACCGACATGAACAGCCCGATCGACTGCAGCTGGTGCTTGCCCTGGTGGCCAGCGAGATCCCACAGCTCCTCGGCGACCAGCGACGTGAGGAAGTGCGTCAGCCACAGCGCCGAGCTGAAGCGCCGCAGGTTGGGCTCATCGAAGGTGTACGCGTCGCGGTGGCACACGCTGGACGCGGCCGACAGCGCGCGCAGCGCGCCCACGCGCACGGCGGCGTCGCGGGTCGAGCCGGGGGGCGCGCTGCCGCGGAAGCGCGGCGTCTGCGCCAGCTTGAAGACGGTCGACGAGAGCGTCGCGTCCGACTCGAGCAGCTCGAAGACCGCCTCGGGATCGGGGTCGTCCTGGTGGCTCAGCCGCGCGACGGCCTGCAGCGTGCCGGTGGGCACCGGCAACAGCGACGGGCCGCGCCGCATGCGGTCGAGCAGCTTCGCCCGATCGCGCCGCGTCTGCTCGGACTCCGCTGGCTGAGTGTCGGTCGGCGCCTCCTCGGCGGCCGCCTCGACCTCGTCGTCGGCGGCCTCGGCCTGCGCGGCGCGCACGGCGGCGGTCGGCAGGGGACCCGTCGCGCGCCCGGTGACCCGGGCCAGGCAGCGGCTGATCTCGAGCCGCGAGACGGGCTTCAGCAGGAAGTCGGCGGCGCCGGCGCGGAAGGCCTCGACGACGTCGACCGCCTCGGGCGCCTGCGCCATCAGCACGACGCGGATGTTCGGCGCCGTCGTGCGCAGCCGGTCGAGCAGCTCGAGGCCGTCGAGGCCGGGCATGACCAGGTCGGCCAGCAGCACGTCGCTCGGATCGTCGGCGAGAGCGCCCAGCCCGGCCTGCCCGGTCCGCTGGGTGACGGCCTCGTGGCCGGCGGCCTCGATGTGGCGGGCGAGCCGGGCCGCGGCCGCGGCATCCGCGTCGATGACCATGACCCGCAGCGATGCGGTCAACGGGGGCCTCCTGGGCGTCGGGCCGTCCATCGGCCCTGCCCGCACCATCGGCCCCGTGGCCGCGAAGAGTGAGCGCCCGGGTCAGTGGCGCACAGGCTGTGTCGAGGGCCCGTTCAGGGCAGAACTTCGACCGTGTCGCCCGTCAGCTGGATGCGCACCCGGGCGGCGTTGTTCGTGTAGTCCAGCTCCGGGATCAGCCGATCGGGGTTGGTCGTCACCACCAGCTCGTAGACGCCGTCCTGCACGTCGGTGATGTCCACCCACTGGCAGTTCAGGCTGCGTGAATAGGTGTCCTGACACCCCACGCTGATGCCTTGGTTCTGGCTGTTGTAACCCTGGCAGCCGTTGGGAGCCAACGCGGGATCGTGCACGCCGATGTCGATGACCGCGAAGCCGGCCTTGGCGCCGATGGGCAGCGTCTCGCCCGCGGCGACGTCGTACAGGTCGTAGGACGCGTAGGCCTCGTAGTGGAAGTGGTTGTGGCACTCGTCGAAGATCCAGTGATCGACGCCCTGCTGGGGCCGACCCAGCTGCAGATCGGCCGTACCCAGGTTGGCGATGCGGGTGCCGAAGCGCAGCAGCTTGCGCTGACCGAGCGCGCCGATGCAGCGCTCGGTGATCAGACAGGGATCCTGCGCGTTGTAGTAGTCGATCTGCAGGGTGTTCGCGAGGTAGTCCTCGACCACCAGCAGATCGGGCGCGCACTCGGGCGCCTCCTCGGGGTCGACGCCCGTGTTGCCGCCGACGCACTGCCCGCAGCCGTTGATGAACGCCGTGCCGTTGCAGTCGCCGTTGCAGTCGACGTCCTCGCTGGGCTGCTGCCCGGTGTTGCCGCCGACGCACACGCCGCACTGGTCGAAGTACGCGAAGCCGCCCAGGTCGCCGTTGCAGTCGTTCTCGCAGGCCGGGGTGGCGACGAACGCGTGCACCGCGCCGCTGGCGCTGGGGTTCAGGTCGTCCCAGAAGGGGAAGATGGACGGACCGTACTGGGCGTCGGGCAGCAGCCCGTTCTGGTAGCCCGCCCCCGGGATCGGCGCGAACGACACGAAGCCGTTCGACGAGATGAAGATCCGGTCGAAGGTGGCGCCGCCGAAGGGGAAGGGGAAGGGCAGCTGGAACTCGGACGACGCGTCGTCGCCCAGCTGCTGGTCCTCACCCAGGTTGCGGATGTCGATGAAGGGCTCCTGGCGCGCGTAGTCGACCTCGACGCCGTTCTCGCCCAGCAGCCAGTGCACGCGGCGCTGATCGACCACGAACTCGGTGTCGATGCCCAGCGCCTGGCCGTCCTCCGCGTTGAACTGGTAGCCCACGGTGTTGGTGGCGCCGAAGGGCTCGACCACCTCGTAGAGGAAGGTGAACTCGCCGTTGGGCCACAGCACCAGCTGGAAGGTGTAGGGGCCGTGCGGCGCCTGTCCCTGCTGGGTGTACGGGGGCACCTCGGTCCACTGGATGATCACGCGCTGCTCGACCGGGCGGTCGGGGCAGTCGTCGCACAGGTCGGGGATGCCGTCACCGTCGCGATCGACCTCGGCGGGCTCGAGGCCGGTGTCGCCGCCCACGCAGCGACCGCAGCCGTCGAAGCCGGCGGTGCCCCCGCAGGTGCCGTTGCAGTCGGCGCCGCCGTCGTCGCCGCCGCAGACGCCGCAGAGGTCGGTGTCGTTGGTGCGGCACTCGGGCTCGGGATCGTCGCCGTTGCGCACCAGGCCCGGCTCCAGCGAGCACACCTCGACGCGCTGCGCCGGATCGCCCAGCCCGTCACCGTCCTGATCGATCCACGCCTCGACGCGCCCAGGGCCACCGCAGCGACCGCAGTCGTCGGTGTCGTTGGTGGCGCACAGGGGCTCGGGGTCGTCGTTGTTGTCGACGAAGCCGTCGGGCGCCTCGCAGGCCTCGACCGACTCGGCGTCGGCGCCCAGGCCGTCGCCGTCGCCGTCGGGGTAGAAGAGGCGCAGGCCGGCGCCGGCGCACACGCCGCAGATGTCGGTGTCGTTGGTGGCGCACAGGGGCTCGGCGTCGTCGTCGTTGGCCACGAAGCCGCGCGGCGGCGCGCAGCCGACGAGGCGCATGTCCGGATCACCGCGGCCATCTTCGTCCTGATCGGCGAACCAGAACAGCTCGCCGGGCCCGGCGCAGATGCCGCAGGCGTCGGTGTCGTTGGTGGCGCACTCGGGCTCGGCGTCGTCGCTGTTGGCCACGAAGTTGGCCGGCTGCGCGCAGGCCTCGACGGCGATGCGGGCGTCGCCCAGGCCATCGCGATCGACGTCGGCGTACCAGGTGGCCGCGCCGTCGCCGCCACACACGCCACAGGCGTCCTTGGCCTGGCCGGCGGGGCACTCGGCCGGCGCGGCGTCGGGGGCGAGGCCGCCGTCCGCGGGGGGCGCGGCGTCGGCCGTCGGGGCGCCGTCGGTGGAGGGCGCGCCGTCGGTGGGCGCCGCGGCGTCGGTGGGGGGCGCGCCGTCGGTCGGCACCGCCCCGTCGGATGGCGCGCCGCCATCCGCGGGGGGCGCGCCATCCGTCGGCGTGGGTCCGGCGTCGGTCGGCGGCGCGGCGTCGGTGGGCGGCGGCGTCGCGTCGGCGCTGCCGTCGGGCAGGATGTCCCCGTCGGTGTTCACGGGCGGCTGCCCGTCGGCCTGGTCGTTGCCGTCGTCGGTGGGCAGGCAGCCCGTGGCGAGCAGGGTGGCCCCGAACAGGGCGATCAGGTGCTTGCGCACGCGTCCATCTCCTCGGTGTCTCGGTCGTGGGCCAGCCTAGCGCAGGGGCCCGGGTCGGATCGCGGGTACGATCCTCAACGGCCGAGGTGTCGGTCGAGTTGAGTCAGCGGCGGCGGCGTGTTGCCGGCGCGATGAGCAACAGCATCAGCCAGAGCGGCGCGGGGCCGTCGCCGGACGTGTCACAGCCGCCGTCGCTGCTGACGCCGGTGGCGCGGCTGTTGGCGCCGGGCGCACGCGGGACGAAGGCGTCGTCGAAGGCGCCGCCGGGGCCCGCGTCGCGCGCCGGCGAGGGCACCCGCGCGTCCACCGGGGGCGGCTGGAAGGGCGCGCCGAGGTCGTCGATCGGCGCGGGGGGCGGGCCGGCGTCGTTGGCGGGGGCGGGGGGCACGTCCGCGTCGGGCACGAGCGGGGGGGCCGCCGCGACGAGCCGGATGGCGTCGATGCGCGTCTCGCCGGCGCCGTCGATGGCCAGGCGCAGCTGCTGGAGGGGGCCGCGCCAGCCCGGCGCGCCGGCGACCTCGGCGCGCCCGTCCACGACCTCGGCCGAGCGCGCGTCGGCGAAGTCCTCGCCGGCCGCGCGCCAGTACAGGCGGGCGCGGCGCGCCGGGTCGAGCGCCACCTCGACCGCCCCGTACGCGTCCGCGTCGAGCGGCGCCCAGGGCCCATCGAGCGTCGGCGCGGCGCCGGCGCCGGCGACGCGCAGCGCGCCGCCGTCGACGGTGAGCGCGCTCACGTCGCGCACGCCGCGCCAGCCTTCGACCAGGGCGGCGTCGCCCCCCTCGAAGGTCCAGCCCGCCGGATCGAACACGTCGAGCTCGGCCTGGGTGCGCAGGTCACCGCCGTTGAAGGTCTGCCCCTCGTTGACGGCGGGCGCGGCGTCCCAGGTCGGCTTGTCGTAGATGTCGCCGGCGCGGCGAACCCAGCTGCGCACCCGCGCGGGCTGGCCGGTGGGCACGCTGTAGCCGGCGCCGCGCAGCGTCAGGCGGACGCTGCGGCGCTCCCCGGGGCCGATGGGGCCCACCTCGATCGTCACCGGATCCGCGCCGCCCACCGCGCCGGGCGCCTCGGTCGCGTCCAGGGCCAGCAGGCCCGCGGGCAGCGTCACCGCCAGCGTCGTGTTCGCCGGGGCAGGCGCCGCGCCCTCGTTGGCGATCTCGACGGTCAGGTCGACGCGCTGCCCGACGTACAGGTCGAACAGGCCGGCGCTGCGGCCATCGGGCACGAAGTCGGCGCAGTCGTAAGTGCCCGCCGGATCGGCGCAGGGCTGGGGATCGACCCGCGCCAACGCCTGGCGCAGGGTGAGGTTGGGCCTCGGCGCCTCCGGTGAGCTGACCGTGGCGCCGGGGAAGTAGTGCTCCACCATCCAGACGTAGTTCTGGTCGCGCTGGGTGGCCCAGCGCTGGGTGCCCCACTGGCACATGCCGCGCCCGTGCCCGTTGCGCGCGCGCCCGCTGCAGAGGGGCTCGGCGACGCCGAAGTCGGTCGGATCGCCGTTCTCGGCGCTGTACTCCGACGCGAGGAACTCGCCGTCCCGGTGGATGCCCTGGCCGCGCGTGTTTTCCACCGCGGCGTCGCCCCGCGCGTCCCGATCGTCGCGGTACACCTGGCTGCGCGTGGTGTCGTCGAGATCGGCGCAGTCGTACTTGCCGCCGCGCAGGATCCAGCCCCAGCCGTAGCCACGCGCCGCGACGGCGCCCGCGTTCAGGCTCTCCTGGTGCCACGAGGGGATCCACTCGTGCGGTACGACGCCGCGCACGTACTCCTCGAGGGGGATCACGTCCACGCGGCCCTGGCAGCTGTTGTTCTCGGGGCCGCGGCGGTAGATGCGGATGGTCGCCGGGGGCGTCAGCTCCCCGACCTTGAAGCGGCCCACCGTGGGGGGCGGCTCGGCGCCGGGCAGGCCGCGCGCGGCGGCGATCCAGGCGCGGGCGGCGTCGGTGAGATCGGGGTCGCCCAGGTCGTCGCTGTCCATCGCGGGTCGGTCGCGCGCCTCGAACCAGGCCTCGACCTCGGCGTCGTCGACGTGGAGCGGCCACAGGCGGGCGTCGACGCCCAGCCGCGTCTCGCGGGCGCCGTAGCCCTCGGCGTCGATGGCCACCCACTCGAAGCCCTCGGCGCCGCGGAAGGCGAAGCGGCCGGCGGCGTCGGTCGCGCCGTGGTGCAGGGTGCCGATCAGCGACACGGTGGCGTCGGGGATCGGGGCGCCGGTCAGCCCGTCCACCACGCGGCCGCTGGCGACCGGGCGGGCGAGGGCGAGGGCGGGCAGCAACAGCAGGGTCGCGACGAGGGTGCGCATCGATCGCACGCTAGTGAACCGCGCGGGTGGGAGCAAGCCGCGCGGATTGACGGCTGACCCAGGGCGGGTCGCTCTGCTAGCCTCGGCGCGCGCAGTCTCGCGCGGGAGGTTCGCACCATGATTCGTCTCTTCAGCCTGGCGCTGTTCGCCGCCTGCCTGTTCGCCGCCCCGGCCTTGGCCCAGAAGGGCGCCGATCCGGGCGCCGCGGCGATGAAGGGCCCCAAGGCCAAAGCCGGCAAGGCCACCGTCGAGAAGGCGCCCGGCCCCATCGACCTGAACACCGCCACCGTCGAGCAGCTGAAGACGCTCAAGGGCATCGGCCAGAAGAAGGCCGAGGCGATCGTCGCGTGGCGCACCGCCAACGGCGGCTTCAAGTCGCTGGATCAGCTCACCGAGGTGAAGGGCATCGGCAAGAAGACGCTCGAGAAGCTGCGGCCCTCGCTCAAGATTCCGGACATCGATGGGGAGTCGCAGAAGCCGGCCGAGGCGGCGCCGGCGGCGCAGCCGGCGAAGGGGCTGAAGCTGCGCGCGGAGTAGGCGCCGCGGCGGTCGGGCGCAGCAACCACGACAGCGGCTGACCCGACCGCAGCACCTGCACCCGCACCGGGCAGCCCGCGCGCACGATCCGCTCGACCCGTCCCGCCAGGGACGGCAGGTGCGCCAGGCCCGCCACGCGGCGCTCGGCCACCCGCTGCACGACGTCCCCGTCGCGCAGCCCGAGCTGGTGCACCTCGGTGCCGGGGCGGATGCCCCACACGCGGATACCCACCAGATCGCGGACGGACAGCCAGCCGCCGCTCTCGGCGTAGAGCGGCGCACCCTGCACTTGCCCCCAGAGCGGCGAGGGATCGGCGAACAGCGCCAGGGCCCGCGCGCGATCGACCTCGACCGCGCCGTCGGGCAGGGGACGCGCCAGGGGCGCGGCCAGGAGCACCGCCAGCAGCGCGGTCAGCACGGGCCGAAGATCGCCTCGAGGTCGAGGTCGAGCAGGCTGCGCAGGCGGAGGTCGGCGACGCCGAAGCCGGGGTGGTCGCGCTCGGGCACCGCGACGCACAGCATGCGCGCGGCCTTGGCGGCGATGACCCCGTTGAGCGAGTCCTCGAAGGCGACGCAGGCGGTGGGCGGCACGCCGAGGCGCTCGGCGGCGCGCAGGTAGACGGCCGGGTGGGGCTTGCCGTAGGGCTCGTCCTCGGCCGAGCAGGTGAGGGCGAAGGCGTCGGTCAGGCCGACGCCGGCCAGGGCCGGGCCGATGAGGGCGCGGGGCGACGAGGTCGCGACCGCCAGCGGGATGCCCCGCGCGGCCACCGCGCGCACGGCCTCGACGGCCCCCGGCAGCGCCACGCTTTGGGTCACCAGCAGCCCGTCCATCGCCTCGACGATGCGGTCGTGCACCGCCTCGAGCGACGCGCCGGACCACGGCTGACGGTCGAACCAGAAGCGCACCACCTCGTCGAGGCGCAGCCCGGTCGTCTGGCCGCAGTCCGCTTCGGTGAGGGTGAGGCCGACGCCGCCGAAGACCTGGATCTCGGCCGCGCGCCAGAGGGGCTCGGAGTCGACGAGCAGGCCGTCCATGTCGAAGACGGCCGCCCGCGGACGCAGCCGGCTCGAGGCTTCTCGTGTCGCGGGGGTGGGGTCGTGACGGGCTTTCAGCGGTCAGCTTTCAGCGGTCAGCCGGGCGCCGACCGCCGTGCAGGAACGGGTCGTGCGGCCGGGTCGGGCGGGGTGGAGCACGGCGTGGGTACCGGTGAAGAAGAAGCTGAAAGCTCGGCGAAGCCGGCGGGCTGACCGCTGACCGCTGACAGCCGGTCCGCGGTGCCGCCGGGCTCCGTCGCGCACCGCTCAGAGCTCGGGCCAGTCCACCTGGTCGAGCAGGGGCTCGAGGGCGGCGCACTGGTCGCCGGCGACGACGTCGACGCTGTAGGCCACGCGGTCGGGCTCGGCGTCGGGGCGGAAGGTGTTGGCCTGCACCGCGAAGAACCAGCGGCTGCCGCCGGCGCGCGGGTTGATGATCAGGCACTGCGCGTCGAGGGCCTCCTCGATGGTGGTCACGTAGCCGCCGTCGGCGTCGTAGACGTCGAAGGTGATCCAGCCGTCGCCGTCGCGCAGGTAGGCCAGGTGGAACGTGTAGGTGGTGTCGGGCGGCACGGCCACCTCGTACCAGTCGACGTCCGCGGGCTGGCGGCAGATCCAGCGCTCCGCCGCGTAGCCAGCGCCGGCCTCGGTGGCGTCGCCGCGCTCGTCGTCGGGCTCGGCGCCGTCGGCGTCGCAGGCCTCGGTCAACGTGAAGTCGATGGTCAGGTCGTAGGCGTTGTCCTCGCCCGCGAAGCTGCTGACCCGGATGTACCAGGTGTCGGCGGGGGCGTCGGCGACGACCACGCGGGCGCCCGCGGCGAGCTCGGTGTCCGACGCGACCGCGCCCGCCGCGCCGTCGCGGAACAGCTCGAGGTCGAGGTCGCCGGCCCCGTTCTCACCCAGCGCGAAGGCCAGATCCACCTGCAGGCGGCCGGGGCCCTCGGTGGTGAAGACGTACCAGTCGGTGTCGCCGCCGACGCCGGCGTTCGCGCCGCACAGGCTGAGGCCCGGCACCGCCAGGGGCTCGCCGTGCAGCACGTCGAGCAGCGACGCGGTGCCCTGCTCGTCGTTGCGCGCGGCCGCGTCGTAGCGGTCGTCCTCGCAGGGGGCGTCGCCCGGCGTGCGGATGAGCGTGAGGCTGTAAGCGCCGGCCCGCGCGACCCGCGCGCCGTCCACCCGCACGAACACCTCGCCGGCGGGCAGCGCGGCGCTGATCGCGTTGATCTCGGGGCCGGGGTCGCGCCCCTCGAAGCCCGAGACGGTGCCCGCGGCGTCGACGATGGCCACCGCGATGGCCCCGCTGGCCGGCGCGGGATCGCCCATCGCGTCGACCACGTTCAGGCGGGCGGTGAGGCGGTCGCCCTCGGCGACCACCACGCGGTACCAATCCTGGTCGTCGGCGCAGCGGCTGTAGCCGTCGGTGGTGAGCTCGACGCCGGCCGCCAGCACGCCGCCGTCGTCGAAGCCCTCGACGGCCATCAGATCCGTGGCGGCGCCGCTGTCCTCGTTGGGCTCGGCGTCGTCGGGCACGCAGCCCACGCCGCTGCGGGTGACCGTCGCGGTCAGGCTGTAGGCGCCGTACTGCGCGGCGTCCTGGCCGCGCACGCGCACCAGGTAGCTGCCGTCGCGCACGTACTGGTTGCCCACGGCGAGCACCAGCGAGCGGACCTCGTTGCCGTCGCCGTCCGGCGCGCTCAGGTTCGGCTGCAGGGCGGTGGGCGCGTTGGGGTCGGCGTCGGCCGGGCTGCCCGGCGGCAGCAGGTCGAAGGTGAGGGTGTCGCCCATGCCGGCGTCGTTGCCGAGCAGGGTGAGGTCGATGCGCACGCCGTCGCCCTCGCCGAGGGGCAGGGCGAAGAAGTCCGGATCGGCGGGGCAGGCGGTGCGGTCGGCGACCGTCGTGCTGTCCTCGCCGCTCAGCAGCCGCGTGGCGTCGGCGGGCACGTCGTCGTCTTCGGCCGCGTCGGCGGTGCAGGCGTCCACCGGCGGCAGCAGGGTGATGTCGAGGGTGTAGTCCAGGCCGTCGGCGGGCGCCGGGCCGGTGACCTCGACGAAGAAGCTGCCGGTGTCGGTGTCGCCGGCCTCGGGGAAGGTGATCGTCTCGGCGCAGCCCTCGTCGTTCGAGCGCGCGACGCGGTTGCCCGCCTCGTCGTACAGGGCGAGGGCCAGATCGGCGCCGCTGGCGCAGTCGAGCTCGATCTGCAGGCGCTCGCCCGGCTCGACGAGGGTGACCTCGAACCAGTCCGGGTTCAGCGGACAGAGGCGCCCGTCCCCGGCCGTCGCCATGCCCCCGTCGAGGGCCACCGGCGTCGCGCCGTCGGCGTCGTCGTTGGGCTCGGCCTCGCTGTCGCGGCAGCTGTTGGTGCAGCGCGCGTCCTGGCAGAAGTAGCCGTCGGGGCAGGCGTCGTCACCGCCGCAGGGCGCCTCGCAGGTGCCGCGCTCCTCGAGGCAGTACTCGCCGTCGGCGCACTGATCGTCCGTGTCGCAGCGGAAGTCGACGCAGGTGTTGTCGTCGCCGCAGATCTGGCCCTCGGGGCAGGTGTCGGGGTCGTCCTGGCGGCAGCCGGGCAGGCAGCGCTTCTCGCCCTCGGTGCAGTAGGTGCCGTCGGGGCACTCGGTGTCGTCCATGCAGGGCTGGGCGCAGGGGTTGTCGTCGCAGGTGGCGGCGTCGTTCGGATCGCCGCCCTCGGCCTCGCACGCCTCGGCGGTCAGCACCTCGCAGCGGTTCTGGATGCAGCAGGGCCCCTCCTCGGGGGGGGGCGGCTCGCCGTCCGTGCAGGTGCGGGTGTCCTCGGCGCAGTACTGATCGTCGGCGCAGGTGCTGCCGTCGAGCCAGCAGGCGCCGAAGCTGCACTGGCCAGCGACGCAGCCGTAGCCGTCGGGGCAGGCGTCGTCGGCCGCGCAGGTGTTGCGGCAGGTCTGCGACTCGGCGTTGCAGACCTCGGGCGAGACGCAGTCGCTGTCGTCTTCGCAGCCCGCGCGGCAGACGCCCTCGTCGCACAGCTGGCCGTCGGCGCAGTCGTCGTCGCCCGAGCAGACGGGGGGCGCGATGCCGGCGTCCGGGCACAAGCCGTCGACGTCGCAGGCGCCCCCGCCGGGGCACTCGCAGGGCTGCTCGCCCCCCTTGCTGTCGTCGTCGCAGGCGGCCGTCGACAGCGCGAGCGCGCCCACCGCCACCACCTCGAGCACCCTGAACCAGCGCCCCATCTCGTGCCTCCCCGACCGGTCTGCAGGCTGGCGGGCCGCCGCGGCCCGCTCCGGGTGACCTTACGCATCGCGGGCGTCCCCGTCCACGCGACCCGTTTCGCCCCGTTTCCGGCACATCGTGCCACAGGTTTGGTTCCGTAATCTTCCACTCATTGTGTATCATCCCCCCTGCACGCTGGGCCGGATCGGGGGACGCTCGTGCGCACGCACACTCGGGTCATCGCTTTCTTGCTGGCCGCTCTGCCCTTCGCGGCGGGCGCCCAGCCTCTCTTCGAGACCGACTTCGACGACCTGGCCGGGTGGACACCCGGCTGGGCCGGCGACGACTGGCGCATCAGCCGCGGCCAGGTTCAGCCGATCACGGACACCACCTGCGCCGACGAGGGCGACGCCGACTGCAACTTCGGCGCGCCCGCCGAAGCGGTCGACAACACCCTCACCGCCGGTGATCCCAACTGGACGGACTATCGGGTCACCGCGCGCTTCGTGAACTACGACGACGACGCGGTCGGCTTCGTGTTCCGGCACCAGGACGCCGACAACTACTACCTGTTCCTCACCAGCCGCGGCACCTGGCCCACCGCGACGCGGCCCTCGCGCGACGAGGCGGGCACCACCGCGCGTCTGTACCGCGTGCAGAACGGCCGCGCCGCGCTGCTGGCGTCGGCCGACGTCAGCTACACCAGCCAGGTCGAGCACCTGGTGCGCATCGACGCCCTGCGCGACGAGATCGCCGTCTACCTCGACCTCGACGGCGACGGCCTGCTGCCGACCAGCGAGCGCGTCTTCTTCGTCACCGACGAGTCGCCCATCCGGCGCGGTCGCGTGGGCCTGTGGGCCTACGACAACCGCAACGTCTTCGTCGACTTCCTGCGCGTGTTCCCCATCGTGCCGCCCCCCCGGCCCGAGAACCTGCGCGTGACGTCGATCGATCGCGCCGGCGAGGTCAGCCGCTTCGCCTTCGACCTCGACACGGCCGCCACCGGCCACGTCCTGCTGGCCGAGGGCCGCTGCGCCGAGGTCGATCCCGCCCAGCGCCTGCCCGACGCCGGCGTGGGCACCCGCATCCTGGGCGCCATCTCGACGAAGCCCGACACCGACTACTGCTTCAAGGGCTGCGCGACCAACGCCAACGGCACCGTGTGCGGGCCGGCCAGCGACTTCAGCACCCGCGGCGCGACCCTGGACACCGCGCGCCTCTCGCCCGGTCACTGGGATCTGGTGACGGCGGACGGCAGCGAGCTGCTGCGCACCCGCGCGACGGGCGCGGTGCACGCAACCACCGCGCGCATGGGCGACTACACGCTTTGGGTGCACGGGCGCCGCCTCGACTTCCGCGTCGATCAGACCGCCAGCGTCGTGCTCACCGGCGGGGATCTGGACGGCCGCGCGTCGGTCTCGGCCGGGCGCCTCGTCCTGCGCGGCCTGCCCCTGAGCATCGACCCGTCGCGCCAGCCGGGCGACGCCCGCTGGGCCCTCTTTGGCGCCGACTTCGAGGTGGGCCTGGGCGCCTACGAGGGCCGCGCGCCGCGCAGCTTCGAGGTGCTGCCCGGCCGCTACCTCGTGCGCACCCGGGGCCAGGATCTGGGCTTCGAGATCGCCGGCGACGGCACCATCACGCCGGACGCCGGCGTGGCCCTCGAGGTGGCCGGCTCGACGGTGCGCCCGATCCCCAGCGACGACGGCGAGGCGGTGGCTTTCCGCGTGCGCGTGACCAACGAGGGCCCCAACGCCCTGCGCGGCGCCGGCCTGTTCAACGGCCGCGCGGCCGAGCCGGGCGACGAGACCGGCGTGGTGTTCGCGGGGCTGAACGACTACGTCCGGGCCGACGCCACCCGCGCGCTGTTCGGCAACCTGGCGACCTCGCTGGGCCATCAGCCGGGCCCCTACGCCTTCTACGGCTTCGACCGCCTCGCGCCCGGCGACTCGGCCAACGTGGACGTGCTGGTCTTCCCCAGCAACCCCCGGCTGTCCTTCGTGGGCGACGTGTCGGGGACGCTCGACCGCTTCGTCATCGGCGCCGCGCCGCACACCGTGTCGCTCTTCGACGCGGCCGGCGAGCCGACCTCGGGCGAGCTGGGGCTGATCGAGCTCGACGTGGACGGCGGCAGCGACGGCGCGCTGCGGCGGCGCTTCTCGGCCGAGACCGGCCGCGCCTACGGGCGCATCACCTGGTCGGTCCTGGCGCGCAGCGCGACGCCCGGCCCGCTCACCGTGCACAGCATGAACGCCGAGGGCACCAAGGTGCGCGTGGCCTTCACCTCGAACCGCGCCGGCCTGGGCAGCGTGCAGTACGTCGACGGCGGCTGCGACGACGCCGACTGGAGCGGCGCGCGCGAGCTGGGCATGGGTGAGGGGGCCGACTTCTTCGGTGACCTCGTGACCTCGGCCGACAAGGTCTACTGCGCGCGCGGCCGCGTGCGGAACGAGGCCGGCGCGCGCACCGGGCCGCACATCAGCTTCGCCACGACGCAGGGCACGGTCGACGCGACCGGACTGCGCGGCAAGTTCCGCGTGCAGCGCCCGGGGCCGAACCAGGCGCAGGTGCTCGACGCCGGCCGCACCTACGACGATCTGGGCCTGCGCATGGGCGACTACCTGGTCGACCAGGGCGGCTCGCCCCT
>JAUHXL010000477.1 GCA_030426945.1 bacterium
GCGAGCGCTTCGACGCGGTCGTGGCGCTGAGCGAGCCCTTCCAGGCCGTCGCCGAGATGGTGGGCAACGAGCACCTCGAGCGCTGGTGCGACGAGGTGGTCAACGTCGTCGACGGCGACATCACCCGCCCGCAGCTCGGGCTGAGCGACGCCGACTACCTCGAGCTGACCCAGACCGATCCGGTCGACGTCATCCTGCACTGCGCCGGCAACGTCGACTTCAAGCCGCCGCTCGATCAGGCGCTGGCCGTCAACAGCCAGGGCGCGGCGCACAAGGTCGAGTTCGCCAAGGCCGCGGGCGCGCCGCTGGTGCACATGAGCACCTGCTTCGTCGCCGGCTGCCGCAGCGGCTTCATCGACGAGGACGCCGAGGTCGTCGGCTACGCGCCCAACGGCATGCCCTTCGATCCCGAGCGCGAGCTGGCCGACGCCGTGTACCTCGCGCAGGAGGTGCGCAAGCGCGCCGACGCGCAGGCGCTCGAGGCGCGCTTCTACGAGGAGGCGCGCGAGCTGCTGACCAGCAAGGGCCTGGACTACGAGGATCCGGGCCGCCTCGACGACGCCTTCCGCACGTGCAAGCGGCGCTGGGTGGACAACGAGCTGGTGCGCGAGGGCGGCGAGCGCGCCGAGCAGTGGGGCTGGACCAACACCTACACCTACACCAAGAGCCTGGGCGAGCAGCTGACCACGCTGCAGGCGCGCAAGCTGGGCGTGCCGCTGAGCATCGTGCGGCCGGCCATCGTCGAGAGCAGCCACGACTTCCCGTTCCCCGGCTGGAACGAGGGCATCAACACCTGCGCGCCCTTCGTCTACATCATGTTCAAGGGCCAGCGGATGATCCCCGCCAACCCGCAGAACATCCTCGACCTGGTGCCGGTGGACTACGTGGCGCGCGGCACGCTGAACGCCGGCGCGGCGCTGCTGCAGGGGCAGCCGGGGCGCGTGTTCCAGTTCAGCAGCGGCGACGTGAACCCGCTGGTGATGGATCGCGCGGTCGAGCTGACCAACCTGGCCTGGCGGCGGCGCTACGACGCCGACGAGAAGAACCCGCTGGTGCGCCAGTTCAAGCGCAACATGGACGCCGTGGTGGTCGACCGTGCCACCTACGAGCGCATCAGCGCGCCGGCGGTGAACGCGTGGACCAAGGGCGCGCGCAAGCTGCTGAAGGCCATCCCGAAGGGGCTGCTGGGGCCCGCGCGGCCGGTGGTGAAGCAGATCGACGGGGCGCTCGGCGGCCTCGAGAAGGCCAGCCGCGTGTGCGACAGCATCCTCAAGCTGTTCGCGCCCTTCGTGCTGGACAACAACCCGTGCTTCGGCTCGGTGAACACACGCGCGCTCAGCAAGACGCTGGTCGACGACGAGCAGGCCGACTTCGCCTACGACCTCGAGGATCTCGACTGGCGGTACTACTGGAAAGACGTGCACATGGAGGGCCTGCACAAGTGGGTCTTCGGGCACCTCGACGACAAGATGCGCCCGGTGCGCAAGGTGGCCAAGGCGCGGGATCTCATCGAGGTCTTCCGCACCGCCACGCGCACCTACTCGGAGCGCAAGGCGCTCAGCTTCTACACCGCCACCGGCGGCGTGGAGTGCACCTACACCTACGCCGAGTTCTGGGACAGCGCGCGCTGCGTCGCGGGCTGGCTGCGCGAGCGGGGCATCGGCAAGGGTGACGCCGTCGTCCTGGCCAGCAAGAACGAGCCCGCCTGGCCGATGATCTACCTCGGCATCCTGCTGGCCGACGCGGTGACGGTGCCGCTCGACCCCGAGATGCCCGAAGCCGACATGCGGCGCATCTGCGACAAGGCCAACGCCAAGCTGGTGATTCTGCACGAGGATCTGCCGCGCGACGTGGGCCACCCGGTGGCCTACGCGGGCGACGTCTTCGAGGCGGCGCCCATCGCCGAGGTCGAGGCGCGTGATCGCAGCGAGGACATCGCCAGCCTGCTGTTCACCAGCGGCACCACCGGCGATCCCAAGGGCGTCGTGCTGACGCACGGCAACTTCACGGCGCTTCTGGCCAGCCTGCACGGCACCTTCCGGGTGGATCACCGGGACCGCTTCCTGAGCGTCCTGCCGCTGTTCCACACCTTCGAGTTCAGCTGCGGCTTCCTGATGCCCATCAGCGCCGGCGCCCACATCATGTACCTCGAGGCGCTCGAGGGGCCGCTCTTGCGCGAGGCGCTCAAGAGCTTCCGCCCGACCGGCCTCATCGGCGTGCCGGCCCTGTGGGACGTGCTGCACCGGCGCATCGAGACGCAGGTGAAGGATCGCGGCGAGGCGGCGGCGCTGGCCTTCACCAGCATGCTGCGGCTGTCGCGCTTCTTGCGCGAGAAGTACGGCGTGAACCTGGGGCCGATGGCCTTCGGCGAGGTTCACCAGATGCTCGGCGGGCGCATCCGCCACCTGATCAGCGGCGGCGCGGCGCTCAGCGAGCCGGTGCTGCACGCCTTCGAAGGCCTGGGCTTCGAGCTGCTCGAGGGCTACGGCCTGACCGAGGCCGCCCCCGTGCTGACCGTGCGCCGCCCGGGCGATCGCAAGGGCGGCGGCAGCGTCGGCAAGCAGCTGCCGGGCGTCGAGGTGCAGATCATCAACCCCGACGCCGACGGCGTGGGCGAGGTGGTGGCCAAGGGCGACAACGTCATGTCCGGCTACCTCAACGATCCCAGCAGCACCGCCGAGACGGTGCGCAAGGGCTGGCTGCACACCGGCGACCTGGGCAAGCTGGACAAGGACGGCCGGCTGGTGCTGGTGGGGCGCCGCAAGGAGCTCATCGTCACCAGCAGCGGCAAGAACGTCTACCCCGACGAGCTCGAGCCGCTGTACGCCGATCACCCGCACATCGACGAGCTGTGCATCGTGGGCATCCCGGATCCCCAGGGCGACGAGCGCGTGGCGGCGCTGGTGGTGCTGAAGGACGACGTGCCCAAGGACGCGCAGGCCGAGGTGAAGTCGCACTTCACCAAGGTGGGCCAGGCGTTGGCGGACCACCAGCGCGTGCGGACGATGCGCTTCTGGCACGAGAAGCTGCCGCGTACGGCGACGCGCAAGGTGAAGCGCAAGGAGGTGCGCGACGAGCTCGTGCACCTGCTCGACATCAGCAAGGCCAGCCGGCGCGAGGCGGGGGCGGTGCCTGAGGGGCGCGAGCCCGCGTGGGTGTACGCCAGCATCGCCGGGCTGACCGGGCACGAGGCGGTCGACGTCGCGCCGACGACGCACCTGGTGCAGGACCTGGGCATCGGCAGCCTGCAGCTGGTCGAGCTGCGGGTGCTGCTCGAAGAGCGCGGCGGGAAGCCGATCGACGGCGACGCGCTGGCCGAGGCGCAGACCGTCGCCGACGTCATCGCCCTCTGCGGCGGCGCCGACGGCAAGGGGGTGCGCCGGCGCGTCGAGGCCCCGGAGGAGGAGGAAGAGGGCGGCATCGAGGTGCCGGAGCCCGTCGGCCAGCTCGGCCGCAACGTGCTCAAGGGGCTGCACCGCCTGGCCTATGATCGACTGCTGAACGTGCGGGTGCGGGGCAAGGAGCACATCCCCTACGACCAGCAGGTGATCGTCATCGCGAACCACAACAGCCACCTGGATCTGGGGCTGGTGAAGTACGCGCTGGCGGAGTACGCGCCCAACCTGGGGGCGCTGGCCGCGCAGGACTACTTCTTCAACACCCAGTACAAGCGCGACTTCTTCGAGCCCTTCACCAACCTGATCCCGGTCGACCGCACCGCCCCGCTCGAGAGCAGCCTGCGCGAGGCCGAGCGGGCGATGCGCGAGGGCCGCATCGTGCTGGTGTTCCCCGAGGGCACGCGCTCGACCGACGGCCAGCTGCAGGAGTTCAAGCACGGCATCGGCTATCTGCAGTCGAAGTCGCGGCTGCCGGTGCTGCCGCTGTACCTGCGCGGGACGCACCGGGCGATGCCCAAGGGCAGCGCGGTGCCGACCAGCCGCAAGCTGACCGCCGTGATCGGCCCGGTCATCCCCGCGTCCCTGCTGGCCGAGCGCACGAAGGGCAAGAACCGCATCGACACCTACGCCACCATCGCGCGCACGCTGCAGGACGCCATCGAGGCGCTGCGCGACGGGGCCGAGTACCCGTGGAACAAGCGGGCGTCGAAGGCGCTGGTGGCCGAGGATCCGATCGAGGCGCTGTTCGCCGAGCTGCCCGACAAGTTCCAGCCCAAGGCGCTGAAGAAGCCGACGACCTGGTACTTCAGCCTCGGCGACAAGGCCAACGGCAAGTGGACGTTGGTGGCGAACGCGGACGCGGGGGTCACCGCGAAGCAGGGGCGGCCGACCGGCGGCGCGGCGGACTGCGTGCTGAAGACCGACGTGAAGACCTTCGAGCGCATCTGCCGCGAGGGGTACGTGCCCAGCATGAACGAGTTCATGGACGGGCGCGTGAAGACCAACGATCCCGAGCTGCTGATGCAGTTCAAGGCCGCGTTCGGGCTGTAGCATGAGTCGCAAGAAGAAGCCTTTGGCGTTGATCACCGGAGCCAGCGGGTTCCTCGGGCTGCACCTCGTGCGGGTGCTGCAGGACGCGGGGTACGCCGTGCGCAGCCTGGGGCGCTCGGCCCACGCGCGCCTCGAGGCGCTCGAGGTCGATCAGCACCTGGGCTCGGTCACCGACGCCGAGGTCGTGGCGAAGGCCCTGAAGGGGGTCGCCTGCGTCTACCACCTCGCCGGCTACGTCAGCCGCGACAAGGATGATCGCGGGCCGATGTACGACGTGCACGTGAAGGGCACGCGCACGGTGCTGCGCGCGTGCCTCGACGCGGGCATCGACAAGGTCGTCGTCGTCAGCACCTCGGGCACGGTGGGCGTCTCGGAGAAGGCCCGCGTGGTCGCCACCGAGGACAGCGACGTGCCGTGGAAGGTCATCGGCAAGTGGCCCTACTACGAGTCGAAGGCCTTCCAGGAGAAGGAGGTCTTCGACGCGGTGAAGCGCGGCCTGCCGGTGAAGCTGGCGCGCCCGACGCTGCTGTTGGGGCCCGGCGACCACAACGGCAGCAGCACCGGCGACGTGGTGAAGTTCCTCTGCGGCGACATCAAGGCCGCGCTGCCCGGCGGCATGTCCTTCGTGGACGCGCGCGACGTGGCGGCCTGCCTGCCGGCGCTGATGGAGAAGGGCGAGCCGGGCGTGGGGTACCTGCTCGGCGCCGCCAACTGCACGGTGCACGACTTCCTGCTGCAGCTCGCGCAGGTGTCGGGCCTGACGCCGCCCACCTTCACCCTGCCCCGCTCGCTGGTCGACTCGCCCCTCAACGGGCTGCTGAAGAAGTCGAGCGAGATCAGGATGTTCGGTGGCCTCGAGCCGCAGACCTTCGAGATGGGCTGCGCCTACTGGTACATCGACTGGACGCGCGCGCAGGACGAGCTGGGCTTCGCGCCGCGGCCGCCCGCCGAGACGCTGCGCGACACCGTCGACGACCTGCGCAACGCCGGCCGCACGTGAGGCGCAGCGGCAGCCTCACCGCCGAAGCGGTGGCGCTGTTCCGCGCCGCGGCCGGCGACGACGCCTACGCCCCGGCCTTCCTCGGCCCCACCTTCGGCCGCCTGTTCGGCCTCTGGCGCCGCGCGCCCGTCGTGGGGCGCGCCTTCGACCGCGCCGCCCTCGGCCTGGTGTCGTCGGTGCTGGCCCGGCACGCCTGGTTCGACGCCGAGGTGGTGCGCGCGCTCGACGCGGGCGCCGCGCAGCTCGTGCTGCTGGGGGCCGGCTTCGACGCGCGCCCGTGGCGGCTGGCGCACGCGCTGGGCCACCGCCCGGTCTTCCTGGTCGACCACCCGGCCACGGCCGCCC
>JAUHXL010000031.1 GCA_030426945.1 bacterium
CGCCGAGCAGCGTCACCTCGTCGTCCATCAGGTAGATGACGTCGGCGCCCTTGGCCGGCGCCACCGTGCCCCGCGCCTCGATGGCCGCGGCGATCGCCTCCTCGTCGGGCACGTCGGCCAGCCAGGGGCCCTCCTCGGCCGGCGCCAGGAAGGCCAGGCGGTTGGCCAACGCGGCGTTGTCCGGATCGCGAGCCAGGGCCTCCTTCCACTGCGCGACCGCGGCCTGCTCGGCCCGCGCCTGCAGCGCCAGGTGCGCCAGGCGGTCGTAGCCGTCGGGCGCCGTCGGCGCCAGGTCGACGATCGCCCGATAGGCCGCCTCGGCGCCGGCGCGGTCGTGAGCCCGGCGCCGCGTCTCGCCCAGGCGCGCCCAGCTGGTGCGCTCGTGGGGCCAGCCCTCGACCAGGCGCTCCGCGTAGCGCGTGGCGCGCGGGAAGTCGTCGTTGCCCAGGGCCAGCCACTGGGCCGATCGCAGGGCGGCGCGGCTGTTGGGCAGCGCGTCGAGGATCTCGAGGTACAGCCGCTCGGCCCGCGGGTAGAAGCGCAGCTCCTCGTAACAGTCGGCCAGCGACAGCATCACGCGCGGCCAGCCGGGGCGCTGCGCGTGCAGGCCCTCGAGCGTGTGGCAGCGATCCTCCTGCCAACCCTCGCGCTCGAAGAGATCGGCGAGCTCGAGCGCGGCGCCGGGTCGGTCCGGGTGTGCGTCGCGCACCTTCGTCAGCAGCGTGCGGGCCTTCGTCTCGAGGCGCTGCTGCCGCCAGAACCGGGCGCGCTGCAGGTGCAGGAAGGGCAAGGCGTCTCCGTGCGCGTCGCTCAGGCTCTCGAGCAGATCCGCCGTCCGCCCGCGCTCCTGCGCGTTCCACAACCCCTTCGCCAGCAGGTAGCGGCCGCGCAGGCTCTGCGGGGCGCGCTCCAGGTAGGCCTCGGCGTGCCGAACCTGCGGCACCGCCAGGCCCATGTCGTCGGCCCACACCGCCTTGAGGAACTCGGTGCGCGCCGCCTCGGGCGGCAGGCGCGCGACGTGCAGCGCCAGCCCCCCCTCCTCGTCGATCGGCGCGTCGGCCGCGGGCTCGCCGGCGTAGGGCGTGTCCGCCGCGACGGGGGTGAGGGCGCCCTCGGGCAGCGGCGCGCCGCCCGGCCCGGTCACCCGCGCGGCCAACAGCCACGCTCCGCCCTCCTGCGCGCTCTTCAGCAGCACCCGGTTGACGCCCGCGCGCAGCTCGACCCGCAGCACCAGCCCGTCGAACAGCCAGTTGTTCAAGCGGCGGCCGGCGAACACCAGCCCGTCGTTGACCCACACCTTCACCGGATCGCTCGAGCTGATCCGCAGCTCGTACGTGCCGGCCTCCTTCACCACGAAGGCGCTGGCGCCGTAGGCCACCTGCCACCGCTGCGGCGACATCAGCTCGCCCAGATCGGTCTTGCCCCGCGGATCGCGGTCGGCGTCCGTGCGCCAGCCGATCTCCAGCAGCTTGCCCGCGTACCGCGCCTTCAGATCGACGCCCCGCTCGGGCGGATACACGGCGTCGAAGCCCTTGCCCTGGTCGTTGTCGAAGGTGCCGATGACCGCGAGCGGCAGCCGGCCGCCCACCTCGGCGAGGGTCGCGTCGCGGCGGGGCGCGTCGCCGCGCAGGTGCAGGCTGTGGGCCAGCACCCAGGCCGCGAAGGCGCGCGTCTCGGCGTCCGGGTGCTCGCGCTGCAGCGTGGCCAACAGCGCCTCGAGGCGGGCGCGCTCGTCGAGCGTCCAGTGCAGGTCGGCCAGGCGGTGCAGGTAGACGAGGGGCGCGTCGGCCTGCACGTCCAGCAGCGCGGCCAGCAGGTGCTCCACCTGGTCGGCCGGCCGATCCTCGAAGCGGGCCAGATCCGCGGCGACCTCGTGGTAGAGCGCGGTGCCGGCGCCCGCGGCGCGGGCCTGCGCCACGGCGGCGCGCAGGCCCGCCGGATCCGTCGCCGCGTAGTAGGCGTCGACGGCCGCCCGCAGGGCCACCTCGTCGCGCGGCGGCGCGGGCGGCAGCGTGACGTCGGGGCGGCGGGCGCCACCGCAACCGGTGACCAGCGACAGGACGAACAGCGCCGCGAGGGGGGCGCGGGGGGCTCGGCTCAAGTCCGACCTCCAGGGCAGTGTGGACGCGGCGCGCCCGTCGGCGTCATGGAACCTCGCCGGACGGCGGTGGATTCCGCGGCGGTCAGTATGAGGGCACGGCAAGGCTGGCGTCGCCCCCTTCGATACCCTAACGTCTCGCCCATGCTCGACCACGGCCCTCGTCACGTCTTCGTCGCTGGCTGCAGCACCGACTTCGGCTTCCGCGCGGCGCGCGCCCTCGCCCGCCGCGGCCACCGCGTGGTGGCCGGGGTGCGGGAGCCCGAGGGGCGCGGGCGCCACAACGCCGAGGCGCTCGGCGCCCTCGCCATCGGCGGTGATCGCCTGCTGGTGGTGCCGCTCGACGTGGACGACGACGCGAGCGTCACCGCGGCCACCGGCCACGCCCTCGAGCACCTCGACGGCCGCGTCGACGCCCTGGTGAACACCGCCGCCTACAGCGTGATGGGCCCGCTCGAGGCCTGCCCGCCCGACCAGCTGCTGGCCATGCTCAACACCAACGTGGTGGGCGCGCTGCGGCTCTTCCGGGCCGTCCTGCCCGCCATGCGGGCCAGCGGCCAGGGGCGCATCGTGCAGCTCACCAGCGGCCTCGGCCGCGCGGCGGTGCCCTTCATGGGCGTCTACTCGGCCAGCGCCTGGGCCCAGGAGTGCTTCGCCGAGGTGCTGTCCTACGAGGCGGCGGCGTTCGGCGTCGAGGTCGCGATCCTCGAGCCCGCCAACTACCGCGACGGCGGGCAGCCGCGGAAGCCGGTGGGCGATCAGGACCGCCTCGAGGTCTACGAGCCCCAGCTCGTCGCCTTCGCCGAGCGGCTGCACCAGACGGATCGGCCGCCCGAGGGCGATCCCGAGGAGGTCGCCCAGGCCCTCGTCGACACGGTGGAGGCGGTGGCCGTGCCCCTGCGCACGCCCATCGGCGAGAGCGCGCGCGCCCTGCTCGAGCTGCGCGCCCGGCTGACCGCCGACGAATACGAGCGTGAGATCCTCGAGCGCACCGGTCTGCGGCAGTTCTTCCACCGCGACTGAGCCGGTCCGTTGGGTCAGCTCAGCTTGGCCGCCAGCGCCACGGCCTTCGCCTGCACCCGCGGGTCGAAGCTGCTGAACTCCAGCCCCTTCAGGCGCTGCACGAAGTTCTTCTTCTTGGGCACCAGCTGGCCGCTGTCGACGTAGGACTCGATCCGATCGAGCGCGTCGCGCAGGACGGCGTCCTTGGGGTGCTCGAGCACCCGCAACAGCACCTCCATCTCGTCGGGCAGGCCGAACTTCGCGTGCAGCGCGTCGATGGCCTGCACCAGCGCCTTCCCGCTCTCGGCCGTGCGCACGGCGCGGAGCAGCACCGTGCGCTCGCTCGGGCCCTCGCCCTGCGTGCCCGGCGGCAGCTTGTCCTTGAGGTGGTCGGGCACCACGCCCTTGTCGAAGAACGCGTCGAGCTGCCGCTTGTAGGTCGCGGTGGCCGAGTCGATGCGCGGCGTGCGCCCCCCGCCCCCGGGACGCTCCTCACGCCGATGCGCGCTCTGATCGCGCTTCCGATCCTTGTCGCGCCAGCTGGGCTTGTCCGCCATCACTCGCCTCCTCGGCTCGGTCGCCCCCGTCTCAGCGGAAGGTGCGCACCTGCCGCATGACCTCGTCGAACACGTTCAGACCGGCGATCTCGGCCACCGTCTCGAGCGCCGCGTCCACGATGTACAGGTGGTCGTCCGCGGGCGACCACCGCATCTCGCGGGCCAGCACCGCCGCGTCGGAGAGACGCTGGACGCCGAAGCCCGAGGCCACGTCGAACTCGTAGCGCACGTCGAGCATGAAAGGCTGCGCGTCGCCGGGCACGCCCCCGCAGCCCGAGGCGTCGCTGCACGCCTCGACGACCAGCGCGCCGAGGCGGAACCGGAACCACTCGTTCTGGAACGCCTCGCCGAGGCGCGTGCGCCCGACGCGCCCGGCCGCGAGCCGCGCCTCGTCCTCCACACACTGGCCGCCGCGGTCCACCCAGGGGTGCCGATAGCCGTTGACCCGCCCGGACAGCACCCACTGCTCGGCCCCGGCGCGCACCCGGTACTGGATGAACTGGGCGGCGCAGGCGAACGAGGGCGCCGGCGGCGCCGACAGCAGCCGCGGCAGCGGGGTGCGCCCATCGAAGGACACCTGCTCCTGGTAGGTGGTGTCGGGATCCCGCGCATCCACGCGCAGCACCAGCTTGTGCGGGTAGACCTCGACCACCTCGTAGCGCAGGGGCTCCCGCTGGAGGCTGACATCGACGTTCTGCGCCTGGCGGTTCAGCCGCTGGCACAGGTCGTCCTGCGCGGCCTGCTCGTCCCGCGGCACGAAGTTGTCGATCAGCACCACGTCGCCCACCTCGACGCCGACGCGGCAGAAGTCGGCGCCGTAGTCGAGCAGCGTCCACTGGTCGCCCCCGCTGCCCCCGAACTGGCCGGTTCGGCTGGTCGAGCGGGGCAGCTCACCTTCGAAGGCGAGGGTGTAGGTGTCCCCCAGGGACACCTCGGGATCGTCCTCGATGACCTGGACGCCCTCGTAGGGGGCCACGCTGAACTGCGTCCGCTGGCGCTGCTGCTCGGCGGACTCCGGCTCGCCGGTGGCGGTGAAGCCGATGGGCACGCACACCTCGGGCGCGGGCGCGTCGGGCTGATCCAGCCGGCAGAAGGCGGGGAAGCGGTTGGGCTCGAAGCGCACCGTCGAGTCGCCGCGCAGCAGCCGGGGCGCCGTCGCCACGCGGTTCGTCCGGCTCTGGGCCAGCGTGCGCACGTTCGCCTCGGCGTTCAGCAGCCGTCGGCGATCATCGGGCAGGAACACCTGCGGATCGAAGCGCCCCCGGTCGAGCTCGGCCGACTCACCGAGCACCGAGAAGGGCTCGCGGTCGGCCTCGTCCTCCGCCAGCTCGAAGTCCACGACCGGCGACTCGAGATCCAGCCGCAGGCGCCCCTGCAACGGATACGTGTCGTCGGGCAGGTCGAGGCCGGTGACCGTCCAGGCGAAGCCGTCCTCGACCGTGTAGTAGCCCACCGGCTCGTAGATGCCGTCGGCGACCCGGCGCAGGTGCGCGAAGATGGGCCGCCCGTCGCGGGTGAGCACCGGCGTCGGCGCGGTCACCTCGATGGAGCGCAGGGACGCGTCGTCGGCGACCAACAGCACCGACGCCTCGATGCCGCGCTCGCGCGCGGTGAGCGTCAGCGCGCTGCGCCCCAGGCGCGCGCGGCGCAGCGGGGCGTCGAGGTCGTCGAGGTCGACCAGCGCGAGCACGCCCTGCGGATCCGCCGCGTAGAGGAAGTGCCGCGCCCCGTCGTCCAGCGGGGCACCGACGGTCACCAGATCCGCGGGCCCGACGGGGGCCGCCGACGACGCCTCCACGGTGTCGGCCGCGGCGTAGCAGTCGGGATCGCTGCCGAAGTCGACCAGGCCGTCGCGATCATCGTCCTCGCCGTCCGCGCAGCCCGGCGTGCGCTCGAAGCCGTACAGATCGCGGGCCTCGTAGTCGTTGCAGCCCGGATCCTCCGCGTCGATCAGCCCGTCGGCGTCGTCGTCGACGCCGTTCTCGCAGGGGCCGTCGGCGACCTCCTCGGGCAGGCCGGGCCCCGTGGTGGGATCGCCGGTGCAGCCCTCGTCGACCGCGCCGTCGCCGTCGTCGTCCACGCCGTTGCCGCAGGTCGAGCGCTCGGTGGCCGGATCCGCCTCGTCCGTATCCGCCTCGTGAGCGCAGCCGGGATCGAAGCGGTCGGCGAGGCCGTCGCCGTCGTCGTCGAGGCCGTTGCCGCAGGCGGGCACCTCGGCCAGGGGCCGCTCCCACGCCGCGCGCAGCGCCGCCGGCACGCAGCCGCGCGCGTCGCACCGGGGGGCGTCGGGTCCGCAGTCGGGGTCGTCGAGATCGACCAGGCCGTCCTCGTCGTTGTCGACGCCGTCCCCGCACTCGCTGACGCTGGGGCAGCGCGCGCCGGCGAGATCGCCGCCCTCGGCCGTCTCGGGCGCCTGGCAGTCGGGATCCTCGAGGTCGACCACGCCGTCGCCGTCGTTGTCGCGCCCGTCCCGGCAGCTCTGGCGCAGAGCCTCGCTGGCGCCCTCGCCGGCGCAGTCCGGATCGTCGCCGTCGACGAGGCCGTCGCCGTCGTCGTCGACGCGGTTGGCGCAGGTGGTGTCCTCCTCGGTCGACACCACGCGCCGCAGGTAGGCGTCGTCGCAGTCGCGCACGGGGGTCAGATCGATGATCCGAGGCGCCGCGCCGCCGGTGAGATCGAAGGCGGTCACCTGCGGCCGCTGCGCGTCGGCGACGTAGAGCGCGGTGCCGCGCGGATCGATGGCCAGCCGGCCCGGGTAGGGCCCCTGCCCCGCCACGAAGCCGGGCATCGCGTGGACCGCCACGACGACGTCGTCGATCATCTCGGCGTCGTCCACGGCGCCGAGGGCGTCGAGGTCGAGCTCGAGCACCATGCCGGCCTGGGGCGCGCTGACGAAGGCCCGCGCGGCGCCGCCCAGCGTCGGGCGGGGGCGACCGACCGGCGGCCAGACCGCCGCCTCGAGCAGCGGCCCGGCGCCCAGATCCACCTTGAAGGACTCGCGGACGTCGCGATCCTCGCGGATGACCGACAGGGTGCCCGAGGTCGCGTTGACCGTGAACACGAAGCGGCCGTCCGGGTGCGTGCCGACGTCGCTGATGAGATCGTCGACGAACACCGCGGTCACGCCGGGGATGGTGCGGTCGACGTCGAGCACCTGCTTGTCGCCGTCGGCGTCGTCGCCGGTGAGGTCGAGCACGGCCACCTCGCCGCGCTGGTTGCTGCCGACGTAGGCGCGCACCTGACCGGCGCGCTGGGGCACACAGGCCACGCGCTCGTTGGGCGGCGCGCTGGACGCGATGGGGATCCAGTCGCCGTCGTCGCCGACGGCCGGCTGACAGACGCCGTCGGCGCAGGTGGCCGGATCGGCGCGGACGAAGCGGACCGTCTGGTCGAGCGCGTCGCGGCAGCGGCACTGCACGCGGCCCAGCCAGACGAGCTGCCCGCTGGCCTCGTCGACGCGGCTGCAACCGCAGCGGTCGAGGGGCAGGCCCACCGAGGTGCCGTCGGCCTGCTCCGCCACGCAGCGGAAGGTGATGAACTGGGCCCCCTCGATGCGGGTCAGCTGGGTCGTGGCCGGGGCGTCGCAGCCGCCGGCCAGCAGCAGCCCGCCGAGGGCGAGCAGGGCGAAGGGGGATCGTCGGGTGTGCATCACGGGACCGTCGCCAGCACCTGGAAGCGCCGCGGCGAGCCGGGCTCGAGATCGATCACCGACACGGTGTGCTCCTGGAAGTTCGAGACGAAGCCGCGCAGGTTGCCGTCCACGTCGGGCATGAACGCGATGTCGTGCGGCGCGAGGCCCACGTCGATGCGGGCGATGACCGTGCGCGTCGTGGGATCGACGACCATCACGCGGTCGTCCTCGAAGGCCGTCAGGTACACCAGCCCCTGCCCCTTCGCGTCCACCACCTCGCCCACGCGCCCCCGGTCGAGGCCGTCGGGCACGCGCACCTCGCCGCCCCGCAGGCCGGCCACGCGCACCACGTTGGGCGCGTTGCCCACCGGGACCGCCGCGACCAGATCGTTGCGGGGTCGACCGTTGCCGTCGACCGAGGTGTCGTAGATGCGCAGGCTGCTGTCGGTGTTGCTGGCGACGTAGAGCAGCGTCCCGTCGGCGGTGAAGCCCAGGCCGCGGGTGCGGCCCCGGTTGGTGAAGGGATCCACGGTGATGCCCGACTGGCCCTGGAAGCGGCAGCTGTCGCGGTTGATCGCCCCGCTGACGGCTTGCTCGACGAGCGCCACCGGCTCCACCACCTGGATCTGCTGGCCGAAGCGATCGGTCACGTAGGCCCAGCCGAGGGCCGGGTGGCGGGCCAGGCTGCTCGCGCCGTTGGTCAGGTTGACCGCGCAGCCGAAGACCAGGCTCGCCACGCCGCCGCCGCGCTCCCAGCGGCTGACCACGCCGCGCTCGATGTGGCTGATCAGCAGGCTGACGCCGTCGAAGGCGAGCGCGTAGGGGTCGCCCGAGAAGCCGTCCCCGCCGAAGGTGTCATAGGGCACCCCGCAGCGCCGGCCGCCGCAGCCGAAGTGGCCGGTGCCGTCCGGGGCGGCGGCGTCGGCGGTCACCTCGAAGGCGTGCAGCGTGTTGTCGTCGCGGGTGACCGTGAAGGCCTCGACCGCCGACTCGCCGCTGCGCCGGGTGACCAACAGCTCGCCCCCGAAGAGGCCGACGCGCTGGGTCGCGCCCGCGAGCAGGCGCCGCTCGTAGGTGTCGAGCACCGTCAGCGTGCCCTCGTTGAACTTCCGGTCGAAGACGCCATTGACGATGTACAGGTAGCGCCCGTCGGGGTGAGCCGCGAGGCCCACCGGGTAGTACAGCGCGTCGGACGGCGGGGGCTCCCCCGTCTCGTCGACGGCGCAGCCCCCGACGAGCGCGGTGGCGAAGAACAGCGCAGCGGCGAAGGACGCCCCGGCGCGCGAGCAGAACCTCACGGTGAACTCCCCTCTCCGCGGACGGCGGCCTGAGCCGCGGCGAGCCGCGCGATGGGTACCCGGTGAGCCGCGCAGGACACGTAGTCCAGGCCCACCTCGTGACAGAAGGCGATGGTGTCGGGATCGGCGGTCTGCGCGCCGCTGAGGCCGCAGGCCAGGCCCGGCCGCGCCGCGCGCCCGCGCTCGATGGCGGTCCGCACCAGCTGACCGACCCCCTCGCGGTCCAGCCGCACGAAGGGGTCGTAGGCCAGGACCTCGTTCTCCAGATAGAAGGGCAGGTAGCGCCCGGCGTCGTCGCGGTGGATGCAGAAGGTGGCGCTGGTGAGATCGTTGGCGCCGAAGAGGAAGAAGTCGGCGGCCTCGGCGATGCGGTCGGCCACCAGACAGGCGCGCGGCGACTCGATCATGGTGCCCACGGTGAAGGGCACCGGCGGCGCGCCGCGCTCGTCGGCGACGCGCGCGGCCATGTGGGTGATGCGACGCCGCAGGCGGTGCATCTCCTCGGCGCAGGTGACCAGGGGCACCACCACCTCGATCTGGTGCGCGCCCCCGACGTCGAGCGCCGCCTCGAACAGCGCCCGCACCTGGATCTCGTACACCTCGGGGAAGGTCAGGCCCAGGCGGCAGCCGCGGTGCCCCATCACCGGGTTCGTCGCGCGCATGACCCGCGCCCGATTGACCAGCACGTCCACGGGCATCGACAGCTGCGCCGCCAGATCGCTCAGCTCCTCCCGCTGCGAGGGCATCACGTCGTGCAGCGGCAGATCGAGCAGGCGCACGGCGATCACCTTGCCCCCCGCCCGCTCCAGCAGCGCCGCGAAGTCCTTGCGCTGCAGCGGCAGGATGCGCTCGACGACCGCCCGGCGGGTCGCCACCGAGTCGGCGAACACCATCTCGCGCACCAGCGAGACGCGGTCGTAGTCGAGGAACATGTGCTCGGTGCGGCACAGGCCGATGCCGTCGGCGCCCAGCTCCAGGGCGCGCCCGGCCTCCGCGGCGTTGTCCGCGTTGGCCCGCACCTCGAGGCAGCGCCGCGCGTCGGCCCAGCCCATCAGCGTCGCGAACGCGGCGGGCGGATCGGCCGGTGAGGTGGCCACCTCGCCCAGCATCACCTCGCCCGTCCCCCCGTCCAGCGTCAGCCAGGTGCCCGTCTCGAGGACGGCCGAGCCCTTGCGCAGGGTCATCTGGCCCTTGCGCTCGTTGACCACGATGTCGGCGCAGCCGGTGACGCAGCAGCGCCCCAGGCCCCGCGCCACCAGGGCCGCGTGGCTGGTCATGCCGCCGCGGGAGGTCAGCACGCCGACCGCCGCGCGGATGCCCTCCATGTCCTCGGCGGAGGTCTCGACGCGCACGAGGATGACCCGCTCCCCCGCCGCCGACCGCCGCACGGCCTCCTCGGGATCGAAGACCGCGATGCCCGACACCGCCCCGGGGCTGGCCGGCAGCCCGCGGGCCAGCACGCGGGGCCGCGCGTGCAGATCCACGCTGGGGTGGATGAGGCGCGTCAGGCGCTCGGGATCCACCCGCAGCAGCGCGGTGTCCCGGTCGATGGTGCCCTCGTCGGCCATCTCGACGGCCGTGCGCACCTCGGCCCGCGCCGACCGCTTGGCCGCGCGGGTCTGCAGCATCCACACCGTGCCGCGCTCGATGGTGAACTCGAGATCCTGCACGTCACCCAGCGCCCGCTCGAGCAGATCGGCGATGCGGGTCAGCTCCGCGTAGGCCGTCGCGTCGCTGTCCTCCAGGGTCGGTGCGCCGGGACGCGCGTCGGCGCGCGACAGCGGATAGGGCGTGAAGGCGCCGCTGACCACGTCCTCGCCCTGCGCCTCGGGCAGGTACTCGCCGAAGAGGCGGCGCGCCCCGCTGTTGGGATCGCGGGTGAAGGCGACCCCGGTCGCCGATCCGGCGCCGAGGTTGCCGAACACCATCGCCTGCACGGTGACCGCCGTGCCCAGATCGTCCGGGATGCCGTTCTGGCGGCGAAACCGCAGCGCGCGCCGGGTGTTCCACGAGCGGAAGACACCGATGAGCGCCGCCTCGACCTGCGCGCGCGGATCGACCGGCACCTCGACGGCCGCGTGGCGCAGCAGGGCCGCGCGGTACGCGTCGGGCAGCCGGGCGAGCATCGAGTCGGGCAGGCGGTGGGCATCGCCCAGCCCGGCGGCGTCGCGCACCGCCTCCCGCACGTCCTGCAGGACGGTGGCGTCGACCCCCAGCGCGACCTCGGCGAACATCTCGAGGAAGCGGCGGTGGCTGTCGAGGGCGAAGCGGCGGTCGCCGCTCTCGGCGGCCAGCCCCTCGACCGCCGCCGGGGTCAGCCCCACGTTCAGGATGGTGTCCATCATGCCCGGCATCGACACCGCCGCGCCGGACCGCACCGACACCAGCAGCGGGCGGGCGGGATCGCCGAGGCGCCGATCACGCGCCTGCTCGACGAAGGCCAGCCCGCGCTCGACGGCCTCCCACAGCCCGTCGGGCAGCGTCTCGCCGCCCGCGTAGAAGGCGCGGCAGGCGTCCGTCGGCAGGGTGAAGCCGGGCGGCACCGGGACGCCCAGCCGGCTCATGCCGGCCAAGCCCGCACCCTTCCCGCCCAGCACGTCGATCATGTCGGCGCTGCCCTCGGCGGTCCCGTTCCCGAAGGTGTAGACGCGCATCCGCTCCGTCGGGCTGTCCGTTCGGGCTGGCGGCGGGCCAGGTCCGGTGAAAAATCAGGGTGTTCTACCCGACCGCCGGCGAGCCGGTCAATCGCCAGGCAGGCAGAACGAGCCGCCGTCGATCGCGCGGCAGATCAGCGGCGCCTCACAGGGCGCGCCGTCGGGCTCGCAGGGACGGGTACACCGGTCGCCTCCGCCCTGGGGATCGGCGACGCAGGTGCCGCCCGCGCAGCCAGCTGCGCCGTCGGGCGGGCAGGCCGCGCCGTCGGGCTGCTGCGGCATGGCGCCCAGCCGACACAGGCCGTCCCGGCAGCCGAAGTCCGCCGGGCAGTCGCCCCCGTCGCAGGCCACGGTGCAGTAGCGCGTCTCGGGCCTCTCGGCCTCGACGCAGGTGTCGGCGCAGCCCTCGCCGGAGGGACACGGGGTGCCCGGCCCCCCCGCCGCGTCGCCGCGCAGACAGCTCATCTGGGCGCCGCGCGCGACGCACACGAAGCCGGCGGCGCAGGTCAGCCCGGCGCAGGGCGCGGCGCACACGCGGCGGTCCGCGACGCCCTCCACGCAGTCGAGCGCGGGGGCGCAGTCGGTCGCGCCGTGGGCGGCGCAGTCCGCGTCCGGGCCGCCCTGCTCGTCGCCCCGACCGAAGGGCGCCGGCATGCACACCGGGCCGTCGCCCCCCGCAGGGCGCCGGCACGCGACGTCGTCGCAGTCGCCGGCGGGGCAGCAGTCCTCGAGCCGCTCGCAGGCGCGCGTGCAGCGCGGCGCCTCGTCGCCCGCCGCGATGGGCCGGCAGGCCAGGCCCTCGGCGCAGGCGGCGTCCCCCCCGCTGGCGCAGGGGGCGCCGACGGGGCCGTCCCCCGTCGGCACGCACAGGAGCGCCCCGTCCGGCTGACGGACGCAGTCGCCGCCCTCGGGGCAGCGCGCGCCCTCGACGCCGCAGAGCGCGACGCAGGTGCCGCCGCCGTCCTCCTCGTCGATCAGGCATTGCAGATCGGCGCGCGCGCAGGGCAGCGCGGGGCAGCCGAACACCGCCGCGGCCGGCGGCAGACACACGGAGGGGGTGCGGTGCGCCGCGCAGCGGGCGTCCTCCGCGCAGTCGGCGTCGTCGGCGCAGGTCAGCGCGCAGCGCTGCCCGTCGGGATGGTCGCCGCTGCACGACAGCCCCGCCGCGCAGGGCGCGCCGCCGCTGCAGTCGGCGCCCTCGTCTCCGGGCGTGGGGGGCGCCGCGACGCAGGCGCCGTCGACGCAGACCGTGTCGCTCGGACAGCCCGCGGCGCAGGCGACGAAGCAGCGCCGCCCCCCCGCGGGATCGGCCGCGTCCACCCGGCAGACGCCGGCGCAGTCGACATCCGCATCGCAGGGCGCGCCGGGCGACCGCCCGGCGTCGACGTCGGCGCCCGCGTCCACCACGCGGGCGTCGTCCGTGGCCACGTCAGCCGGGTCATCGGCGGTCTCGGTGCAGGCCGTCGCCAGGATCAGCGCGAGACCGGTCGCCAGCGAGCGGGCGACCCGAACCGGGGAGGATCTCAAGCCTCGTCGTCCGCGGCCTCCGGCTTGCGTCGCCGGCGCCCCCGCTCGTTGCGCTTCACGCGCGCCGAGGCCTTCACGTCCGGCTGCACGCCCTTCTCGTTGGGCACGAAGCGGATCTCGGTGGAGATCTCGAAGGACAGGCTGGTCAAGACGCGCTGCAGCTCGTGGCCGACGTCGACCCGGTCGAGGAACTCGTGCACCTCGTCCTTCACCATGCCCAGCATGTCCGCCTTGTAGTCGTCGAGCCGCGCCATGATGCGGTCGACCACCTCCTTGGGCAGGGGCAGATCGGCGACCAGCCGGCGAAGGGAGTCCTCGGTGCTGTCGTAGACCGAGCCGCCCTTGGTGATCGCCTTGCGGAAGATCTCGGCCACCAGCGTCTCGCGCAGCTTCTCGTCGCTGATCGCCTCGACGCCCTGGTTGACCGCCTTGCGCAGCAGCTGGCCGAGCAGGCTGCCCTTGCGCCCGCGCTCGTCCTCGTCGTCGAACCCGTCGTCGTGGTGGCGCTCGTCGCGGCTGTCGGTCATGGCTCGTCCTGGGGCTGCAGGCCAGCCAGGCGGCGGTGCGCGCGCGCGGCCAGCGGGTGGTCCACCGGGGCGGCGACGGCCGCCAGATCCAGCAGGCGCGCGGCGGCGGCCCCGTCGCCCTGCAGGCGCGCCGCCCAGGCCAGCTCCCGCCAGAGCTGCGGGCCCCCCTCGCCGTGCGCGAGGGCGGTCGCGAGGGCCGCCCGGGCCTCCGCGGCGCGGCCCAGCGCGAGCAAGGCGCGGCCACGGACGCGATGGGCGCCGCCCACCGTCGGCCCGCCGGCCGCCGCGACGTCGGTCGCCAGGCGCAGGGCGGTCCGCAGCCGGCCCTCGCGCAGGGCCAGCTCCGCCTGCGCCAACGGGGGCGGCGCGGCCGGGCGGGCGGCGTCCTGGCGCGCGCGCAACGTGGCCGCCAGCTCGGCGGCCGCCGGGTTGCCGGGATCGAGCCGGACGGCCGCGTGCGCGTGCCGCAATGCCTCGGCGTCCTGGCCCGAGAGCGCCGCCGCGACGGCGAGACGGTGATGCAGCGCGGGCGCGTCCGGGCGGGCCTTCAGCGCCGCCCGATAGCCATCGCGCGCCGCGACGTAGTCCCCGCGCGCGAAGGCCGCGTCGGGATCGCCCACCGCGGCCGTGGCCGGCGCCGCGGGGGGCGCGGGCGCCGCCGGCGGCTCGAGGGGGCGCTCGGCGCCCGGCGCGGTGGCCGCGCTGGCCTCGAGCTCGGCGATGGCCTCCCGGGCGCGGGCCACCCACTTTGCCTCGCTGGGTCGGCGCTCGAGCTCGACGTAGGCGCGGTAGGCCTCGAGGGCGCCCGGCTTGTCGCCCTGCTTGCGCAGGGACTCGGCCAGCCCGAAGCGCGCGTCGGCGTCGTCGGGCGCCCGCTCGATGAACGCGCGGTACGCGGCGGCGGCCTCGGGGTAGCGCTCCGCCTTGCGCAGCGCGAAGGCCAGCCGGTACTGCCCCTTGGCGTGCGTCGGCGCAGCCGCCACCAACCGCTCGAAGGTGGTGACGGCGTCCTCGAAGCGCTTGGCGCGCAGCTGCAGGCGACCGAGCGCCTCATAGGCGCCGACGTCGGCCGGATCCGCCTCGATGGCGCGCCGCCAGGCGGTGATGGCGGCCTCACGGTCACCCGCCTTCTCCGCGGCGCGCGCCTCGTCGGCCGGACCGGCGAGGGCCGCGGGACCGGCGAACAGCAGGCCGAGGAGCACGATGAGCGAGGGGCGCAGACGCATGGCGGGCATCGTACGCGGCGACGCCGCCGCCACGCAACGTCCGGCGACGCAGCGCGTCATCGGGCGGCCGCCGCCCCAAAAAAAACCGCTGAATGATGAAACGAGGAGGTCGTCTCGGGCCGCGAACCCGCAAAGGAGGTCCCATGTATCGCCTGCTCGTCGCCGCCACCCTCGGTCTCGGCGCCCTGATCGCCGCCCCCGACGACGCCGCCGCCCAGAGCCTGGAGATCAGCTTCAGCACCGGCGGCCACCACGACCACCACCACCGCCACGCTGTCGAGGACCACTACGACGGGTGCTCGCACTGGGATCACCTGGCCGCGGCGCGGCGGGCCGAGATCCGCGCCCACCGGGCCGCCGCGGCGCGGGCTCGGGCGCGCGCCCGCCACCACCGCAGCCGCCACGCGCACGTCCCGGTCCGCTACGTGCCCGCCCGCCCCGCCTACGTGCCCGCGCGCCGGGCCTACGTGCCGCGGGGCCGCGACGCCTACGTCCCGCGGGGTCGTGACGCCTACGTGCCGCGGGGCGGTGACGCCTACGTGCCGCGGGGCAAGGACCGCTACGTCCCCCGCGCCGCGAAGCGCCCCGCCCCGCCCCGGGCGCGCGGCCACGCGCGGGGCCACGGCCGACGCTGAGCCGGTCGGCGCAGGTCAGCGCGCCGCGAAGGGATCCGCCAGCTCGAACAGCGCCTCGCGCCCCGGACCGACGCTGACGAGCGCCACCGGCACCCCCACCGCCTCCTCGACGAAGGCCACGTAACGCCGGGCCGCCTCGGGCAGCGCGTCCAGGTGGCGCGCGCCCCCCAGATCCCCCACCCACCCCGGCAGCGTCTCGTAGATCGGCGTCACCTCGCGGATGGCGGCGGGATCCGCGGGCAGCTCGTCCCAGGTGCGCCCCCGCCACTGATAGGCCACCGCGACGCGCACCGCCTCGAGGCCGCTCAGCACGTCCAGCTTCGTCAGCGCGAGCCCGGTCAGACCGTTGAGGCGCGCGGCGTAGCGCAGGGCGGGCAGATCGAGCCACCCACACCGCCGCGGCCGCCCCGTCGTGGCGCCGAACTCGTGGCCGGCGGCGCGCAGGCGCTCGCCGATCGCGTCGTCGAGCTCCGTCGGGAAGGGCCCCGCCCCGACCCGGGTGCAGTACGCCTTGGTGATGCCGATGACGTCGGTCAGCAGCCGCGGGCCGACGCCGGTGCCGATCGCGGCGCTCGCCGCGACGGTCGCCGACGAGGTCACGAACGGGTAGCTGCCGTGCACCACGTCGAGCAGCGTGCCCTGCGCCCCCTCGAAGAGGATGTGGGCCCCGCGGGCGGCCGCGTCGGCGACCGCGCGGCCCACGTCGCAGACGAAGGGGGCCAGGCGCGCGTGGACGGCCGCCAGCGCCTCGAGCAGGCCCTCCACCTCGAAGGTCGGCGCGCCCAGGCCCGCGAGCAGCAGGTTGCGCTCGAACAACAGCGCCTCGAGGCGGCCGCGCAGGTGCGCGGGATCGCCCAGATCGGCGAAGCGGATGCCGCGCCGGGCGACGACGTCCTCATAGGCCGGCCCGATGCCGCGCCCCGTCGTGCCGATGGCGTCGCGCCCCGCCGCCACCTCCCGCGCCCGATCCACCGCGGCGTGCACCGGCAGCACCAGGTGCGCGCGCTCGCTGAGCAGGAACCGCTCGGGCTCGATGACCACGCCGGCGGCGGCGAGCGCGTCGAGCTCGCCGAGCAGCGCCCGCGGATCGACCACACACCCCGGCCCGACCGCGCAGACGGTCTTCGGGTGCAAGATGCCCGAGGGGACCAGGTGCAGGACCGTCTTGTGGCCGTCGACGACCAGCGTGTGGCCGGCGTTGGCGCCCCCCTGGTACCGCACCACCATCTCGGCGCGGCGCGCGTAGTGGTCGACGACCTTCCCCTTGCCCTCGTCGCCCCACTGGGCGCCGACGATCACCAGACCTCGCATGGCATCACCTCTGGGCGCGGAGCCTCGCAGACGGTCCGGCCGCGCGCAACCGAGGCCGGGCCCGGTCAGAGATCGAGCTGGCCGAAGCAGTAGGGCAGGATGCCGGTGCCGGTGTCGTAGAGCTCGCGGCTGAGCAGCGCGTCCTCGAGCAGCCCGGTGGGTCCGCCGGGCAGCGAGAACAGGTTGCCGGCGAGGCGCCACGCCCCTGGGGCCAGCAGGCGGCTCTCGCGGTCGGTCTCGAGCGTCACCCCCCAGCGGACCTTCGCGCGGAAGCCCCCGGTGGCGGGGTCGACCCGCAGATCGTCCAGGGCGTGGACCAGCACGGCCCGATCGACGCTGGCCACGATGTCGTGGAAGCCCACGTCGCCCCGCTCCATCAAGACGCTGCCGAAGCCCGGGCGCGGGCGCTCGATCAGGCCGGCCGCGCCCCCCTCGGGGCGGCGCCAGGCGCAGCCGCTGGGCACCGCCCCGGTGCGCGCGGCCTCGGCGCGCGTGCGCCACAGCTGGGTCACCCGACCCCGCACCAGCAAGGGGGTGCGCCGCGTGGGCACCCCCTCGTCGTCGAAGGGGCGGCTGGTCGACAAGCCGTCGAGGCCGGGATCGTCCACCAGGGTCACGCCGGGCGCGGCGATCTCGGCCCCGTCCGTCAGCGCCGGCTGCCCGCCCGGCCGACCGGCCGCGTCGAACACCACCGGCCCCACCCGCCGCACCAGCTGCTCCAGCACGCGCGGGTGCAAGACCACGGGCAGCACGTCGCTGAAGCCCAGATCCGCCGGCGTGACGTGCGCCCGCGGCATCGTGCGCCAGGTGCGCGCGCCCAGCAGGGCCAGGGGCAGGTAGGACTCCGGCGCGTGCGTCTGGTGCATCAGATCGCCGTAGACGCCGTTCAGCTCGATGTGGCCGCGCAGGTGCGCGTGCAGGGACGCGACGACCCCCGCGGTCGACGCCACGACATAGCGATCCACGACATAGCGCACCTCGCCGTCGACGCGGGCCAGGCCGGGGATGCGCTCCGCCTCGTGCCAGGTGTTGTCGACCAGCGCGGCGGCCACCCGATGCAGCCCGCGCGCCGGCGCCAGCTGATCGGCGAGCTCCGGATCGAAGGTCATCGGCCCCGGGCGCCGCGCCGCGGGCGCGGGCGGCAAGGGCCGCGCGTCCGGCTCGGCCTGGGCGAGCGCCGCTTGAATCGCCTTCAGCCAGGTGGCCTCGTCCAGCGCGTCCGCCTGCGCGACCCCCACGCGGCCGTCGCGAAAGACGCGGAAGGCGACGGTGTCCCGCTGGGGCGCCATCCGCGCCTCGAGATCCCGGCCGTCGACCCGCCACCCCCAGCTGCCTCGCCGGTTGAGCCACAGCTCGACGTCGTCGGCGTCCACCTCGAGCCGTTTGATGAAGCGGCCCACCCGGTGCGCGACCGCCTCGAGTTCGTCAGTGAGGGCGGCGGAGCCGGGACCGTCGGGCACGGCGTCGAGGCGCATCGAACCTCCGCGTGGTCGGGACGCGGACTCTAGCCGCCCCGGGCCTCGTTGACAACGCGCCGGCTCAGCGGCGCCCGAAGAGCGACCGCCACCAGGCCCGCAGGCGGGCGCGCCGCACGCGCCGGGCCACCGCCGGGCGGCATCGCCCACAGCTCGTCGCCGCGCCCGTGCGCGCAGCGACCTCGCGCACCGAACGCGCCCCCGCCTCGACCGCGGCGTCGATGCGCGCGGCCGACACCTGATTGCAATCACAGATCGGGATCAACGCCCCCTCCTCGGCCCGCAGATGCGCCGTCGTGCTTGACACCACCGCCCGAGTGCCTACCGTGCGCCCGCAGCCGGGAGTGTTGGATGCGGGAAGACTACTATGTGCTGCTGGGGGTCGAGCGCGATGTCGACGCCCAGACGCTGAAGAAGGCCTATCGGAAGGCCGCCATGGCGTGCCACCCGGACCGGCACCCCGGCGACGCCGAGGCGGAGGCCCGCTTCAAGGCGATCAGCGAGGCCTACGGGGTGCTGTCGGATCCCGAGAAGCGGCGCATCTACGATCGCTACGGGCACGAAGGCCTCGAGGGCAGCGGCTTCCAGGGCTTCGGCGATCTCGGCGACATCTTCGGCGCCTTCGGCGACCTCTTCGGCGAGATGTTCGGCTTCGGGGGTCGGCGCGGTCGGCCGCGCCGCGGCGCAGACCTGCGCTACGACCTGAGCATGACCCTCGAGGAGTGCCTCAGCGGCGTCGAGCCGACCCTCGAGATCCCGCGGGACGTGCCCTGCGGGACGTGCACCGGCACCGGCGCGGCCGCAGGCACCCGCCCGAAGACCTGCGCCACCTGCGGAGGCCGCGGCCAGGTGGCGGTCAACCGCGGCTTCATCTCGATGGCGACCACCTGCCCGCGGTGCCGCGGCGCGGGCCAGATCATCGAGCAGCCCTGCGCCGACTGCAGCGGGCGGGGCACGCATCAGCGGGTGGACAAGGTCACCGTGAAGGTGCCGCCCGGCATCGGCCACGGCATGAAGCTGCGCGTCACCGGCAAGGGCGATCCCGGTCCAGAGGGGGCCGCGCCCGGTGACCTGTACGTGCTGATCCACGTGCCCGAGCACAAGCGCTTCGAGCGCCACGGCGACGAGCTGCTCGGCGAGGTCGAGGTGGACATGGTGCAGGCGGCGCTGGGCGCCGAGGTCGAGGTGCCGACGCTCGACGGCCAGACGACCGTGGCCGTGCAGGCGGGCACCCAGCCCGGCACGGTCGTGCGCATCCAAGGCGAGGGCATGCCGCGGCTGAACGGGGGCGGGCGCGGCGACCTGCACCTGCGGGTGAACGTGGTCGTCCCGACGCATCTGAGCGACGCGCAGCGCGCGCTGCTCGAGGACTTCGCCCGACTCGGCGAGCCGGCCTGACCGCGAGCGAGGCGGCCGGCTGGCGTCGTTCGCCGGTTTCGGCCAGCATGGCGCAATGCAACGACACTGGGTGTTCCTCCTGGCCGCCGCCCTGCTGGGCGGCTGCGACGACGGCGATGGGCCAGCGGACGGGCGCGGGGGCGACGCCGCGGCCGACGCAGCCGTGCGGGTGCTCGACGCCCGCCCCGTCGACGCGACGCCCGACGTCGCCTTCGTGGTGGACTGCGACGACGGCGACCTGCGGACCTGCGGCACGGACCTGGGCGAATGCCGCCCCGGCCGCCAGCTTTGCGCCCAAGGCCTGTGGGGGCCCTGCGAGGACGCCGTGTCGCCCCGCGCCGAGCGCTGCAACGGCCTCGACGAGGACTGCGACGGGCGCGCCGACGAGGGCTACGCGATCGGCGGGCGGTGCAAGTTCACCACCGACCGCGGGCTCGAGGTGGACGGCGTCTTCGCCTGCGACTCGGAGGGCGACGCCGAGTGCCGCGCCCTGCCCGACTGCAACGCCGACGCCGATGGCGACGGCGTCAACGTCTGCCAGGACTGCGACGACACGAATCGGGAGAACTACCCGGGCAACGCCGAGCGGTGCGACGGGCGGGACAACGACTGCGACGGGATGATCGACGAGCCCTTCGCGCTCGGGCGCATCTGCTACGCGGGCGAGGGCATCTGCCGGCGCGGCGGGGCCTCGCAGTGCGACGCGCTGGGGGGCGACACCGGCTGCGACGCCGTGCCCGGGGCGCCCGATCCACTGGGTGAACGCTGCGGCGACGACGAGGACAACGACTGCGACGGGCAGACCGACGAGGGCTTCGACCTCGGGCAGCGGTGCGTGGCCGGCGTGGGGGCGTGCCAGCGGGCGGGGGTCTTCGCCTGCGCCGAGGACGGCCGCGGGGTGCGCTGCAGCGTCGAGGCCGGCGAGCCGGCGGCCGAGCGGTGTGGCGACGGCGTGGACGACGACTGCGACGGCCGCGTCGACGAGGGCTTCGAGGTCGGGGCCGACTGCGTGATCGGCGAGGGCGCCTGCGCGCGGCGAGGCCGGCTGGTCTGCGGCGCCGACGGCGCCGCGGTGATCTGCGACGCCATGGGCGCGCAGCCCGCGGTCGAGACCTGCGGCGACGGGCGCGACGACGACTGCGACGGCCGCGTCGACGAGGGCTTCGAGGTCGGCGCCGCCTGTAGCGTGGGCGCGGGGCGGTGCGCGCGCAGCGGCGTGGTGGTGTGCGCCGCGGGGGGCGCCGACGTCGAGTGCAGCGCGACGTCGGGCGACCCGGTCGACGAGATCTGCGGCAACGGCGGCGACGACGACTGCGACGGGGTGGTCGACGAGGGCTTCGCGGTGGGCGGCGCCTGCGCGGTCGGCGTGGGCGCCTGCCAGCGCAGCGGGCGCACCGTGTGTACGGCGGCCGGCGACGCGACCACGTGCTCGGCGCAGGCCGGAGCGCCCGGCGTCGAGCGCTGCAACACCCTGGACGACGACTGCGACGGGCAGACCGACGAGGGCTACGCGCTGGGGCAGGCCTGCGCGGCCGGCGAGGGCGAGTGCCGCAACACCGGGGGGCTGGTCTGTGCCTTGGACGGGGGCTCGGCGGTGTGCGACGCGCTGCCCCTGCCCCCGGTCGCCGAGCTGTGCGACACGCGCGACAACGACTGCGACGGCGCGACGGACGAGGCCTTCCCCCAGCTGGGCGAGGCCTGCGACAGCCCCGACCCCGATCAGTGCGCCCGCGGCTATTGGGGGTGCGACCTGCGCACCGGCGACGTCGCCTGCTTCGACGATCTGCCCAGCCCCGAGGTGTGCAACTACCTCGACGACGACTGCGACGGCGAGGTGGACAACGGGATCGACATCTTCAGCGATCCCGAGAACTGCGGCGCCTGCGGCGAGGTGTGCCCGGCGCCCAACGGGAGCTGCCGCGCCGGGGTCTGCTATCGCAACTACTGGGTGTCGGCGGAGGGCGGCAGCGACGCGGAGGGCGACGGCTCGCGGCAGCTGCCCTGGCGCACGCTGACCCACGCCGCCAGCCAGGTGCGCGGCCCCCGCGCCACCATCCACGTGCTGGCCGGCACGTACAGCGCGACGATGCACCCCGAGGAGTTCGAGCGCTTCCCGGTGCCGTGGCCCGACGCCGTCGAGATCGTCGGCGAGGGCAACCCGCTCGAGGTCATCGTCGACGTCGACCACCGCGGCGCCGCGTTCAGCCTGGCCAACGACCGCGACGCGGCCAATCGACTCGAGCGCATGCGCATCCTGCGCGGCGGCCAGCCGCGGTCGAACGTGCCCGCGCTGCAGATCGTGCGCTCCCAGCTGACGCTGGTGGACGTCACGTTCGAGGACGCCGAGGCCCTCAACGCCGGCGCGGTGATGGAGAACCTCGAGAGCGACGTGACCGTCGAGCACTGCACCTTCCTGCGCAACCGCAGCACCGCCTCGTTGGGCGTTCTGCGGCACGGCGTCAGCGGCCGGTTGGTGGTCAGCCGCTCGCTGTTCCGCCTCAACGACGCGGGGATCCCCGGCGACGCGTCGGGCGTGGTGCAGGCCATCGACACGGAGATCGAGGTGTCGAACAGCGCCTTCGTCGAGAACACCGGCAACGGGGTGCTGGTGTCGTTCCGGGACGGCGACGCGACCGTGGTGAACAACACCTTCGCCGGCAACGGGGGCGCCGGCCTCTACGTCCGCGACGTGTCCCACGCGGTGGCCTACAACAACGTCTTCGCCTTCAATGGGCGCTACGGCATCGTCCAGCTCGGCGCGGATCCGGGCACCGTCGACGCGGTGGTGGCCAACCTGTTCTTCGACAACGGCCTCGGCGCCTTCCTGCGCGGGGCGGTCAACCTGGCCGACGCGGCGGCGGTGGACGCCGCCGCCGACGCCTTCCGGGACAACGTCGAGGGCGATCCGCGCTTCATCAGCCTGCCGTCGGGCAACACCCGCCCGCTGCCCGGCAGCGCGGTCGTCGATCGCGCCGACCCGGCGTTCGCGCCGGCGGTCGACCAGGACGGCCGCCCGCGGCCTCAGGGCCCCCTGCCGGACATCGGCGCCTTCGAAGCGGCGCCCTGATCCGGGTTTGATTTCAAAACTTTAGGCTGACTGTTGCGCCGGCCCGGCCGCCTCTGGTGTGAAGAGCCCGTCGGCGGTGCGTGGGGAGACGTCCGCCGCGGCGGCAGCCCGCGTTCGGGCGGCGGCGACGCATCGGGCGTCGCCGCCGGGCGAGAACCGGGCGGCGCCGATTGCCGTGGGCGCGGCGCCCCTGCTAGGGTCGCCGTCATGCGCATCCATCGCTTGCCGGTCCACCTCGTGGTGGTGGCTCTCTTCGCGGGCTGCGTCGACGCCACCGAGGTCGACGACGTCACCGGTGGCGGGCGCGACGCGTCCGAGGCCGACTTCGGCCTGCCGCCGCCCGTCGACTTCGGGCGCGGCGGCCCGGACGGCACGCTCGACGACGGGGGCATCCCCGCGCGCGCGGTCGGCAGCGTCTGCGACGAGAACGTCGACTGCTCGTCGGGCTTCTGCATCGACACGCCAGACGGACGCCGCTGCACCAACCGCTGCGGCAGCATCGACGACTGCCGCGAGGGCTTCCGCTGCGGCTCGGTGACCAACGCGGAGGCCGACGTCACCTTCATCTGCGTGCCCAACGCCCTGTGCGCGCCCTGCGGCACCGACGAGGACTGCGACGGTCGCTTCGACCGCTGCCTGCCCATCGGCCAGAGCACCTACTGCGCCGCCGACTGCCGCGAGCGGGGCTGCCCCGACGGCTATCAATGCGAAGACGTGCCCGGCGCCGGCGGCCAGTCCGAGCGCCAGTGTCTGCCCGAGTCGGGCATCTGCGGGGCCTGCCTCGACGAGGACGGGGACGGGTACGGGGAGGGCGACGCCTGCCTGGGCATCGACTGCGACGAGACCGCGCCGGCGGTCAACGAGGGGGGCAGCGAGGCCTGCAACGGCGCCGACGACGACTGCGACTTCCGCGTCGACGAGGAGCTGCTCGCGCCGCCCGGCACCTGCCTCGGCCTCGGCGAGTGCGCCCGCGCGGCGCCGCTGTGCCTGCAGGGCGCGTGGGACTGCCGCTATCCCGGCACCTTCGAGCCGGACGCCGAGCGGACCTGCGACACGCTCGACAACGACTGCGATGGCGAGGCCGACGAGAACTTCCCCTTCGACCGCGACCCGGAGAACTGTGGGCGGTGCGGCAACCGCTGCGCCTTCGCCAACGCCGAGGGCGTCTGCGGCGAGGGCCGCTGCTCGATGGGGGCGTGCCTGCCCGGCTGGGTGGATCTCAACGGCCTGGCCGCCGACGGCTGCGAGGCCGAGTGCGTCTTCCAGCGCGCCGACGATCCGCCCGATCTGGGCAACGTCGACGCCAACTGCGACGGCATCGACGGCGACGCCAGCCGGGCCATCTTCGTCGACACCGAGCGCGGCGACGACGACGTCAACCAGGGCAGCCGCTTCGATCCGGTGCGCAGCATCACGAAGGGCATCGAGCTGGCCGCGGCCCGCGGCTACGACGTCTACATCTCGCACGGGGCCTATCGGGAGACGGTGTACCTCGTCGAGGGCGTGAACCTCTACGGCGGCTACGACGCCAGCGAGGGCTGGCGCCGCGACGCGGCCGTCGAGACCGTCGTGCAGGGCGAGGGCATGGGGCTCGTGGGGCTGAGCATCATCGCCACCACCGAGGTGCAGCGCCTGCACGTGCGCTCGGCCGACACCGAGGTGCCGGGGCAGAGCAGCTACGCGGGCTACCTCGTCGACTCGGTCGGCGTCGTGCTGCGCGACAGCATCTTCAGCTCGGGCCGCGGCGGACCCGGCGCCGACGGGGAGCCCGGCTCGACCGGCAACAACGGGACGGCCGGCGCCCTGGGCCAGGACGCCCAGGACAGCAGCAACATCTTCCAGGACTGCGACCGACGGCAGGGCGGCGAGGGCGGCCAGACGATGTGCGACGACGGGGCGACCCACGGCGGGCGCGGCGGCAACGGCGGCCGCGACGACGAGAACGGCGCAACCGGGGAGCCGGGCCAAGGCCTCGGGGGTGGCCCCGGCGGCGGGGGCGGCGCCCGGAACAACGACTGCGACGACACCGGCGGCGGCGGCACCGGCAACCCTGGGGCCCGCGGCCAGGCGGGCCAGGACGGGGCGCCCGGCGGCGGGGGCGGCATGATCGTCGACGGCGAGTGGGTCGGACCGTCCGGCGCCGACGGGCAGCTCGGCACCTCCGGCGGCGGCGGCGGCGGCGGCGGCGGCGGCGGCGGCCAGAAGGAGCGCTTCGGCTTCCCGACCTGCGATCTGGGCTGCGGCGGGGGCGGCGGCGGCGGCGGCAGCGGCGGGTGCCGGGGCACGGCGGGCACCGGCGGCGGTGGGGGCGGCGCCAGCATCGCCCTCCTGCTGATCGACTCGAGCCCGCTGATCGAGAACACGGCGTTCCGGGCCGGGCGGGGCGGCGTCGGCGGACGCGGCGGCGACGGCGGCGACGGCGGCGCGGGCGGCACGCCGGGCGGCGGCGGGCCGTCCAACGGTGAGATCGGCGGCGGCGGCCGCGGCGGCCTCGGCGGTGACGGCGGCCGCGGCGGGCACGGCGGCGGGGGCGCCGGCGGCGCCTCGATCGGCGTCTACCGCTTCGGGCAGAGCCTGCCCGACAGCGTCGGCAACCAGTACGAGATCACCGGCGGCGGCGCCGGTGGGCCCAGCGCCGGCAACGCCGGCGTCGAGGGCGTGGCGCGCGAGGTCTTCTGACCCGGCCGGCGCCGTCCTTCCCTCCCCTTCGTCCTTGAGGAGTCCGCCGTGGGGCGCCCCGACGATCGCAACCTGACCTGGCATCCCGGCAAGGTGAGCCCCGAGCGACGACGCGCGCTGCTCGGCCAGCGCGGCGCGGTGGTCTGGCTGACCGGCCTCTCCGGCTCGGGCAAGTCGACCTTGGCCGTCGAGCTCGAGCACGCGCTGCTCGAGCGCGGGCACGTCGCCTTCGTGCTCGACGGCGACAACGTGCGCCACGGCCTGAACGCCGATCTCGGCTTCGGCGAAGCCGATCGCACCGAGAACATCCGGCGGGTGGGCCACGTGGCGCGCCTGTTCGCCGACGCCGGGGTGATCGTGCTGACCGCGTTCATCTCGCCCTTCCGGGCTGATCGCGCCGCCGTGCGAGCCCTGCTGCCCGATGACGCCTTCCTCGAGGTGCACGTCTCGACGCCCCTCGCGGTGTGCGAGGCGCGCGATCCGAAGGGTCTGTACGCCCGCGCGCGGGCGGGCGAGATTCCGCACTTCACGGGCATCAGCTCGCCCTACGAGGCGCCCGAGCGGCCGGACCTCGCCGTCGACACGGCTCAGCTGTCGCTGGATCGCTGCGTGGAGCGCCTCTTCGCGCTGCTGACGGCGCGCGGGGTGTTGGCGGGCGGGCGGGGTCGGACCGACCAGGGCTGACGGGGACGCCGCTCAGCGGCGGCCGGCGCAGCCTCGGCTGAGCCGAACGGGCGAGTGGGCGCCGGGCCCACGCCGGTCAGCGCCCCGCCTCAGGGCGGCGCGGCGGCTCGGCGCAGGACCGTCCGGCGTGGGGCGATGGCCCACGCCGGACGCGACCCGCGGGCCCATCAGGGGCCGCACACCTGCGGCGCGGCGAACACGTCGGGGTTCGTGTCGTTGTTCGAGCCGCCGTGGTACGCCACCACCGGGCCCGCGGGGCCGAAGGTCGCCTCGGCGTCGTAGGCGTAGCGCGCGGCGAAGGGCGGGTCGGGCAGCAGCCGCTGCACGGCCGTCGGGCGGGCGCCGTCCTCGATCCACGCGGTGAAGGGCTGGCGCACGAGGGCGCCGGCGTCGTCGAGCACGTCCTGGTCCCACAGGGCCTGCGCGCCGTCGGCCCCGCCCGTGATGCGCGGGTTCTGACCCACATCGGCCAGCTTCTCGGCCGCGAGGGGCGCGCCGGCCGCGTCGAGCTCCGACCACCAGATGGTGCCCGTCACCCCACCCTGCCCGCCGGGCTCGACGCAGACGATCGACGGCCGCTGGCCCCGACCCGAGACGCCGTGCCAGGTGACGTCGGGCACGAAGCAGGTCGAGGGCGGTCCGTTGGCGCCGCCCGACACCTGGATGGCCGCCCGCGAGCCGTTGCCGCCGACGGGATCCGGCCACATGACCGTGAAGGTCTCGTAGGCCTGCCCCACCTGACCCGAGTACGCGACGATCACGTCGGTGCCGTTGCTCGACACGGTCGGGCCCACCGCGAAGCCCTGCCCGCCGCTGAGGGTCCGCGGGCCCGCGATGTCCTGCAGCGCGATCCGGGTGACCCCGTTGACCGTCGCCGACGTCACCCGCAAGACCCGACCCTGCACCTGCTGCGCGTTCGTCTCGCGGTACACCAGCGCCAGGTGGTCGCGGCCCACCCGCGCGACGGCCGGCTCGGACACGTCCCGCAGCGGCAGCCCCTGCGCGTCCTGGACGGTGCCGCTGGTCAGCAGCTGGCCGGTCGAGGCGTCGACCGCCACGTACCACAGCCCGAAGCTGTTGGAGTCGGGCACCCGCTCGAGCCAGAAGGCGACGAACACCTGGTACTCGGCCGCGATGCCGGGCGCGTTGACGCCCTCGATGCTCAGCTGGCGCAGCGACGAGGTGCTGAAGACGTTGTCCGCCGAGTTGCCGACCGCGGCGCCGACGCCGTAGGGCCGACCGAAGCCGTCGAACACGCGAACGCTCACGCCGTTGCCGATGCGCCCGCTGACCAGGTAGACGGCGCCGTGCCGCGGGGCCACGCGACCGTTGGGATCGGTCGAGCCGACCTCGAGCACGCGGTTGTTGATCGTGATCGCGCTGTTCGTCTGGTTCAGCCGCAGCGCGAGCTGGTCGTCCTGGCAGCACAGGCCCTCGTCGACCTGGCCGTCGCAGTCCTCGTCACCGTTGCCGCAGGCCTCCTGCCGCGGCCGCTGGATGGGCTCGCAGGTGGCCGCATCGTCGCACGCCGTGACGCCGAAGGCGCAGCGCCCGGCCAGCCCGGTGTCGCAGGCCTCGCCGTTGCACAGGCAGACGTCGCGCTGCCGGAAGGTGTTGGTGTCGGCGGGCGGGCCCGGCACGCCGCCGGTGAACGCCACGAACACCTCGCCGCCGCCCTCGACCTCGACGCCCGCCGGCGCCACGCGGGTCGAGTCCGTCCCGTCGTCCTCCCGGGTCCACCGGCGCGCGGGATCCGCAGCGCCGTCGAACACCAGCGTCGACCACAGGTGCACCGGCGCGGTCGTCGCGCCCGGGTTCGTCTGGGCGTACAGCGTCATGAAGCCGTCGTCCCGGCTGACCACCCGGGGCGGGCCCGAGCGGCTTGCCGAGTCGGACAGGCCGACCACCGGACCCGCGACCTGCAGCGGATCGGCAACGACCAGCAGGCCGACCGCCTCGGCGGCGTCCACGTCCTGGCCCTGGCACACCACCATCCACTGCCCCGTGATCGGGTTCCACGCGGCGTCCGGCGCGCGGCAACCCTCGGCCGGCGCGCCGTTCTGGCCGGCCGTCACCAACCGCGTCGGCTGGTCGGCCTGGCCGTCCAGCGGCCTCCACGTGGTGCCCACGATCTCGGTGCTGAGCTCCTGCTGCTCGTCCCACACCGCGACGACCGTACCGTCGCCGTCCACCGCGAGGCGCACGTTGTCGACCGAGATCAGGCGGTCGCTCAGCGAGACGATGTTCGACACCGCGACGAACCCACCGAAGTAGCCCGCGCCGACCGCGACGTACTGCACCTCGTAGGCCTGACCCCGCACCTGACCCGCGTTCTCGTCGTACCAGGCCGCCGCGATGATGGTGTCGGTCAGCCGCACCAGCGCCGGCGAACGCACCGACTGGCCCTCCTGACCGACCGGCAGCGACGCGCTGCCCCCGATCTGGGTCCCGCTCTCGTTGGCGCGCACCAGGTTCAGGGTCACCCCGGCGTTCTGTTGATCCGACCGCTCGCTCCAGGCGGCGACGAAGACCGGAATCCGACCCGTGCCCTGCACCGGCCGACCGTCGACCGCCACCAGCGCCATCGAGTGGGTGTCGTCGTTCAGCAGCGGGTTGCTCAACAAGCCGAACGGGTGCTCGTTGCCCACCGCCACGCCGTCGGTCCGGTAGCGACGCAGGTTGACCACCGTGCCGTCGGGATCGGACGTCAGGTACAGCACGCCCACCCGCTCGCCATCGCTGGTGTTCGGGTGCGCCGCCACCTCGACGGCGAGGTCGAGCGTGTCGCCGCCGGCCGCCACGTTCACCTGCGCCGGCGGCGCGCCGCAGCACAGGGCGTCGTCGATCTCGCCGTTGCAGTCGTCGTCGATGCCGTTGCACACCTCGACGCCGGGCTGGCCGGGCTGCGCCGAGCAGCCGAGGCCGCCCGCGACGCAGAGGTAGGCCCCCTGCCGCTCGCAGGCGCCCGTGCCCACCGTGCACACGTCGCCGATCGGGAAGTCCTCGTCGGTCTGGCCGTCGCAGTCGTCGTCGACGACATTGCAGCGCTCGCGCTGCGGCTGACCTTCCTGCGCATCGCAGCTCAGGTCACCCTCGACGCAGATCTCCTGCCCGCGGCCCTGGCAGCCCCCGATGCCGACGGTGCAGTTCGCGCCCTCGTCGACCGGCGCGTCGTCGATCTGGCCGTCGCAGTCGTCGTCGAGCCCGTTGCAGAACTCGGGGCCGGGATCGCCGGGCACGGCGTCGCAGAACTGCTCGCCGCCCTCGCAGACCACCAGGCCGTCCGCGACGCACTCACCGAGCCCGTTCTGACAGCCGGCGCCGACGCCGGGCACGTTGTCGTCGACCGTCCCGTCGCAGTCGTCGTCCAGGTTGTTGCACACCTCGGGGCGCGGCTGACCAGGCTGAGCGTCGCAGAAGGGCGAGCCCTCGGCGCACTGCACGGTGCCCAAGGCCCGGCAGATGCCCACCCCCGCCGCGCAGCGACCGCCGACGTCCGTGGGCGCGTCGTCGATCCGACCGTCGCAGTTGTCGTCGAGCCCGTTGCACAGCTCCGGGCTGGGCTGCCCCGGCTGCGCGTCGCAGAACTGCTCGCCGCCCTGACACACCACCCGGCCGTCCGCCTGGCACGCGCCCGTGCCGTTCTGGCAGACCACACCCACGCCGGGCACGTTGTCGTCCACCTGGCCGTCGCAGTCGTCGTCGACGTTGTTGCAGACCTCGGGCTGCGGCTGACCCGCCACCGCGTCGCACGCCAGCGCGCCGTTCACGCACTGCTCGATGCCGCGCGCGAAGCAAGCGCCCACGCCCGCCGTGCACACGCCGCCGGCGTCCACCGGCGCGTCGTCCACCTGACCGTCGCAGTCGTCGTCGATGCCGTTGCACAGCTCGGGGCTGGGCTGACCGGGCTGCGCGTCGCAGTACTGCTCGCCCCCCTCACAGACCACCACCCCGTCCGCCTGACAAGCGCCCGCGCCGAGCTGGCAGTCCACCCCCACGCCGTCGATGGCGTTGTCCACCGAACCGTCGCAGTCGTCGTCGACCGCGTTGCACACCTCGGCCCGGGGCTGGCCCGGCTGTGCGTCGCAGGCCAGCGCCCCGTTCACGCACTGCTCGACGCCGTTGGCCAGGCAAGCGCCCACGCCGGCCGAGCACGCGCCGCCGGCGTCCACGGCGTCTTCGTCGATCTGGCCATCGCAGTCGTCATCGACGCCGTTGCACCGCTCGGCCACCGGCTGACCCGCCTCCGCGTCGCAGAACTGCTCGCCGCCCCGGCACACCACCTGGCCGTCGGCAAGGCAGGCGCCCGTGCCGTCCTGGCAGGCGTCACCCACGCCGGGGATCGCGTTGTCCACCAAGCCATCGCAGTCGTCGTCCAGGGTGTTGCACACCTCGGGCTGCGGCTGACCCGCCACCGCGTCGCACGCCAGCGCGCCGTCCACGCACTGCTCGACGCCGCGCGCCAGGCACACCCCGACGCCCACCGAGCAGGCGCCGCCCGCGTCCACCGGCGCGTCGTCGATCACGCCGTCGCAGTCGTCGTCGACGCCGTTGCACCGCTCGATGCCCGGCTGGCCCGGCTGCGCGTCGCAGAACTGCTCGCCGCCCTGGCACACC
>JAUHXL010000032.1 GCA_030426945.1 bacterium
CGAGGCGGCGAGGGCGAGCGACCGCGCGACCATGGGAGCTCCGATGCCTGCATGAAACGGGGCCAGGATAACCGCGCGCGCGGCGCGGGTCACGCGGGGGGACGCCAGGCGCGGCTCAGGGCCGCCAGCTCGTCGAGGGTGAAGGTCTCGCCGCGGCGCGTCGGTTCGAGGCCGGCCTCGGCCAGCAGGGCCTCGGGATCCGGGTGGACGGCCTTCAGCGCCTTGCGCGCCATCTTGCGGCGCTGGGCGAAGAGGGCGCGCACGATGGTGCGGAAGTCCTTGGGGTCCGGCACGTCCGCGGCGGGCGTGGCGCGGCGCTCGAGCACCAGCACGGCCGAGTCGACCTTGGGCGCCGGGTGGAAGTCGGCGGCGCCCAGCTCGAAGGCGATGGTGGCGTGGCACTGCAGCGCGACCGCGGCCGACAGGGCGCTGCACTGCTTGTCGCCGGGCGCGGCGGCGGCGCGGACCGCGAACTCGCGCTGCAGCAGGAAGCAGGCGCGGCGCCAGGCGCCAGGCGCGTCGAGCAGGCCGGTCACGATGTCGGTGCTCAGGTGGTAGGGCACGTTGCCGTAGATCACCAGCGGCCGCCCGGCCTCGCGGGCCAGGGCGTCCCAGTCGGCGTCCAGCACGTTGCCTTCGCGCACCTCGACGTTGCGGGCGTAGGCGAGCTCCTTGCGGCACACGGGCACCAGCTCGAAGTCGTACTCGAGGGCCACGACCCGGCCCGCGCGCTCGGCCAGGGCGTGGGTCAGCGTGCCCACGCCGGGGCCGATCTCGAAGGCCACGTCGTCCGGGCCGGCGCCGCCCGCCGCGGCGATGCGCGTCGGCGCGTCGGGCGCGACGAGGAAGTTCTGGCCGAAGTGCTTCTTGCTCCACAGGCCGTGGGCGCGCAGCACCTCGCGGGGATCGCGGGTGTTCACGGGGTCAGCTGCCAGGCGCCGACGGCGTTGACGCGGCGGTCGGCCGCGTCGTGCCCGCGCCCGGCGCGCCGGGCGGCGGCGCCGGCGGCCGCCCCCGCGATCATCGCCGCGTTGTCGGTGCACCAGCGGGGCCGCGGCACGTGCAGCCTCGCCCGCCGCGCGCCGAGCGCGGCGCCGAGCGCCTCGCGCAGCGCCGTGTTGCAGGCCACCCCGCCGGCCAGCACCACGTCCCGCACCCCGTGATCGGCGGCGGCGGCCACCGTCCGGTCGACCAGCTGCGCCACCGCCGCCGCCTGGAAGCTGGCCAGCAGATCCGCCAGATCCTGCCCGGCGGGGAGCGCGCCGTGGCGCTGGATGACCGTCAGCACGGCGGTCTTCAGGCCCGAGAAGCTGAAGTCCAGGGCGCCATCCTTGAAGCGCGGCAGGGTGAAGCCGTGCGCCGTCGGATCGCCGGTCCGCGCGCCGCGCTCCACCACCGGCCCGCCCGGATAGCCCAGGCCCAGCATGCGGGCCACCTTGTCGAAGGCCTCGCCCGCGGCGTCGTCGCGGGTGTTCGCGATCTGCGTCACCCGCGTGGGATCCTCCACGCGGTAGAGCGCGGTGTGCCCACCGCTGACCGCCAGCGCGACGTGGGGAAAGGCCGGCCCGGCAGGCTTCGGCTCGCCCGGCCGGTGCAGGAAGACGGCGTGCAGGTGGCCGGCCAGGTGGTGCACCGGCACCAGCGGCTTGTCGTGGGCGTAGGCCAACGACTTCGCCACCTGCAGCCCCACCAGCAGCGCGCCCACCAGGCCGGGCCCGCGGGTGACCGCGATGGCGTCCACGTCGGCCCACGTCGATCCGGCCAACGCCAGCGCCTCGCGCACCACCGGGACGATGTCGACCACGTGGTTGCGGCTGGCCAGCTCGGGCACGACGCCGCCGTACTTGCGGTGGATGTCGATCTGGGTCGCGACCGGATCGCTCAGCACCAGGTGCCCGTCGTCCACGACGGCCGCGGCGGTCTCGTCACAGCTGGTCTCGATCGCCAGGACCCGCATCAGCGGCTCACTTCATGCCGCGCAGGACGCGCTCGACGTCGGTGGCGTACGGTCCCTTGGGCGCCAGCTTCAGGTAGGCCTCGTAGGCCTCGATGGCGGCCTCCTTCTGGCCCTTGTCCTGCCGGACCGAGCCGATGATCAGGTGGGCCAGCGCGTTGTTCGGGTTGATGCGCGCCACCTTCTCGGCCGCGGTCAGCGCCTTGTCGCCGTTGGCCAGCTCGAGCTGCGCGCTCGCGAAGGCCAGCAGCGCCCGCTCGTCGTTGGGCGCCAGCGCCAGGGCCTTCTCGAAGCGTCGCGCCGCCTCGTCGTATTTGCGCCCCTTGTGCAGGCGCTCCCCGTCGCGCATCAGCGCCACGAAGTCGCCCTTCACCTCATCGCGCACCGGCTCGGTGGGGGGCGCGGCCTCGGTCGGACGCGCCTCGGGCGCGCCACCCGTCGCCGCGCCCGCGTCGCCCTCGACGCCCGCGTCGTCCGCCGGCGCCATCGCCGCGCCGCCGTCCGGCGCGTAGCCGGTCGCCCAGCCGGCGTCGATCGGCTCGTCTTCGATCACCGGCGGGCGGCTCTTGATGGTGCCCGTGTACCACGTCCCGTCCAGCGCGCCCGGCGTCACGTCGCGGGGCTCCACGGTGTCGCGCACCGCGAAGAAGACCACCGCGCCCACGACGCCCAGCACCACCAGCCCCAGCGCGACATAGGCCGCCTTCGACACCGGCGGTTGCTCGTGATCCAGCTGCAGCAGCGGATCCTCTTCGCCGCCCTCGTGGGGGCGATCGAAGAAGGCCTCCTCCTCGTGGTGGTCGTGCACCGTGTCCGACTGCAGCGCGGGCAGCGCGCCGGTCGTGTCACCCGAGGGCTCGCCCAGGCCGAGCTCGTCGATCCGGAGATCATCGTCGAGCGCGGGCAGCCCCGCGCCAGGCGACGCGGCGGGCGCGGGGCCGACGTCGAGCGGGTTGCCCAGCGCGCCGGGCAGATCCATCGCGACGCCGGGATCGGCGAAGGCGCCGATCTGTTCTTCCGGGCGCAGGGCCGGCACGTCGGCCGCCGAGCGCAGCAGATCGTCGACCAGGTCGCGCTCCGGCCCCCCGGCGCGCGTCGACCGCGGCGCGGGGGTGGCGGGCGCGACGGGGGCGCCGCCGCCGCTCCGGCGCGCCTCGGGCGCCCCGCCCAGCCAGGTGTCCAGCTTCTTCGGCGGCGCGGGCTCTGGCGGCGCGGCCGGCGCGGGCGTCGGCGCCGCCGGCTCCGGCGCGGCCTCGACCGCATAGATGATGCCCTCGAAGTACAGGCGGCTGATGGCCGACAGCGCGTCGAGATCGGGCAGCTCGGCGTCGTCGATGGCCCGCTGCGCGCTCCGGTGCCCGTCGAACAGCCGCAGCAGCGCGTTGACCTCGTCGGGCAGCTCCGCCAGCCGCTCGGCGAGCTCCGAGTAGTCGACCTGGAAGACGGTGCTCAGGGGTGGCAGCTGCTCGCACATCCGCCCCCACTCGTCGACCCGCCGCATGCCCTCCATCAGCAGGCCCTGCGTGCTGGTCTTGATCGTCGGCGTCCGATCCGGCGGGCGGAAGTCGATCTCGAAGTCGCCCCGCTCCCAGGTCAGCAGGCGGTAGATGGCCTCCTCGCCGCGCAGCCCGCCGACCTCGGCGTCGATGACCCGCCCCTCCTCGAACCACATGCGCGCGCTCGCGCCGCCGGCCCGCGCGATGCTCAGCACGCCGGTCTTGCGGCCGATCTCGATGGTCTGCAGCAGATCGACGACGCCCATGTCCTCGAGCGAGCCGAAGAAGCGGCGCTTGTCCTTGCGCTCGAGGCTCTCGCGCTCCCGCTTCTGCAGCACCATGCGGACGCGGGTGACGATCTCTTTGATGTAGATCGGCTTGGTCAGGTAGTCGTCGGCGCCCAGCTCGAGGCCGCGCACCTTCGCCTCGACCGAGGTCTCGTCGGTCAGGAACAGGAAGGGGATCTCGGCCAGCTCGGGATCGGCCTTCATGCGCCGGCACAGCTCGTAGCCGTCGAGCACCGGCATCGCGGTGTCCGCCAGCACCAGCGCCGGCCGCGCCGTCTCGACCTTCGACAGCGCCTCCGCCCCGTTGGCCGCCGTCGTCACCGAGTAGCCGGCGTTGCGCAGCGACACCTCCATGACGCGGAGGCCCTTCGCGTCGTCGTCCACCAGCAGGAGGTTCTGCTTCGCCATCGCCTACGCTACCTGTCCCAGAATCCGACCCAGAATCGGAAACACTGTGGCCGCCCGCCGCCGTGACGTAAAGAACTCACCGGTCACCGCCACCCCCGCCCAGGGTGGCGAACATCTCGGCGAAGGCGTCCTTGTTCCGCTGCTCGCGCTCCGCCTCGCTCGGCGCCGGCGGCGTCCCGCCGCGCCCCCCCTCGAACAGCGCCTCGGGGATCTCGTCGAGGAAGCGCGAAGGGCGTCGATACTGCACCTTGCCGAACTTCAGTCGCCGCTTCGCCCCGGTCAACGTCAGGTGCCGCTGCGCCCGCGTGATGCCCACGTACACCAGCCGGCGCTCCTCGGCCACCTCGCCGTCGCCGTCGAGCACGCGCTGGTGGGGCATCAGCCCCTCCTCGCAGCCCACGAGGTACACGAAGGGGAACTCGAGCCCCTTCGAGCCGTGCAGCGTCATCAGGCTGATCTCGTCCGCGTCCGCGTCGCCGTCCTCCTCCCGCCGCGTGTCGAGGCTCAGCCGCGCGAGGTAGTCGTCCAGCGTGCCCTCCGGGTTGCGCTCGCGGAACGACCGCAGCGCGCTGGCCACCTCCTCGACGTTGTCGAGCCGCTTGCGCACCTGCCGGGGCTGCTTGTGCACCCGCACCAGCGCGTCGGCGAAGTTCAGCGCGCGGATCAGATCGCGGCAGACGGCCTCCATCGGCTCGCTGGCGAAGCGCTTGCGGTAGGTGCGCAGCAGCGCGTCGAGATCCTTCAGCACCCGCTGCACCTTGGGCGTCAGGTCGGGCACGCGCTCGGGTCGCTCGACCAGCCGCCAGAAGGGCTCGCCCGTCTCGCGCGCGTGGTCGCCGATGCGCTGGATGCTCACGTCGCCCACCCCGCGGGGCGGGTAGTTGACGATGCGCCGGTAGGCGGCCTCGTCGAAGGGGTTGGTGATCACCCGCAGGTAGCCGACGAGATCGCGCACCTCCTTGCGATCATAGAAGCGCGTGCCGCCGACGACGCGATAGGGGATGCCCGCCTGACGGATGCCCTCCTCGACCACCCGCGACTGCGCGTTGGTGCGGTACAGCACCGCGAAGTCGCGCCAGGTCAGCGCGCGCTGGCGCTTCTGCCCCAACAGATCCGTGGCGACCCAGCGCGCCTCCTCCTCGTCGTCGTCGAGCAGCGCGTAGCGCAGCAGCGCGCCGTCGCCCAGCTCGCTCCACAGCGTCTTCTCGTGGCGCTCGACGTTGTTCCGGATGACGTGGTTGGCCGCGCGCAGCACGTGGTTGGTCGAGCGGTAGTTCTGGGTCAGCGCGATCATCTGCGCGCCGGGGAAGTGGGCGTCGAAGCGGAGGATGTTGCCCGCCACCGCCCCCCGCCAGGCGTAGATCGACTGATCGTCGTCGCCCACCACGCACACGTTGCCGTGCCCGCGCACCAGGCCCTTCACCATGCGCAGCTGGGCCCCGTTGGTGTCCTGGTACTCGTCGACCATGACGTAGCGGAAGCGCTGGGCCCAGCGGGCGCCGACGTCGGGGTTCGTCTCCATCGCGGTCACCGGCACCCCGATCAGGTCGTCGAAGTCGACCGCGTTCAGGGCGCGCAGGCGCTGTTGGTACAGGGGCAGCACGTGGTGCACGACGGCGTCGAGGCCGCCGAAGCGCGGGTTGGGCTCGGCCAGGGTGCCCTTGTAGTGGCTGATGCGCGCGTGCACCTGCTTGGGATCGTAGCGATCGAGGCTGAAGCCGAGCTGCTCGAGGGCCGCGCGCACGGCGTCCCGTTGATCGCCCTCGTCGAGGATGGTGAAGCCCTTCGACAGGCCCACCGCCTCGGCCTCCTCGCGCAGGAAGCGGACGCCGAGCGCGTGAAAGGTGGACAGCACGGCGCCGCGGGCGCGCTTGCCCACCATGGCGGCGACGCGCTCCTGCATCTCGCCGGCCGCCTTGTTGGTGAAGGACAGGGCGAGGATGCGCTCGGCGCCCACCCCGCGATCCAGCAGGTGGGCGATGCGGAAGGTGATCACCCGCGTCTTGCCCGAGCCGGCGCCCGCGAGCACCAGCAGCGGCCCCTCGGTGGTGGTCACCGCCTCGCGCTGCTGCGGATTGAGGCTGTTCAGATCGACCACGGCGGGGTCCTCGCGGGGCGGAGGCGGGCCAGTATAGCGAGCCGTCGACGCGGCTTGACAAGTGCAGAAAACGACCCTACAAGCTGAGGGCTCGCCGGTGAATGAGGATTCATTCAGGAGGCCCCCGCCATCGCCACCCCGCGCAACGAGAACCGGGACAAGCGCCGCCGCATCCTCGACGCGGCCGTCGCCGTGTTCGCGGCGCGCGGCTTCTACAACGCCCGGGTGAGCGACATCGCCCGCGAGGCGGGCGTGGCCGACGGCACCATCTACCTGTACTTCAAGAACAAGGACGACCTGCTCATCAGCCTCTTCGAGGACCGCATGGAGGGCATCATCGCCGCCTTCCGCGAGAAGCTGACCGCCACCGACTCGGCCCGCGTGCGTCTGCGCGTGTTCGTCGAGACGCACCTGCGCATGGTGGCCGATCAGCCCAGCCTCGCCGAGGTCCTCACCGTCGAGCTCCGGCAGTCGTCCAAGTTCATGCGCGAATACAAGGCCCCCAAGTTCCAGGAGTACCTGGGGCTGCTCGAGGAGATCGTCGAGCTGGGCCGGCAGTCGGGCGAGTTCCGCGAGGATCTCGACCCGCGCATCACCAAGCGTGTGCTCTTCGGGGCCCTCGACGAGGTGTCGCTCTACTGGGTATCCACGCGGCGCAAGCCGTACAGCCTCGAGCGCGCCGCCGAAGAGATCCTCTCCATCTGCGCCTCGGGCGTCTTCAGCCAACAGGAGTGATTCGGTGAAGATCCTGGTCACCGCGAAGCGGGTCACCGACCCGGACTCGAAGATCGTCATCAAGCCGGACGGGTCGCTCGACCTCGACGGTGTCGACTTCCGCATGAACTACTTCTGCGAGATCGCCGTGGAAGAGGCCCTGCGCATTCAGGAGAACCTCGACGACGTCGAGGTCGTGGCCGTCGCCATCGGCGACGAGGAGGCCACCAAGGAGGTACGCACGGCGCTCGCCATGGGCGCCGACCGCGGCATCCTCGTGGAGTGCGACGAGGCGAAGCTCGACAGCGATCTGGTCGCCCGCATCCTGGCCAAGGTGGTCGAGGAAGAGGAGCCCGACCTCATCATCATGGGCAAGCAGGCCGTCGACGGGGACAACAACCAGGTCGGCCAGCTCCTCGCCGAGTACCTCGGCTGGCCCCAGGCCACCTTCGCCTACAAGATCGAGCTCGAGGGCGAGACGGCGGCGAAGGTACAGCGCGAGGTCGACGGCGGCGTCGAGACGGTCCACCTGACCTTCCCGGCCGTCATCACCACCGACCTGCGCCTCAACGAGCCGCGCTACGCCAGCCTGCCCGGCATCATGAAGGCGAAGCGGAAGAAGCTCGACGTCTTCGAGCCCGACGACTTCGACATCGAGCTCGAGCAGAAGGTCGAGGTGGTGGGCTACAAGGCGCCGCCGCGTCGCGAGGCCGGCGTCACCGTCGACTCGGTCGACGCCCTCATCGACAAGCTGGCCAACGAGGCCAAGGTCATCTGAGCACGCCGAGCCGCAAGGGAGATCCCACATGAGCAAGATCCTCGTCCTCGCCGAGCAGCAGCTCGGCAAGCTGGCCAACGCCACCTTCAGCGCGATCGGCGCGGCCCGGCAGCTGGCCGAGAAGACCGGCGCCAGCTACGACATCGCCCTGGCCGGGCAGGGCATCGGCGGCCTCGCCGAGCAGCTGCAGGCCTACGGCGCCGGCACCATCTACGTGCTCGAGGACGCGAGCCTCGAGAAGTACACCGCCCAGGCCTACGCCCAGGCGTTCCACAGCGCGGCCAAGGCCAGCGGCGCGACCTTCGTGGTGGCCGCCGCCACCGCGATCGGCAAGGACTGCACGCCGCGCGTGGCCGCGCGCCTCGGCGCCGGGCAGGCCAGCGACATCGTGGCCATCAACGGCAGCGGCGGGTCCCTGACCTACACCCGCCCGATGTGGGCCGGCAACGTGCTGGGTGAGGTGAAGATCAACACCGACATCCAGGTGCTGACGGTCCGCGGCTCGGACTTCGACGCGGCCGAGGCCACCGGCGGCTCGAGCGCCGTCGAGAGCATCGCGGCCGGCGTGGACGCGGGCAGCCTGCGCATGACCTACGTGGGCCTCGACGCCGTCGAGTCCAGCCGCCCCGCGCTGACCGACGCGGACGTCGTCATCTCGGGCGGGCGCGGCCTCAAGGAGGCCTCGAACTTCAAGCTCGTCGAGGAGCTCGCCGACCTCCTCGGCGGTGCGGTGGGCGCGACCCGCGCGGTGGTGGACGCGGGCTGGGTGCCCAACGACTGGCAGGTCGGCCAGACCGGCAAGGTGGTCGCGCCGAAGCTCTACATCGCGGTCGGCATCTCGGGCGCCATCCAGCACCTCGCCGGCATGAAGGGCTCGAAGACCATCGTGGCCATCAACAAGGATCCCGAGGCGCCCATCTTCCAGGTGGCCGACTACGGGCTGGTGGCCGACCTCTTCGAGGTGGTGCCCGAGCTGACCAGCAAGCTGAAGGCGCGCGTCGGCTGAGCGCGCCGTGGCGGCCGGACGACCGCTCGGCCGCCGTCGCCGAAGTGCTGGAATTTTCTTCTGTTATCACCCTCCTGTCGCGGGCCGCGGGATATTGACTCCCCGTCCGGGGCCCAACTAATGTGCCCGCGATGGATCCCCACCACCGTTGCCCCGTCCCGGGGCGGAGCATCGCCTCGCGCTTGGTCGCGGGGCGCGCCCTGATCCTCGATCCGGCCGCCGATCAGCTGCAGCGCCTCAATGACGTGGGCTCGTTCGTGTGGGCCCGCATCCTCGAGGGGGGCTGCGACGTCCGTGGGTTGATCGACGCGGTGGTGGACGCCTTCGAGGTCGCGCCGGCCGAGGCGCAGGCCGATCTCGACGCCTTCCTCGACGAGCTCGCCGCGCGCGGGTACATCGAGTGGCGGGCGCCTGACGGATCGACGCTGCCGCCGCCCATCGGCGCGGCAGGGTCAACGGATGGCGCGGACGATCCGTAGTAGCGAGGGAGCTCGCGGGCCGTGGGCTCCGGGGGCATGATGTGCGGAGATTGGGGCGGCCGCCCCAGGGGGCGAACACGATGAGCATCCATGGGAGGAGCGCGGTCCTCGGCCCGTTCGTCGCGGCGCTGGTCGCCGCGCTGGGGGCCACCGGCTGCTCGTGCGACGAGAGCTCGGACGGGACGGCGCTGGCGCTGTCCTTCGTCTCGCCCGACGAGGGCGAGACCCTGGCCTGCGCCGCCGACGGCGATCGCGACACGGACGACGTGCTCGAGCGCGACGTCGAGGTGCTGGTGCGCCTCGGCGCCGCCGATCACACGGGCCTGTCCGTCCAGCTGCGCGTCGCGGACACGACGATCTCGGCCACCGCCGAGGTGCCCGAGACGGGCATCGTCGCGTTCCCTGCGTTCCCGCTGCCGCTGGGCACCTTGGTCCTGCAGGCCGATCTGATCGACGGGCCCTCGGTGGTCGCCATGTCGACCCGGTCGGTGATCACGGTCATCGATCCGGCCAACGATCCCGATTGCAACCCCGACCCGCCGCCGCCGGACACCACGCTCGAGTTCGCCTCGCCCATCGCCGGCACCACCTTCGGCGCGGACGACGACGCCGACGACACGCTGGCCAACGACCTGCAGATCGACGTCTCGGTGCGGGTCGACGGGCCCACCGACGGGCCGGTCAGCCTGACCGTCGACGGCACCCCGGCCGGCGAGGCCACGGTTTCGGGCGGGCGGGCGACGTTCAGTGGCGTCACGCTGGCCATCGGGGACGGCGCCGCGCGCGGCCACACGCTGGCGGCGGTCGTGCCCTCGCCGAGCGGGGACGTGGACGCTTCGATCCAGGTGAACACCGAGGTCGCCGGCTGCGCGCTGACCCTGGCGCCGATGCCCACCGAAGGCACCTGCGATCTGACCGCGGCGGACGACGTGGACGCGGGGACGGAGGGCATTCAGGTGGATCTCGTGGCGCAGAGCGACTGCGCCGCGGTGACCTTCACGCTCAACGGCGCGGCCCTCGGCCCGGTGGACGTGGTGGCCGGCGAGGCCACGATGCGCGCCACCTTCACCGAGGGCGAGAACACGCTCGAGGCCAGCGCGGCCACGCCGGGCGGGCTGAGCGGCAGCGTCGCGGCCTACACCCTGGTGGCGGGCGGCGGTGACGCGCCGACCGCGACGCTCGACCTCGAGAGCATGGGCGTCAACGGCTTCGACCTGACGAACGCCGAGCCCACCGAGGGCGAGGAGGCGGCGTTCTGGCGCCTCACCGGCGCCAGCGACGGTTTGGTCGAGGGCGCGGCGGTGGCGCTCGCCTTCGATCCGCCCATCGCGGGCGTGCCCGAGGCCGCCGTGGTGGCCGCCGACGGCACCTTCGCCGTCGACGTCGCCGTCGAGTACTACTGCGGCGACGTGACCGTCAGCACCACCGACGTGTGCGGCGTGGCCCACCCCAGCGTGGCCTACGCCGTGTGCTTCGATGGCGTGCGGCCCGCCCTGTCCATCGCCGCGCCCGCCGACGGCGCCGCCCTGATGGAGGACGCCGACGCCGAGCGCCCGGGGCTGCAGGTGCCCTTCCTGATCGACGTGGTGGATCCGCGCCCCGGCGACATCGACTACACCGTGACCGTCGAGTGCACGACGGAGCCGCCCGCCTTCGATCCGGCCTACACGCTCGACGGCGACGGCGTCGCCCGCAGCGCGCTGGTCGACGGGCAGGGCACCGTGATCGTCACCGTGCCCCTCAACGTCGGCGGCGCGCTGACCTGCCGAGCGACGGCGGATCCGGCGCCGAACCCCGTCAGCACCCTCGAGTCGACCTTCAACGTCGTCCTCGACACGCCCACGTTCACCCTCATCGAGCCGCGCACCGATCCGGCCGGGCCGGTGTGCTCGGTGGGCCCGGCCGTCGTCGGCGGCACGGGCACGGGCCTCGAAGGCGCCGCTCTCTCGGCGGTGGTCACCCCGGCCGGGGGCGACGCCCTGGACGCGGTGCCGCTGGTCGGGATCGGCGCGCAGTTCCTGGTGCGCTTCGACGGTGTCGGGGCGAACCCGGCGCCCCTCGCCGACGGCCGCTACTCGGTGGCGGTCAGCGGCGACGTGGCCGGCGTGCCCGTGGCGGTGATGCCGGCGGCGGTCGACTTCATCATCGACAGCACGGCGCCCGTGCCGGCGCTGGCCGCGCCCGCGGTGGACGTCGCGCTGGGGTTGGCCGATGACGCCAACGGCGATCTGGCCGACTGCGTGCAGACCACGCTCACCCTGGCCGCCGCGGACGCCAACACCACCCGCCTCTGCTACAGCCTCAACGGCGGCGTCGAGCGATGTGACGCGCCGGGCGAGGACGGCCAGCGCGTGACGGCGCAGGTGTCGCTGCTCGACGGCGACAACGCCCTGTCCGTGCGCGCGGTCGACTGCGCGGGCAACGAGGCCACCGCCCAGATCACCATCCCCACCGCCGGCTGCGCGCCGCGCCTGCAGATCGTCTCGCCGGCCGACGGCGAGCGGGTCCTGCCCGTCGACGTGGACGACCAGACCGAGGGCCTGCAGATCGACGTGGAGATCGAGAGCGGGCTCTCCGAGGGCGCCTTCGTGCAGGTGCGGGTCGAGGATCAGGTGAGCGACGCGGTCGCGGTGGACGCCGGCGGCGCGGCCACCGTGCGGGTCACGCTGCCGGTGCCGGCGGATCCGCAGGGCGAGCTCACGTTCACCCTGCAGGCCGAAGCGACCGACGGCGGCGCGATCAGCCCAGAGAGCACGGTCATCGTGGTGTACGTCGCGCCCACCATCGAGCTCGACGCGGTCGATGGCTGCGTCAACGCCGCGGCGCCGGACGCCGGCATCGAGCCTGGCTTCCAGCGCGTGTTCGGCGCGACCACCGAGGGCCTGGCGCCGGGCACCGACGTCACGCTGACCGCCGACTGCGGTGGCCCGCCGACCGTGGCCCAGGGGACCGTGGGCGGGGACGGGCGGGTCCAGTTCGCGCCGATCACGCTGGCCGACGACGCCGACTGCGCGCTCACCGCGACGGCGATGGACGCGGCCGGTCAGGTGGCCGAGGGGCTGCTGGCGGTCGAGATCGACCGCATCGCGCCCACGATCCGCTTCGGCAGCCCGCAGAACGGCGCCACCGTCTCGCTGCTCAACGACATCGATCCGGAGGCCGACGGCATCCAGTACGAGCCCTCGGTGGTCGTCTGCGGTGCGCCCGGCCAGGCGGTCACCGTCGAGGCCTCGTACGCTCCGGCGCCCTTCGAGCTGCAGACGGCCGACGACCAGGACTGCACGACGCTGCGGCTGGGGCAGGCCACCCTGCCCCTCGGTCCGCTCACCTTCGACACCGCCACCGTGGACGCCTGCGGTAACCCGGCGACGGTGCGGACCGTGGCCGACGTCGACTCGGGCGAGGTGATCAACATCACCCAGCCGGCGCAGGGCGCGGTGATCGCCCGCGGCGCCGACGTGGATCCCGAGACGCCGACCTGCGAGGTGAACCTGCAGGCGACCCTGGCCGGCCTCGGCGCCGGCGCCCAGATCGCCGTCTGCACCACCTTCGACAACGGCCAGGCCGATGCGCTGTGCGGCGACGGCTTCAGCGCCGTCGTGCCGGGCGAGGCGTGCGCGGTCGCGGGCGCCGTCACCTGCCCGCTCCGCCTCGCGGACGGCCAGCACACCCTGACCGTCGTCGGGGAGTTCGGCGAGCGGATCGAGTCGGCGCCGGTGACCGTCACCGTCGACTGCACGGCGCCGACGGTGGAGCTGCTGACCGTCGACGAGGCGGGCGCCGACGCCTGCGTCAACCGGCGGGAGCGCGGCAACATCGACGCGGCGAGCAACAACGCCGCCGTCACGCTGCGGGTGCGTACGGTGGGCCTCGAGGACGGGCAGCCCGTCGCGCTGCTCGACGGCGCGAACCAGATCGCCCGCCGCAACGTGATGAACAACGAGGCGACGGCCTCGCTGACGCTGATGCCCGGGGTCTACAACATCCGGGCGCAGGGCATGGACGCCGCGGGCAACCCGCTGCCCCAGCCCGGGGACGCGGGCGCGACGGTCTACACGGTGGTGATCGACACCCTGCCGCCGACGCCGGGCCTGGTGAACGTCGCCGCCGACATGTGTCTCAACGCCGCCGCCGACAGCGCCCCGGCCGCCGGGCTCCAGTACGACGTGACCGCCAGCGCGGGCGGGGCGGTCGACGAGCGCGTGACGCTCGCGTTGAACGTCGACGGCGATGATCGCGTGCTCGAGATGGCCAACCCCGAGGAGGTGTTCGAGGCGGTCACCTTCGCCGAGGGGCCCAACCAGCTGGTCCTGACCTCGACCGACGCCTGCGGCAACGTGGGCAGCGTGGGTGGCTTCATCGTGGCCGACGGGCGGGCCGACTGGACGCAGCCGCTGCCGATCAACCTGCGGACGGACACCGTGGCGCCGGCGCTGACGCTGGGCGGCGTGAACGAGGGCCAGGTGCTGGCGGCCGCGGACGACGCGGACGGCGACGCCGGCAACGGCTTCCAGCGGGTGCTGCAGGCCACCTTCGATCCCGTCGACGGCATCGAGGCGGGCCAGACCGTGCGCTTCCGCTCCGGGGATCAGGCGCTGGTGACCACGCCGGCTCAGGTCGTGGTGCCGGCGGATCTCGCCGGGCCGGTGAGCGCCACCGTGACCCTGCCGCCGGGGCCCCACGCGCTGACCGCGCGCGCCACCGACACCTGCGGCAACCTCGGCGCGAGCGCGCCGATCAACATCGAGGTCGACATCCAGGGCTGCCCCAGCCAGCTCGGCACCTTCGCCGAGAACCCGGCGGTGCTGGGGGCCGCGGACGGCGTGCGCGACGGCGACACCCTGCGCGTCGACCTCGCCGGCACGGTCAGCCTGCTCGACCCCGCCTGCGCCAACGGCGTGGCCGACATCGTCATCGACGACGTGCCCCTCGGCCTGAACGTGGCGGTGGGTGCGGGCGCGGTCGCGTTCGACGACGTGCCGCTGCCCCGCGGCGCCCACGAGGTGAAGCTGCGCGTGACCGAGAGCGGCGTGCAGACCGACTCGATCCTGCAGGAGGTCATCGTCGACTTCGATCAGCCGACGGTCACCATCACCGATCCCGCGGGGCCGGATCCCGCGCAGGTGCTGACCGACACCCGGCCGGAGACGGCGGGCCAGCAGATGCGCGTGGTCGCGTCGGTCACCGAGGCGATGGTGGACAGCCCGCGGACCGCGACGCTGACCATCGACGGCGTGCCCGCCGGCGAGGCGGTCGAGGTGGTGAACAACACCGCCACCTTCACCCGCATCACCGTGCCGGCCGGCCTGGCCACGCTCGAGGTGTGCGCGACCGATCAGGCCGGCAACGAGGGCTGCGGCCAGCGGCAGATCAACGCGGATCCGGCGGCGCCCGGCGGCTTCGTGCCGGCGCCGGAGATCACCGATCCGCGGCTGACCCGCACCACCTTCACCTTCACCGCCCCCGGCGACGACGGCGCGGCCGGTGGGCCCGTGGCGGCCTACCGGATCCGGCAGTCGTTCACCGCCATCGCCGATCAGGCCGCCTGGGATCAGGCGACGGACATCGCCGGCCTGGTGCAGGCGCACGACATCGAGGCGCCGGGCGCGCAGCAGACGCTGATCGTCGACGGCCTCGCCCTCAACCGCCTCAGCCACGTGGCCATCCGCGCGGTCGACGATGTCGGCCGGTTGGGTCCGATCAGCTCGGTCGAGGTGGATCTGCGCCTGGCGACGACCGCGATCGACTTCGGCCCCACCGGGGGCGGCGCGTGGGGGGGTGACACCTTCGGCCTGACCAACCGGATGGTCGCGAGCGTGGGCGACATGGATGGCGACGGCTACGACGACCTGTTCGTGTACGGCATCATCTTCGCGTCCGGCGCCTCCGGCGCGGCCATCATCTTCGGCGCCGAGGACGCCGCCGATGCCGAGCTGGTGCGGCTCGAGGCGCCGGCGGGCTCGCTCTTCTACGCGGTGTCGGGCGGACCGGTGGGTGACGTCAACGGCGACGGGGCGCCGGACGTGCTCGTCGCTGGCGCGCGGGCCGGCGCGGGCGGCGGCTTCGACTTCGTGGGCTCGATCTACTTCGGCTGTCCGCCCCTGACCGCGGACTGTCGCGCGCAGATCCCGGCGGCGGACGCCGGCGTCGTCCACACGGGCGGGCGCCTGTTCAGCCACGTCGTGTCGGCCGGCAACTTCTACGGCCGGGCGACGGACGCGGCGCCGATCGGTGACATCGCCTTCGGTGGTGACGGCGGGGGCTGGAACCGGGTGGTCGTCGTGGCGGGCCGTGAGGACTGGCCGGCGCTGCCCGCGCTGGTCGAGATGGCGGCGCCCGGCGTGGCCGCGGGCGTCGTCGAGCTGCAGTCCACGACGACCCGGGCGGGCCTCTACATGGCGGGCATCGGGGATCTGGATGGGGACGGCTTCGGCGAGCTGGCGCTGGGCAGCGGGCCCGGCATCAACGTCACCGAGATCTTCTACGGCTCCGAGGATCCGGCCTCGCCGCAGCTGGTGCAGGCCCCGAACCTCGTGCTCCCGGATCCCTGTCCGTCGGCCAACCCCACCTTCGGCACCTTCTTCGCCGGGGGCGTGGACCTCGACGGCGACGCGGACGGTGCGCCCGACTTCATCGTCACGAACCGCGGCAACAAGCGCCTCGCGGTCTTCGACCAGGATCTCGCCAACATCGATTGTGTGAGACGGAACGAGCAGCTGTGGGGTCAGACGGTCGACCTGGCAGGTGACGTGAACAACGACGGCGAGACCGACATCGTGGTGACGCACGGCGAACAGGCCAACACGACCGTGCAGGTCATGTACAACGACGGCGCCGGGCGCTTCGGCATCGGCGAGGGCGTCGTGGCGCAGCGCGCCGCGGACGTCCAGCTGGGTGGCCCCCCCTACTTCAAGCTGGCGGCGGTGGGCGCGGGGCGCTTCGATGGCGACGCATACGACGATCTGGCCATCATCGTGAAGATTCCCGGCGGCGACCTTCGCGTCGTCGTCTTCCACTGATTGAGGGGTCGCCGACCGCGGCGACCGGAGGAGCCTGCCATGGATGATCGACGACGGGACGAGGCGGAGGGCGTGAAGCGCTCACGGCGCCCGTACCGGGCGCCGGCCTTCGACAGCGCCATCGCCTTCGAGCGCGTCTCGCTCGGCTGCGGCGAGCCGCTGAACACGCCCGAAGCGAACAGCAACCCCTTCCTGCCGGACTGCGCGCTCTCGTCCAGCTGACGAGGCGCTCGACCGTGGAGGGCTGCACCCTCGCGCTGGGCGGCCTGCGCCTCCGCCTCGAGGGCGCCACCGCGGTCGTCGCCCGGGCCGCGTCGCGCTGGGACGCCTTCCGCGTCGGCGATGGCGCCGCGGATCTGCGCCTGGCCTTCGTGGACGAGGCGGCGGGACGCGACGGCGTCACCCGCGACGACTTCTTCTTCGACCGGTTGGATCTTCGCCTCGGCGCCGACGCCGAGCGGGCGACGATGCGCGCCTGGTTCAACGGCAGCGAGGGCGCGCTCGACGCGACGCTGGGGCTGGCGCTGCAGATTGCGCTGCTGCCTCGGGGTGGCCTGCTGGTGCACGCCGCGGCGGGCGTCTTGGACGGCGTCGCCTGGCTCATGCCCGGTGAGTCCGGGCGCGGCAAGAGTACGGCGGCGGCTCACGCGGGGTTCGAGCGGGTGCTCTCCGACGAGCTCGTGATCGTTCGACGGCACGGCGCCGGCTTCGCCGCCTGGGGCACGCCCTTCTGGAGCCGCGGGCGATCGCTGCCGATGGATTCCGGGTCGGCGCCGCTGGCCGTGGTGGCGCGACTGCACCAGGCGGACGCTGTTCACGCGGCCGAAGCGAGACAGGACGCGCTCGCGATGCATCTGATCTCTTCGGTGGTGCTGTACGAGCGCCAGCCCGCGAGCCGTGCGCGCGCCTTCGACCTGGCGTGCGACGTGGTCGCCGGTGTGACGACCCTGGACCTCTGGTTTCCCAAGGAGGGACCGTGGATTCGACGAGCAGCGCGATGGAGAGCTTCCTGAAGGCGGCGCTCGACGCGAACACGCCCCTCAGCATGCAGTGGGACATCACCTGGCGCTGCGACCACAGCTGCGTGCACTGCTACCTCACCGACCGGCGCAAGCAGGAGCTCACCCTGACCGAGCAGATCGGGGTGCTCGATCAGCTGGTCGAAGCGGGCACCTTGTCGCTGCTGGTCAGCGGCGGTGATCCGTTCTTGCGCCCGGACGCCCTCGACTTCCTCCGCGCGGTGCGCGCGCGGCACTTCCAGCTCACCATCAACAGCCACGGCAACTTCATCGACGACGCGGTGGCCGACGTGCTGGCCGAGATCGGCGTGCACAAGGTCAACATCTCCGTCTACTCGACCGAGGCCGCCGAGCACGAGGCGGTGACGCGGGTGCCGGGCAGCCACGCGAAGTCGATCGCTGGCGCGCGGCGCCTGATCGAGCGCGGCGTGCGCTGTGAGCTGCGCACGCCGGTGATGGTGCAGAACCGCACCGGCTATCTCGGCGTGCGCGCGCTGGCCGAGTCCATCGGCGCGAGCTGGCGGTCGGACGCCAACATCGTGCCCGACGACGAGAGTGACTTCGGGCTGTGCGGCATCGGGCTGCACCCGACCGAGCGGGTGATGGCGCTGATGCACTCGATGGCGGACCGCCGCGACGAGGTGGTGTTGCCCAGCGAGCTGCCCGACGTGCCGAGCTCGGCCCGCACCTGCTCGGCGGGCAGTGTCCGGGGGTTCATCAGCCCCGACGGCACCGTCTACCCGTGCATCAACTGGCGCGAGCCCATCGGCAACCTGCGCGAGGCCAGCTTCCACGACCTGTGGCACCACCACCCGACCGCACACAGGCAGCGCGCCGTACGGCGCGCCAGCTACCTGCAGGACTGCGAAGGCTGCACCTTCCACGGCAAGTGTGACTACTGCCCGGGCATCTCGTACGCCGAGACGGGGGACGCCGAGCGGCGCAGCCCCTACGTCTGCGAGCGGACGCATCTGACGATGGCGGCGTTGGAGCAGATCCACCGCCTCAACCAGACCGGCGCCCCCATCCCCGCGCCCGGCTCGCCCGAGGCCGACGCCCTGCTCGACGGCATGCCCACCTACGCGGAGCGCCAGTGGGCCGCGCGGCAGGCTGGCCTCAGCAAGCAGGCCGATCGGCTCGCGCCGGGTCTGGTGACCATCCACGATCCCCGCGCCACCCTGGCCGACAAGGGTGCGTGACCGACGCCGTCGAGGTCGCCTCGGCGGCCGACGCGCTGGCGCGCGACCTGCTCGCGCGCGGGCTGCCGTTCCGCTACGTCGCGCGCGGCCGCTCCATGTGGCCCGCGGTGCGGGACGGCGATCACGTGACCGTGGCGCCCCTCGATCATCCGCCGCGCGTCGGCGACGTGGTGTTCGCCGCGACCGGCGGCTTCGGCTTGCTGCACCGCGTGCTGTGGGTGCGGCGCGACGGCGCCGTGCTGCTCAAGGGCGACTTCAAGGCGGGGGTCGACGGCTGGGTGCCGGCGGCCGTGGTGCGCGGCCGGCTGACCGCCATCGAGCGGGCCGGCCGGGCCGCCGCCGTGCGTCGGCTCGCGCCCGTGGCCGCCTCGCTGGCCGTCGCGTTCATCCGCCAGGTCCGGGGCCGCTGACCGGCACCAGATCCCCCGCGTAGGGCAGCACCAGCGGCGGGTGGCCGCCGGCCATCGCCAGCGCGGTCTCGATGTCGGGCGCCCAGGTGGCGAAGGTCGGGGCGATCGCCGCCGGCGGGCGCTCGCTGACCAGCAGCACGCGGTGGCGCGCCGGCAGGCTGTGGATCACGCCCAGCCCGTAGATCGCCTGGTTGATGATCTCGACCGGCCCGACGCCCTCGTGGAGCGCGACCGCCATGATCACGGTGCCGCCGTCGGCCAGCACCCGGCCGGCCGGCGGCAGCAGCTTGCAGGCCTGGTAGAGGCTGGCCGACACGGGGTGGGCGTCCGACACCAGCACCGTCGGCGCGGGCGCCGGCGCGGGCACCTCGAACACCCGCCGCGCGATGGTCACCGCCGCGCGGTGCGACGCCACCGGATCGCCTGCGGTCACGCCCACCAGCTGTCCGTCGCCCCGCCGCACGCCGTTGATCGCGAAGGTGGGCCCGGCCAGGGCGGCCGCCGCCTCCATGTCGGCGCGGCACGGGTTGCCCTCGACCACGCCGAGCCGGGCGCCCTCGACCGCCTTCAGCCGGTGGTTGTGCCAGATGCCGTCCTCGCCCGCGACGCCGGGGAACAGCATCTTCGCGCCCCCCGCATAGCCCGCGAAGTAGTGGGGCCGCACCTCGCCGAGCACGATCCGCAGATCCGCCTCGAGCACGGCCGGGGGATAGCGCACGTCGGTGCCCCTCGCCGTGACGCCCACCGGCACCAGCGCGGGGCTGCGCGCGTCGTGCACCCACGTCGCCGGATCGGGCGGCGGCTGGGGCGGGTGCTTGCCGGTCGCGACCCCGCGCTGCCACGCGACGCCGGCGTCCGAGAGCGCCTCGCGCAGCGCGGGCCAGAGCACATCGCCGATCGCCTTGCGCGTGTCGTCGGGGATCAGGACGCAGATTCGACGGCGCCGGCCGAGCAGGGCGGCGAGGGGCTCCGATCCGACCGGGGCTTCGAGCGCCGCCGCGACGGCCACCGCCGCGTCCACCGCGGGCGGCGGCGGCGGCGCGACCAGCACGCGGGTCCCGGACGGCAGCGCCAGCCGCCGCGGCCGGCGGCCCCAACCGATGTCCACCGTGACCGTCATCGTGCCCTCCCGCCGCCGAGCTTGCGTATTGGCCCCGACTGCCCCATAAATTCAAGGCATCATGCGCGTGATCGGCACCCTCTTCACCGCGGCGGCCGCCTTGGGCGGCGTCGCGTGCACCTCGGACCCGGCCAGCCTGCCCGGCGGCAGCGACGCCGCGGCGGAGTCCGGGCGCTACGCCCTGGTCGTGCTGACGCACGAGCACGGTGAGCCGGGCGTGGCGGTCAGCGGCCAGATGATGGCCTTCGCCGGCACGACCCGAGGCGACGCGCTGCAGGCGCTCGCCGTACCGGAGCAGGCCTGGTTGACGCAGGCGCTGCCCGAGGACGGCGCGTGCCGCTTCGTCGAGGGCGGGCGGGTCGACGTCGCCGACGGTGAGGCCCCGCGGGTCGACCTCCTGTCGGTCGGCGAGATGGCCGTCTACCCGCCCGAGCCCCTGCGTTTGCCGCTGCTGCTGCCCCCCCGTGACTTCCCCCTGGTCTTGTTCAGCCTGGCGGGCGTGGTCTACGACGCCGACGCCCCCGAGCAGCTGCCCTATCTGGCCGAGGGCGCCTACCGCGTCGAGGCCCCCGGGGACGAGCTCGGGCCCGTGAGCGGTCAGGTCGGCGCGCCGGCGGCGGTCTGGCTGGCGGAGGTCGGGCCCACCGACGAGGGGGTGCGCGTCCGCTGGGAGGGCGGCGGGCAGGCCGTCGTGCTCGTGTCGCGCGACGTCGGCAGCGCCTCGATCGGTCTGATCTGCGGCGACGCCGACGGCGATCTGGTGCTGCCCACCGCGGCGCTGGCCCGTCTGGGCGGCGGACCTGCCCAGTTGATCGTCGCGCGCGTGCAGACGGCGCCCCTGGCCGTCGACGGCGTCGACGCGGCCCACCTGGCCTTCGTCGCCCGCGACACCGCCGAGCTCGACCTGTCCGAACTCGCCGGGAACCCCTGAGGAGCGAGGAAGCCCCGTCATGAAGCTGACCTCTGCGGGCCGCACCCACGTGGGTATGAAGCGGACCCACAACGAAGACAGCCTTCGACTGTTTCGTGAGGAGAACCTGTTCATCGTCGCCGACGGCATGGGCGGGCACGCGTCGGGCGAGGTGGCCAGCCAGATGTCCGTCGAGACGCTGGCCGAGTTCTTCCGGGCCACCGCCGAGGACGACGAGATCACCTGGCCCTACAAGATGGAGAAGGGCCGGAAGTACGAAGAGAACCGGGTGGTGACCGGCATCAAGCTGAGCAACCGGCGCATCCACGAGGCCGCCTCGCGGGACGCCAAGCTCAAGGGCATGGGCACCACGATCGTCGTCACCTTCTTCGTCAACGAGACCTGCTACATCGGGCACGTGGGCGACAGCCGGGTGTACCGCTTCCGCGACGGCAAGCTGGTCCAGCTGACCGAAGATCACTCGCTGCTCAACGACTACATCAAGATGCGCCAGCTGACGCCGGAGGAGATCGAGGCGTTCCCCCACAAGAACGTCATCGTCCGGGCGCTGGGCATGAAAGAGACGGTGCAGGTGGACGTGATGGCCGAGGGGCCAGCGCCCGGCGACGTCTACCTGCTGTGCTCGGACGGCCTGTCCGGCATGATCACCGATCCCCAGATGGAGGAGATCCTCGCCCGGGACGGCGACGATCTCGACCTCAAGTGCGAGCAGCTGATCGAGCTGGCCAACGCCCACGGTGGCACGGACAACATCACCGTCATCCTGGTGCGCTACGACAAGTAGCCGCCGGGCGCCGCGGGCAGGACCACGTCCCCCCGCACCGCGCCCTCGGCCCGCGCGCCGGCCCACACCACGCAGTCACTGAGCACCGCGCCCGCGCCGACCTCGGCGTCGGCCCCGACGAACGTATAGGCGCCCACCGTCGCGCCGGCCGCGATCCGCGCGCCCGCTTCGATCACGCAAGGGCCGGTCAGGCGGGCGCCGGGTGAGACCTGCGCGTCGGCGGCGATCCGCACCCCGTCCGGGCGGGGCGCGGGCAGCGGCGCGCCCCGCAGGATGCCGTCGAGCACGGCGCGATGGGCCTCGAGGTAGCGCGGTACCGTGCCGACGTCGAGCCAATAGCTGTCGTCGGGCACGAAGGCCGCGTGAATGGCCGCGCCCTGATGCAGGCGCGTCCGGTAGGCGGTGCGCAGCACGTCGCAGGCGCCCTCCGCCGGCAGGGCGTCGAGCAGCGCGGGCTCGACCAGCTGAACCCCGGTGTAGGCCCCGTAGGTCAGCGCATCGGGCGGCGGCGCGTGGGGCCCCTCCACCTCGGCGATCCGGTGGATGCGCCCCGCGGCGTCGAGGCCGATCCGCGCGAAGGGCGAGTCGCGGGGGACGCGCCGCAGCACCAGCGTCGCCTCCGACCCGCGGGCCCGGTGCGCGGCCACCAGCGGGGCCAGGTCGAAGTCGAACAGGGCGTCGCCGTTGATCACGATCGTGGAGGTCCGCGGCAGCCCCGCCGCGACGTCCCGGAGGCCCCCGCCGGTGCCCTGCAGGGTCGTCTCGTTCACGATGATCGGGCGCCGAGGCCGGTGAGCCAGCGCCTCGACCAGCGCGTCGCCGAGGTGGAAGGCGTTGACGCCGACGGCTCGGACGCCGAGGGCGTCGAGGGCATCGAGGGCGCGCTCGATCAGCGGCCGGCCGGCCAGCGGCACCAGCGGCTTGGGCTTGTGCAGCGTCAGCGGCCGCAGCCGCGTCCCCAGCCCCGCCGCCAACACCACGCCCACCCAGTCGGCCATCGCGGACCCCCCGCCGGCTCTGATCCGTCGATCACGGTGGCGCGAGGTCACCTGACACCGATGTCAGGTTCGCGCGCCGCGCCGCCCCGGCAGCATGCCACGAAAAGCCCGGAGAATCAGCCACGTGGGCGCGTCTTCGCCGCGCGGCACACGCTGTGCTTATCATCGGAGCCCCGTGGACCCCGCGATCGCGGGGGCCGAAACGAACGCTCGAGCGAGTGGATGACGCGACTCGACCCCACCCGTGCCCGCCTGCTCTGCGGGGCCCTGGCCGCCCTCGCGCTGGTCGCCTGCGACGACGGCGGCGAGGTCGGGCCGCCGGCGCTCGCCGCGGACGCAGGGGTCGGCGCCGACGGCGCCGCCGCCTCGGCCTCGATCACCCTGGTGATCGAGGCTCGCGGCCTCGCCGCCGAGGCCGCGGGTCCGCTGCGGGTGATCGGCACCCGGATGGAGACTGGCGAGAAGCTCAGCCGGCTGCTGGGGGATGGCGTCGAGGGCTGGCCGGCGCGCTTCACGCTCGACGACCTGGCGCCCGGCACCTGGCGCCTCACCGCCTATCGTGATCGCGACGACGACGCCGTCTTCGACGCCTGCCCCTTCCCGCCGATGCCGGCCGATGTCGAGCGGGCGGACGCCTTCGACAACCTCAACGGCGCGGTCGAGGCGACCGTCGGCGCGGACGCCGAGGTGGCGTTGGTGCTCGAGCGCCGCATCTGCGGGCCGGGCGACGTGCAGACCGGCGCGACGGGCGAGCTGGTCCCGCCAGCGGACGCGGACCTGTCCACCGTCCCGGTCTTCGCGCTCTTCGAGCCCCTCGACACCTTCCGGCCGGCCGAGGTGGGCGCCGACGCGGGCGTGGGTGCGGCGCCGGGGGCCAGCCCCGACGCCGTGCCCCTGCGGGTCCCGCTGTTCCCGGATGGCCTGGCCGGCCCGGCTCAATTCGAGGTCGGCGAGCTCGTGCCGGGCGTCTACCGCATCACCTTCTTCGCCGACGCGGACGGGGATCGCGCGCCCAGCCTCTGCGGCACCGAGGGTCTGGGGGGCGGCGATCGCTTCGCGCAGGTGGTCGAGCGCTTCCAGGTGGTGGCCGGCCAGCGGTCGCCGCTCGGGGCGCCGGTCGAGCTGGCCGAGGCGCCCTGCCCGGAGGATCTGACCGGCCTCACCGGCACCCTGGCGTTGACCGAGGCCCTCGACGCCGTGCTCGCCGCCGAGCCCGAGGCGCTCGAGGTCTACGGGCTGCTGACCGGCCCGGTGCGCCTGGCGCTGGTGCCGACCACCGGCGGCGAGCCCGTCTCGGCGATGCCCCTGCTGGGTGGGGTGGGCGAGCGGCCGCTGCCGCATCGGTTCACCGTGACCGGACTGCCGCCGGGCGCGTGGCGCCTGGTCGTGTGGCTGGATCGGGATCGCGACGGCCTGTTCGCGCCGTGCAACGGCCTGCCCGCGGGGCTCGACGCGGTCTACCACGTGCGCGAGGACGTGTACGTGCAGGCTGGGCACGTCGTCGATCTGGGATCGGTGGTGCTCGACCGCGGGGAGTGCGACATCGAGGCCCCCACCGGGGTGCAGGGGCGGGTGCGGGTGGACACCGAGCAGGGCTCGGTCGGCAGCGGCCGGCCCGTCCGCCTGGACTTGCTGCCCGAGGGGGGCGCCGGTGAGCGACGCAGCTTCCTGCTGTTCGAGAACCACCGCGCGTTGCCGTCCGGCGGTGACGACGGCGAGGACGGTGACGGCGACCCGCCGCCGGGCGGCCCGTACGCCCGCTTCACGGTCAGCGGAGACGTGCCGCCCGGGCGGTATCGCGCCTTGGCCTACGTGGACTTCGATCGCGACGGCGCCTTCGTGCCCTGCAGCGACGCGCCCTTCGCGGACCGCCTGACCTCGGGCGTCCTGGGACGGTGCGACGGCGCCGGCTGCCCGACGGTCGAGGTGGAGGCGGGCGCCCTGGTCAACCTGGGCGCGCTCGACGTGACCTCGCTCGGCTGCGAGGTGCCGCAGGTCAGCGTCGAGCCCACCGTGCGTCTCGCTCAGCGCCTGGGGCCGGAGAGCGTCGACGACGCCGCGCTGCGCCTGGTGATCGAGGAGGCGGGCGGCTGGCGGGACGACCGAATCCTGCGCGAACGTCTCGAGGATCCGACCCAGCCCCTCGTCGGTCCCGCCCTGCGCCTGGCGCCGGGGCGCTACCGCCTGACCGCCTACGTCGACGCCGACGGTGACGGGCGCTTCGGCGCGTGCGACGCCGGGGGCGACACCCTGTGGGCCCAGATCGAGGTCGTGCTCGGCGAAGCGATGGCCGACGGGGTCGCCGATCTGGTGCTCGACCGGCGCTGTCCACTGTAGGCGGGCGGCGCGGGTCGACAGTGACCCGCGCGGGTCAAACTTGCCTCCCCTGGTTTAGTCGGCTGATCTCAAAGGATAATTATCCGACGGGTCGGCGACGGGGTCGCTCCCGGCGGCGAACTCGGCGCGCCGATGACCCACCGCGCGGGCGCGCGGTCCACCTCCGCGGGGGCTGCGGCGCTGGCACGGTCCCTGCTGATGTCCCAGCGCAGACACGACGCGCTGACCGAGGGGGGACGACGGCATGGCACGACTGGCGCACTTCGAGATGGAGGCGACGACGACGCGGCAGGACCGCAACACGGTCGTCGAGCAATACGCCTATCTAATCAACAAGGTGGCCTACAAGCTGATCGCCCGCCTGCCGGCCAACGTCGAGCTCGACGATCTCAAGAGCGCCGGCGTCATCGGCCTGATCGACGCCGCCGAGAAGTACGATCCCGAGCGCAGCGCCAACTTCAAGTCCTACGCCGAGATCCGCATCCGCGGCGCGATGGTGGACGAGCTGCGGGCGCTCGACTGGGTGCCGCGCAGCGTGCGGCAGCGGGGGGCCAACATCGAGCGCGCTCGCCGCGGGCTGCGCGCCGAGCTCGGGCGCCTGCCCACCGAGCAGGAGCTCGCCGCGGCGCTCGAGCTGACCGTCGAGGGGCTGCGCGAGATGGTGCAGAAGGCCCACGCGCTGTCGGTGGTGTCCTATGAGGATCTGGGGGGCGCGTCCGAGGACGAGCGCCGCGACTTCCTCGACTGCGTCGCGGATCCCGAGGCGAGCACCCCCGAGGACAGCAGCGAGCGCACCAGCCGGCGGGACCGGATGCTCGACGCCATCCAGCAGCTCGGCGAGCGCCAGCGCGTCGTCCTGTCCCTGTACTACTTCGAAGACCTCAACCTGAAGGAGATCGGGTCGATCCTCGGCGTCACCGAGTCGCGGATCAGCCAGATCCACTCCAAGGCTTGCGCCCAGCTGAAGCCCATTCTGGAAGAGGTCATGGCCGACGAGCTGTGACCCGCTCGGCCCTCGCGGAGAGGGGGCCACGCAGCGCGTTGACACGGTAGATCGCCCTCCATATACTGCGCCGACTTTTGGCACGGTCTGGACGCGCGCAGCGGGATGACGCCAGTAGAGATCATCTTCCTGATTGCGTACTTCGCCACCCTGGCGGGGCTGTCGTTCTATGGCGCGCACCGGTACCACACCGCGTGGCTGTACTACCGCCACAAGCGGAACCGGCCTGCGCCGCCGCCGCAGGTGGACGGGGAGTCCCTGCCCCACGTCACCATTCAGCTACCGGTGTTCAACGAGCGCTACGTCGTCCGGCGCCTGATTGACCACGTCTGTCGGATTCGCTACCCGCAGCACCTGCTCGAGATTCAGGTGCTCGACGACTCGACGGACGACACCGTCGAGATCAGCCGCGCCGCCGTCGACGAGTGGCGGGCGCGCGGGGTCGACATCGTCCACATCCACCGGACGGATCGCACCGGCTTCAAGGCCGGCGCGCTGCAGGCCGGCATGTTGGTGTCGAAGGGCGAGTGCATCGCCGTCTTCGACGCCGACTTCACGCCGCCGCCCGACTTCCTCGAACAGACGGTGCCCTACTTCCGCGATCCGGGCATCGGCATGGTGCAGGCGCGCTGGGACCACATCAACCGCGACTACTCGCTGCTGACCCAGTGCCAGTCCATCCTGCTCGATGGGCACTTCATCCTCGAGCACACCGCGCGCAACCGCTCGGGCCGCTTCTTCAACTTCAACGGCACCGCCGGCATCTGGCGGCGCACGTGCATCGAAGAGGCCGGTGGCTGGCAGCACGACACGCTGACCGAGGATCTGGATCTCTCCTACCGGGCCCAGCTGGCCGGGTGGCGCTTCGTCTTCCTGCAGGACGTGCTGTCGCCCGCCGAGGTGCCGGTCGAGATGAACGCCTTCAAGACGCAGCAGCACCGGTGGGCCAAGGGCTCGATCCAGGTGGCGCTCAAGCTGTTGCCGCGCATCCTGAAGAGCGATCTGCCCTTCAAGGTGAAGATGGAGGCCTTCATCCATCTCACCAACAACATCGCCTACGTCCTGATGATCCTGCTCTCGTTCATGCTGCCGTTCTCGCTGCACGTGCGGGTGGATCACGGCTGGTACCAGGCGCTGCTGCTCGACCTGCCCTTCTTCATGGGGGCGACGGTCTCGGTGTGCACGTTCTACCTGGCCAGCCAGCGCGAGGCGGGCGGCTCCTGGGCGCAGCGCATCTTCTTTCTGCCCTTCGTGCTCGCCTTGGGCATCGGCCTGGCCGTGAACAACGCCAAGGCGACCCTCGAGGCGCTCTTCGGGCAGGAGTCGCCCTTCGTGCGCACCCCGAAGCTGGCCGTCGAGGGCAAAGCGAGCAAGCTGCCGAGCAACAAGAAGTACCGGGGCGGCAGCAACCTGCTGGCCTACATCGAGATCTTCCTCGGCGTGTACTACACCGGCACGGTGATCTACTGCCTGGCGCACGGTGTGTGGTTGGCGCTGCCCTTCATGCTCTTGTTCCAGTTCGGCTTCCTCTACACCGGGCTGATGAGCCGCTTCCAGTGGAGCTTCACGCGGCGCTCGTCCGAAGCGACGACGTGAGCTCGGCGGCCCCGGCGCGGGCCGCGAACCTCCCGTGACCCCCTCTCTTCCGTCGTCTCACCGGGCCCTCTGGGCGGGTGTGCTGGTCGCGCTGCCGCCGCTGGTCGCGGGGCTGCTGCCGGGGGATCCGGCCACCCGCTGCGCCCGCCTCGTGGGCGGCTACGCGCTGGCGGGCCTGCCCTACCTGATCGTCTGGCAGGGCTGGCGGGCGCTGCCGCCGACGCGCCGCACCTTGCTTTGGCTGCTGGGCGCCGCCGCCCTGGCGCGGGGCGCGTTGCTGCTGCTGCCCCCGCTCTTGTCCGAGGACGTCTTCCGCTACGTGTGGGACGGGGCGACCCAGTGGTCGGGCATCAACCCCTTTCGCTACGCGCCCACGGCCGCCGCGGTGGACGTGGTGGCGGCGGACGCCGGGCTGGCGGCCGTGCGCGCGCAGATCGGGCACGCGCATCTGTCGACCATCTACCCGCCCGCCGCGCAGATAGCGTTCGCCGCGGTGGTGGGCGTGGCGCCGTCGGCCACGTTGATGCGGGCGGCCATGGCCGGGCTGGATCTGGTCACCGTGGGGGCGTTGTGGGCCTGGGCCGGGCGCACCGGGCGACCGCCGACGGTCGCGGCGCTGTACGCCTTCGCGCCGGTGGCGGTGCTCGAGAGCGCGGTGGGCGGGCACGTCGACGCGCTGGGGGTGGCGGGCCTGGTCGGGGCGGGCGCCCTGCTCGCGCGCGGCGCAGCGTGGCGCGCTGGAGCGGCGCTGGCCGTCGGCGTCGGCGCGAAGCTGTTGCCGATCGTGGCGTTGCCCACGCTGCTCTGGCGCGGGCCCCGCCGGGCCGCGCTGGCCTGCGCCGCGGCGGCGGTCGCGATGGCGGTGCCCTATCTGGCCGCCGGCGAGGCCCTGCTGCGGGGGCTGACGGCCTATGGCCACCGCTGGCGAGGCAACGAGGGGGCCTTCGCGATCATCGCCTGGCCCTTCGAGCGCGCGCTGGCCCCCTTGGACGCGCCGGCCGAGGTGTCCGCGAGCGTGGCTCGGCTGACGCGGGCGCTGGTCGGCGCGGGGGGCGCGGCCTCGGACGCCGTGTGGGGCGACGAGGTCGCCTTCGCCGCGGCGAAGGCGATCGTCGCCCTCGTGCTGGCGGGGTTCGGCCTCTACCGTTTCGCGCGGGCCCGCGATCTCGAGGGGCTGTTCGGTCCCTTCGTGGCCGCCCTGCTGCTGTTGGCGCCGGTGGTCCACCCCTGGTACCTGCTGTGGCTGCTGCCCTTCGCTTGTCTCGCCGTGGCCGACCGGGCGGGCGGGTGGGGCGCGCCCGTGCTCGTCTGGTCGCTGCTGGTGTGGATCGCGTACCTGCCCCGGCCCGGCTTCCTGCGCTCCGGCGACTGGGTCACGCATCCGGAGTGGGCCGCCGCGCAGTACCTGCCCGTCTGGTTCGGGCTGGCCATCGTCGCGGCGCGCGGGTTAAAACGCGGCCGGGCCGCGGCGTCGCGGAGGGCGGACACGGGGTCCTGATCTGCGCCGCCTGTTCGCAGGGCCGCCCGCCTGGAGGTTCGATCACATGGGGTTGTCGCGCACCTGGTTCCTGGTCGCGCTGCTGCTGCCCGCGGCGCTGGTGGCGGGTTCGCTGAGCCTGCCGGCCACGCGGGACGCCGCGGTGATCGAGGCGCGGGATCGCGCCGCCGCGGTCGAGGCGCAGGTGATCGTCGGTCGGGCCAGCGCCGAGCTGACCGATCAGCGGAACACCGTCCAGCTGATGGCGCAGGATCTTCGCCTGCGCCAGGCGCTGCAGAGCCTGGCGCCCGAGATGCCCCCGCACATCCGGCAGTCGGTGCTGGACGCTGCGCTCGAGGACGTGGCGAAGCTGGCGCCCCGCCTGAGCCTGGTGTGGGTGGACGCCGCCGGCGCGCGGCTGGCGGCGACCGCGCGAGACGAGGCGCAGGCGTCGGCCGCCGCGGCGGATCCGATGGTGAAGCAAGCGCTCGCGACCCAGGCGCTGCAGGTGGGGCGCCTCGAGGGGGACGCGCCCCGCACCCTGCTCGCGGCGCCGGTCCCGGGCGATCCCACGCCCGTCGGCGCGCTGGTCGCGTTGGCGCAGCCGCCGGCCGGGGAGATCGCGCGGGCCCACGCCGAGGCCGCGCTGGGCTCGACGCTGGTGGTGTTCGCCGGCGAGGGCACGTCGGGCGCCGCGGACGCCACGCTGCAGGCGGCGATCGCCGAGGCCGCGCCGCCGCTGGGCGCGCGGCCCCAAGGTCCGCTGGCCGCGCTCAGCGTGGAGGGCGCGCCCTACCACGTGCGGCGCTTCGCGGTGCCCTCGGCGCCGGGGGTGCACTTCGCGCTGGCGTGGCCGATCGATCCGCCGACCACCTTCGAGGACGCCGGCGGGTGGCCCGGCCTGGCGCGCCGGGCCGCCGAGGCCGGCCCGGTGCTGGGCGTCGCCGCGGGATCGGCGCTGGTGCTGTGGCTCATCGGCGTGTTGATCGGGGGCGCGGAGCGCGCGCGCAGCGTGAAGCGGCTGGCCGACGAGCTGGCGCTGGCGGGCAACGGCGAGACGGTGGATCGGGGCAGGCACCCCGGCTGGCTGCAGCCGGTGGCGCTGGCGGCGATCGAGGCCGTGGAGGAGGCCCGGCGCGGGCGGGGCGGATCCGCCGGGGCCGGGGACGCCGCGCGGTCCGTGAAGACCCCGTCGGCGAAGCGCGCGGGCGCGCCGGCGGACGGCGCGGCGTCGAAGGCGGGGCCGGCGGACGGC
>JAUHXL010000478.1 GCA_030426945.1 bacterium
CGCGGGGGGTGTTCACGGCCGCCATCCTGGCCCTGGGCTGCGCGGACAGCGGCGGCGGCGGCGAGGGCCCGACGCGCCTGCCGGGGCAGGGGGGCGCGCCCAGCGACTTCGACGGCGGCGGCTTCGCCGGGCCCCCTGGGGCCGGCGGGAGCGGCGGGGTGATCATCCCCGCGATGGGCGGCGCGCCGGGCGCGGGCGGGCAGCCGGGCGCGGGCGGGCAGCCGGGCGCAGGCGGCGGCGCGGAGCCCTGGTGCGATCCCACCGCGATCGAGCGCTGCAACGACGATCTCGACAACAACTGTGATGGGCTGGTCGACGAGGGCTGCACCTGCACCCTGCCCGAGAAGCCCTGCTACTCGGGTGATCCCGCGACGCTGCTGGTGCCCGGCGCGGCCTGCCGCGAGGGCGTGCAGGCCTGCCAGCTCGAGTTCTACGGCCCCTGCGAGGGCGAGGTGCTGCCCTCACCCGAGATCTGCGACGGGATCGACAACGACTGCGACGGCGTCGTCGACCAGATCCCTGGCTGCCAGAACCTGCCGCCGCGCGCGATCTGCCCGCCCGACCAGGCCGGCTCGCCCCTGGCCAACTACGACTTCCAGGGCGGCTACGAGGATCCCGACGGTGATCCCATGGCGCGCGCGACGTGGCGCATCGTCGAGCAGCCGGCAGGCTCGACCTCGGAGCCCGCGCCGGCCGACGGCCTCCAGACCCGCATCTTCGCCGACCTGCAGGGCAGCTACGTGCTCGAGCTGGAGGTCGAGGACACGAACGGCGGCATCGGGCGCTGCACCACCCGCCTCGAGACCAGCAGCGAGGACCGCCTGCGCATCGAGCTGGTGTGGAACGTGAACGCCGCCGGCGACGCCTCGGACGTCGACCTGCACCTGAAGCGCGCGCCCAACGCCCAGTGGTTCGACGACGATGAGGCGGGCGACGACTGCTTCTTCGCCAACTGCGCCATCTGCGACGACAGCGGCGACGAGCCCGGCTGCCGCGCGCAGATCGCCGCGTACAACAACGACCCCAACCGCAGCCCCCCCCCGCAGGTGCAGTGGAGCGCGCCCCTCGACGACGACGATCCGCGCCTCGACCTCGACGACGTCGAGGGGAACGGCCCGGAGAACATCAACATCCGCCGACCGCGGGACGGCACCTACCGCCTGGGCATCCACTACTGGGACGACGACGAGTTCGGACCCTCGACCGTCACGGTGAAGGTGTTCTGCGGCGGCGAGCTCGCGCGCGCCTTCGATCCGGTGGTCATGCAGGCGAACGGCACCCGCGGCAACCCCCTGACCGAGTTCTGGGAGGTCGCGGACATCGTCTGGCAGGGCGAGACGTGCCAGGTGCGCGAGCTGGGCGCGCCGGGCTGCCGAACGATCTGTACCCGCGCCGAGGCCGAAGACGGCGGCTGCCCCGCCGGCCTGGAGCGGGGCCGCCGCTGCCCCTGACCGGTGCGGCTCAGGCCTGCTGAAAGGGATAGATCGATCCCAGCCGCAGCACCTGCGTCAGCGCGTCGAGGGCGGCGCGCGTCTCGGTGAGCAGCGCGGGATCGGCCAGGTCGGCGGCGGTCAGCCGGTCGCGGTAGTGCGCGTCGATCCAGGCGTCGAGCTCGGCGAACAGGGCGTCGTCGAGGAACACCCGGCCGCTGACGGCGGCGCGCTCGGGGTCGGTGAGGGGCACCCGCAGGCGCAGACAGGCCGGCCCCCCGCCGTTGTCCATCGACTCGTTCAGATCGAGGTAGTGTACGGCGGTCACCGGGTTGTCGGCGGCGACCACGCGCTCGAGATAGCGGCGCGCCGGCGCGTTCGCTCGGGACTCCGTCGGGGCGAGGATGGCCATGCTGCCGTCGGGCAGCGTCAGCAGCTGCGAGTTGAACGGGTAGGCCGCCACGGCGTCGGCGACGGGCAGCTCGCGGGCGCTGGCCTGCACCCAGCACAGGTCGTCGCCCACCCGGCCGCGCAGGATGGCCTCGAGCGCGCCCGGACGCACGAACGCCAGCTCGTGAACCAGCAGCACCGCGCCCTGGCCGACGGCCAGCACGTCGGTGTGGAAGGCGCCGCCGTCGATGCCCTCGGGGTGTTGTTGCCACAGCAGGGCGCGGTCGCCGAGGCGGTGCAGGCGCGCGAGCGCGGCGCTGGCCTCCCGGGTCTGGCGGGCGGGGTGCAGCTTGGGCGCCTCGCCGGCCCCCCAGGCGCTGCGCCCCCAGGCGAGCAGATGCACGGCGCCCGCCTCGCCCTCGAGCCGGGTGTGGTTGGCGGCGCCCTCGTCGGCGAAGTGGGCGCCGGCGGGCAGCGGATCGTGCACCACGAAGCGCGCCGGATCGGCGAACACGGCCCTCAAGGTGCGGGCGGTCTGCGGCGCCTCGAGCGCGCGGTGGAACATCGCCGCCAGGTTGGCCGGCGTGAGGTGCACCCGGCCGTCGGCGGTGTCGCGCGAGGGGGCGACGGTGGCCGCGTTGGCGGTCCACATGGCCGAGGCGCTGCTGCACAGCCGCAGCAGGTGGCCGTCGTCGGCGGCGGCCGCGGCCCGCAACACCGCGTCATCGGCGCCCGGGAAGCCCAGCCGCCGCAGGGCCTCGATGGCCGGGCGCGGCTGCGGCGGCAGCACCGCCTGTCCCACGCCGAGGTCGGCGACGAACTTCATCTTGCGCAGCCCCTGCCGCGCGGCGCGCCGCGGGTTGGCCACCTGGCCCCGGTGGGCCGCGCTGGCCAGATTGCCTGGGCTCAGGCCCGCGTAGTTGTGCGTCGGGCCCACCAGGCCATCGAAGTTGTACTCGCGCATGGCGTCGTCATCGCGCGGCGCCGGGCCGGCGTCAAGGCGCGTCGCGCCCACCCGCCGAGTCGTCTACGATGCGCCGCATGGATCCGACGAGCACGACGACGACGCGGCCCTGGTGGGGCACCTTCCCCATCCTGCGCGGGCAGGGGCGCCGCTGGCGCGTCGGGCCCCTGACGCTGTGGATCGACAACCCGCCCGCCGAGTGGCGCGTGGCCTGGACCAGCCACCCCGAGTCCGAGGCGGCGGCGCTCGAGGTGGCCGCGGCCATCGACGCCATGCCCGAGGACGTGACGCTGCACCGCTTCGCGTCCCCGCGGGACGAGTCGGCCGTCCGCCTCGTGCCCCGCGCGCCGGATCGGCCGATGGTCGCGCGCCCCGAGATGGCCATCTCGGTGCTCGGGGGCGAGTCGGTCGACCTGTTCACCTCGGTGCCGGTGTGGATCTGCGTCCAGACGGCCAAGGCGGATCGCTTCATGGTCGACGTGCCCACCTTCCGCGCGTCGGACACCTGGTTCGGTCCGTCCACGCGCGAGGGCGAGCTGTGCTACGCGATGCGCACCCGCGCCCGCCTGTCGCTCGACGGGTTGCCCCGGCCGGCCTGGCGCGCCCTGGTGAAGATCACCCTCCGCAATCACGGCGCGGACGCCATGGTCATCGAGCGCATCAGCGTGCCCACGCCCTGGCTGGCGGTCTTCGCCGCCGCGGATGGCGCGCTCTGGCTGCCCGGCTTGACCCTGGAGCGCGACGCCGACGGCGAGGTGGGCCGCCTGCGCGTCGACGCCTCACCGCCCGCCGAGGCGGGGCCGGCCAAGCAGGTGGGCCCGCCACGCGAGACCGATCGGTCCAACGTCCTGGTGCGCACGCTCGGTTGGTTCTGGAGGTGATCCGATGACCTGGATGGACGTCGCCAAGGTCGTCGGCCTGCTGGTGGTGGGCTTCGTGCTGGCCCGCTTGCTGAGCGTGGCCATCGGGCGCGTGCTCGCGACCCGGATGGGCGAGGGGCAGGCCAACACGTTGCGCCGCATCGCCCTGTACGCCCTGTACGCGCTGGTCGCGGTGAGCGTCCTGCGGCAGCTCGGCATCGATCTGACGGTCCTGCTCGGCGCGGCGGGCATCCTGACCGTCGCCATCGGCTTCGCGTCGCAGACCGCGGCGTCGAACCTGATCAGCGGCCTCTTCTTGCTCGTCGAGCGCCCCTTCGTCGTGGGCGACGTCATCCGCATCGGCCAGACCACCGGTGAGGTGATCGCGGTGGATCTGCTGTCGTCGAAGATCCGCACCTTCGACAACTTGAAGGTGCGCGTCCCGAACGAGCAGCTGCTGAAGTCCGAGATCGTCAACCTCACGCACTTCCCCATCCGCCGCATCGATCTGGCGGTGGGCGTGGCCTACGACAGCGATCTGGATCAGGTGCGCGCGGTGATGATGGACGTGGCGGCGAAGCACCCGCTGCTGCTCGACGAGCCCACGCCGCTGTTCATCTTCGTGGCCTTCGCGGACTCGGCGATCAACCTGCAGTTCTCGGTGTGGACCGCGCGCGCCAACTACCTCGAGGCCAAGACCGCGCTGCACCTCGAGCTGAAGAAGGCCTTCGACGCCCACGGCATCGTCATTCCCTTCCCCCAGCGCACGGTGTCCGTGCTGGGAGGGGGCGCGCCGCTGCCCGTCGCGTTGCGCGAGGCGGGGCCTACTCCGCCGGCCGCAGACCCGCCAGCAGAGTGATGTTGATCGGGCCCACCCGGATGGGCAGGCGCACGCGCAGGCGCTGGCCGTCGTAGTCGTAGTACAGCGCCTGGTCCGACGGCAGGTTGCCGCAGGTGGCCTGCACGAAGAAGGCGCCCGGCGCGTTCTCCTGCAGGCTGGGCGCGCCGCTGAAGGACAGGGGCTGCACCTGGTCGAAGGCGAGGCCGTTGGCGACCGCGTGGACGTTCGCCTCGCCGTCGAAGTAGAAGATCCCGTCGACGAGCGCCACCGCGCCGTAGGCCGTGACGCTGCTGGCCTCGGGGTCGAGCGCGAACTGGCCGCCGAGGTTGAAGGAGGGCACGAACACCTCGGCCTCGTCGAGCACGAACAGCCCCTCGGGGATGGGGCCGCCGACGAGCGCCGGGGGGGCGCCTTCGGACAGCCGGCTGCGGATGGCCGGCGCGTCGAGGGCCTCGGCGCCGGGCGGCGCGCACTCGCCGGGCTGATAGCGGTCGCCGATGGGCGGCTGGTTCTGGTTGCAGTAGGTGACGCTGGGCGGCGGCGAGACGTAGGCGAAGTTGAAGCACATCTCGTCGGCCGTGTTGGGGCCGAAGTTCAGCCTGCGGTCCTCCTCGTTGCGGTAGGTGCAGGTGGTGCGCAGCACGTCGCCCGCCTTCAGCTCGACGGGCGTCTCGTAGATGTACTGGCTGTCGAAGGACCACCCGTCGAGCGTGATGACGCTCTCTTCGTCGCCCTCGCCGCGCTCGATCACCTGCTCGAAGGCGGTGCCCTTCTCGTGCATGTGCGGGAAGCTGGCGATGATGCGGGTGTCGTCGGGCACCACGCACCAGCCGGTCGCCTGACCGACGCTGCGCGCCGGCACCGAGAAGCCCACCGGCCCCAGGGTGAGGATCGACACCTCCGGCCCCTCGGCCGGGCCGTGGTAGATGCGCACGCCGCTCGAGTCGGCCACGTCGGCGTGGCCGGCCTCGTTGTTGTAGTGGATCTGCAGCGTCAGCCGCTGACCGGGCTCGACGCGGATGCCGCCCTCGGCGAATTGCAGCGCGCCCTGCCCCGGTGCCCAGCCGTAGATGAGCGACAGCGGGTTGTCGTCGGCGCAGGGCCCGTGCTCACCGGGCGAGCGCCCTTCGCCGCCGGGGATGAGGATGGTGTGGTGCAGCACCCGGTCGTCGTCGACGATGGTCTCGACGCGCCGGATGAAGCGCGGCGCGTCGACCGGCGCCTCGAAGGTGAAGCACT
>JAUHXL010000479.1 GCA_030426945.1 bacterium
CACCTGCTCCGGGCCGACGACGTTGACCGGGCCTTCGAGGTCCGGCGTGGCGAGGGCGTGGTGCACCGCCCCCACGGCGTCGTCGAGGGCCACCCAGGGGAAGAACTGCTCCCCGCCGCCCACCGGCCCGCCCAGGCCCATCTTGAAGATCGGCAGCAGCTTCGCCAGCGCGCCGCCCTTGGGCGACAGCACGACCCCGAAGCGCAGGTGCACCACCCGGACGCCGGCGTCACGCGCCGGATCGGCCGCCGCCTCCCAGGCCTCGCACACGTCGGCCAGGAAGCCGCGCCCGCGCTCGGCCGTCTCGTCGACCTCGCGGTCGCCGGTGTCGCCGTAGAACCCGACCGCCGACGCGCACACCAGCACGCGCGGCGGCCGCTGCATGGCGGCCAGCGCGCGGGCCACCGTCGCGGTCCCGCGGACGCGGCTGTCGAGGATGCGGCGCTTGCGGGCCTCGGTCCAGCGCTGGGCGATCGACTCGCCCGCGAGATGAACGACGGCGTCCACGCCCTCCAGCGCGGCGGCGTCGATCACCCCCTCGTCGGGGCGCCACCGGATGGCGTCCGGCGCGTCGGACGCGCCGCGCACCAAGCGCCGCACGGCGTGCCCGCCGGTGGTGAGGAAGGGCTGCAGCGCCGAGCCGAGCAGGCCGCTGGCGCCCGACACGGCGACCGACAGCGGCCCCTCGGCGGCGCGGGCGTGTTGGGCGAGATCGTCGGTCATCACGCGGTGCCGATAGCGGAAGAGGGCGTCCAGCTTAGCCGCCACGAAGCGCCCCGCAAGGGCCTGGCCCAGCGCGCCGAGCGGGAGGGCGTAGTCGACGTGGTCGACCAACGTGGCGCCGGCGGGCGCCGCGCGCATCTGGTGCGTGTGGCGCCAGCGGGCGAAGGGGCCCCGCACCTGCTCGTCGACGAACTGCTCGCCGGGCACGTGATCCCGGTGCACCAGGTGCCAGCTCAGCGGCAGGCCGCCGGCCTTCACCCGCAGGTGCACCGCGGCGCCGTCCGCCAGGCCGGGATCGCGCTCGACGACGGCCACGTCCTCCCACGGGGGGTTCAGCCGCTCGAAGGCGCCGGGGCGCGCGTGCCACGCGTACAGCGCGGCGGGCGAGACGGGCACCTGCACGCTGCGCTCGAAGATCGGGTCGCTCATCGGGATCTCCCTGGGCCGCCCTTGGGGACACCCGGCGGCCGTCGGGGTCGCGCAGGAAAAAAAAGTCGTCGCGCGCGTAACCGATCCGGGCCGCCGGTCGAACCCTGGGGCGTGCGCTCGCCGCACCGGCCGCCCCGGCGGCCCCGACGCGACCTCCTCCCCGTCCCCCGCGTCGGGGCCACCCCCTCCGGGGCGGCCGTCCCCCTTCCCCGCCGTCACGCGTCGAGCTGTCTCAGGTACGCGACGATGTGCTTCGCCGCGCTGCGCTGGGCCAGCATCTTGCGCAGCGTCGGATCGTGCAGGGCGCGCGCGAGGGCGCCGAGCAGCGCGAGGTGGGTGTCACCGCTCGGGCTGAGCAGCATGCACACCGTCTCGACCGGCTTGCCGTCGTAGGCGCTCCAGTCCACCGGCGCGCGCAGCAGCCCGATCACCACCCGCGGCCGGTCGATGGCGCCCAGATCGTCGGCGTGCGGGTGGGGCAGCGCGATGCCGTCACCGACGCCCGTGCTGCCGAGGGCCTCCCGCGCCCGCAGCAGCGCCAGCAGCCCCACGCGATCCGTCTCCGCGGGCAGCTCGGCCCGCCGCACCATCTCGGCGATGGCCTCGTCGGGGGTCGACGCGTCCACGTCCACCAGCACCCCGCCCCGGGCGACCGCGTCGGCCAGATCGGTGTCGCCGCTCGGGTCGTCGTCCTCGGCGGGCAGATCGGGCGCCCGCTCGAGCATGCGCCGGTGATAGGCGTTGACCACCTGGCGGCGAGACAGCAGGCCCACCAGGCGACCCGGATCGTCCGGCTCGACCACGACCACCTCGTCGAAGCCGCTGGCCGCCATGCGGCTGGTCGCCTCGAAGAGCGTCTCGTCGGCGCGCACGACGAGCGCCGGTGACTGGAAGTCGTGCGCGATGAGCAGCGTGTCGACGCCCGACTCGGCCAGGGTGCGGCGCAGCTGGCGCCCGTCGATGACGCCGAGCAGGCGCTCGGTCTGCGGGTCGAGGATGGGGAAGGCGGCCTGGCTCGAGTGCGCGAAGCGCTCGACCAGCGCGCGCAGGGGCAGATCGGGCGGCACGGTGATCGGGCGCTCGCCGTCGAGGGCCTCGCGCACGGGGATGCGGTGCAGCACGGCGCCCATCATGTCGGACAGCCGGAAGGGCGCGTCCATCCGGGTGGGCACCTGCTGGTCGAAGAGGCTGACGTGGCGGCTGAGCAGCCACGCCAGGGTGCAGGTCCACAGCGCCGGGACGATCAGCTCGTAGCTGCCGGCGAGCTCGGCGACCATGATCACGGTGCTCAGGGGCGCGTTGGCGACGGCGGCGAAGAAGCCGGCCATGCCGACGACGACGAAGGCGGACGGGCTGACGGCGAGGCCGGGCGCCAGCGCGGCGGTGACGTGCCCCACGACGCCGCCGAGGGCGCCGCCGATGACCAGCGACGGCGCGAAGAGGCCGCCCGCGCCGCCCGAGCCCGCCGTCAACGACGTCGTCAGCATCTTCGCCAGGGCCAGCCCCAGCAGGGCCCAGGCGCCGACGCCGCCGAACGCGAGATCGACGATGCCGTAGCCCGCGCCCATGGCCTGGGGGATGGCGAGGCCGACGAGCCCCACGCCCAGCCCGCCCAGGGCCGGACGCGCCCACAGGGGGAAGCGCGCGCCCTGCCCCAGCGCCCGGCGCACGCGGCGAAACAGCAGGCTGAAGAGCAGCGCGGCCAGCGCCAGCACCGCGGCCAGCGCCAGATAGGCCAGCAGCTCCGCGCCGTGGCTGAAGTGCACCTCGGGCACCGCCAGGGGCGACTGCCCGCGGATCGCGCCGAACGACGCGTGGGCCACCGTCGACGCGATGATGGCCGGCACCAGCACCTCGTGCTCGATGTCCATCTCGGCGTACAGCACCTCGGCGGTGAAGATGGCCGAGGCCATGGGCGCGTTGAAGACGGCGCCGATGCCCGCCGCGCCGCCCGCCATCATCAGCACGCGGCGCTCGGCGGCGTTGAGCCCGAAGACGCGGCCGAACCAGGCGCCGAGGCCGGCGGCGATGTGGCTCACCGGGCCCTCGACGCCGCCCGAGCCGCCGGTGCCCAGGGTCACGACGCTGGCGAAGGTCTGCATGATCGGCACGCGCCGACGCAGCTCGCCGCCGTGGCGCAGGTAGGCGTCGATGACGTGGCCGCTGCCCGGGCCCATCGCCTCGGGCGCGAAGCGGCTGCAGACGACGCCCACGACCAGACCGCCCGCGGCCGGCAGCACGACCGCCAGCCAGCCGACGCCCTGGGGCCAGGCGGTGCGGAAGGGCGCGTCGCGGTCGACCGGCCAGCGTAGCCAGTCGGCCAGCACCTCGACCATCTCGACGAAGCCCACCGCCCAGGCGCCGGCCACCACCCCGAGCAGGCCGAACACCACCAGCAGGCGCCCCACCTGGCGCATCTCGCCCTGCGAGGCGGCGAACCAGGGCTGCTCGGACAGGCGCTTCAAAGGTGGGTCACTCGCCCGCCTCCCGGCCGACCATGCACTCGAGCGCGGCCTCGAGGGTCCGCATCTGATCGGCGCCCAGCCGCTGCCCCATCAGGCTGGCCGCGTAGGTCACGCCCATCAGCACTGCGGCGGCCGGGATGAACCACAGCCCCCACGGGTGCTGCTTCACCAGCCACTGCGTGCCACCGAAGACGACGCCGGCCAGGGCGACGAAGGCGAAGAAGAAGTACATCGACATGAACATGGTCCACACGCTGGGGTGCGGCCCGTAGCGCCCCTTCACCTGCGTGCCCCCCTCGACGGGCTCGAGATCGACGCTCAGCCAGGGCGACCAGTAGTGGCGGTCGGCGGCGTCGATCAGCAGCTCGAGGTGGTGATCGGCCATCTGCGCGTGCACGCGCGGCTCGCTGCAGTGCATGTTGCGCCGAACCCGCGCGAGTAGCTGGGGCTGAGGTACCTCGACGGTGCGCTCGAAGCGCGGACGCATGGCCGGCGGTGTCTCCATCGCCTCCCTCCCCGGTTCACGGACGCGGCAGCAGGATCACGATCCCGGGCTGGCGGCGCAACGTCCCTCCGAGACAGGTGCGCCGCGCCGCCGGCCGCGCCATGCTGCACGCGCACAGACCCAGGAGCTCCGATGGTGATCGAGGTGCCGTGGACGACGCTCGAGCCCGCCGCGCTGCGCGGGCTGATCGAAGCCTTCGTGCTGCGCGAGGGCACCCACTACGGCGAAGGGGACGAGCCCGCGCTCGAGGCGAAGGTCGACGCGGTGCGCGCGCAGCTCGCGCGGGGCGAGGCGGTCATCACCTACGACACCGCCCTGCAGACGGCGAACATCGTGCAGCGAGGGCGCTGAGACCGCCGGGCGAGGAGGTTGTGTTCGCCGCGACGCCGCTCTACGTTGCGGCGTCCCTGCCAGCCCGGAGCCCCCGATGTCGAAGGCCGAGCCCCGCCACACCCCCGATCCGACGATCACCGGCTACCCCCCGGGCATCCCGTACATCATCGGCAACGAGCTGGCCGAGCGCTTCTCGTTCTACGGCATGAAGGCCATCCTCACGGTCTTCATGACGAAGCACCTGCTCGACGCGTCGGGCAGCGGCGCCTACATGAGCGACGAGGAGGCGAAGACCTGGTACCACGGCTTCACGGCCGCGGCGTACTTCTTCCCCATCATCGGCGCCTTCATCAGCGACGCCCTCTGGGGCAAGTACCGCACCATCCTGTTCATCTCGTTGATGTACTGCGTGGGCCACGGCCTGCTGGCCCTGATGGATCTCGGGCCCATCACCGGGCTGTGGGACATGAAGCCCCTCTTGCTGGCCGGCCTGCTGCTGATCGCGGTGGGCGCCGGCGGCATCAAGCCCTGCGTCTCGGCCCACGTCGGTGATCAGTTCGGGCGCGGCAACGCCAACCTGCTGACCAAGATCTTCAACTGGTTCTACCTGTCCATCAACCTGGGCGCGGCGGCCTCGTCCTTCCTCACCCCGCTGCTGCTCGAGCATTACGGCCCGTGGCTGGCCTTCGGCCTGCCGGGCGTGCTGATGGCCGTCGCGACCTTCATCTTCTGGATGGGCCGCGACAAGTTCGTGCACGTGCCGCCGAGCGGCATCGAGACCTTCAAGCGCGAGACCTTCAGCCCCGCCGGCGTCACGGCGCTGAAGAACCTGGCGCCGCTGTTCCTGCTCTTCATCCCGATGTTCTGGGCCATCTTCGACCAGACGGGCTCGGCCTGGGTGCTGCAAGCCGAGCACATGGACCGGCAGTTCCTCGGCATCGAGTGGCTCGAGAGTCAGGTGCAGGTGGTCAACCCGGTGTTGATCCTGATCCTGATCCCGACCTTCACCTGGGTCGTCTACCCGCTGATGGGCAAGCTCTTCGAGCCCACCCCCCTGCGCAAGATCGGCATCGGCCTCTTCATGACGGCCGGCGCGTTCGCGATCAGCGGGTGGATCGAGACGCGCGTGCAGATGGTGCCGCCGGTGCCCGACGCCAGCTACCTGGCCGACGTGCTGTATCGCTTCCTCGGGCAGCTCTCGGCCGGGGCCGATCCGAACGCCGTCACCGCGGTCGTCGCCGATCGCGTCTCGAACGAGG
>JAUHXL010000480.1 GCA_030426945.1 bacterium
GGCCTGCTCGACGACGCGCCTCAGCTGCGCCGGCCGCTGGAGGCGCTGCGCGCGTGGATCGCCGATCCCACCCTGCGCGTGGGCGCCGCGGTGCGCGGGGGCGGTCAGATGACGGCGCTCGAGGTGCAGCGGTGGTACCTCGAGCGGGCGCGCACGGCGCTTCGCGGCGCGGCGGTGCACAGCCTCGAGGCCGACGAGGTGCTGCGGCTGTGGGGCGACGCGCTCGACGCGCTCGAGGGCGACGTCACCGGCCTGGTGGGCCGGCTGGACTGGGTGACCAAGCGCTACCTGCTCGAGCGGGCCGGCGGGCTGGACGCGCCCGCCGTGCTCAAGAAGATCGACCTGCGCTACGCCGAGCTGGGCGAGGGCTACCTGGCCCGGCTCGAGCAGGCCGGCGTGGCGCCCCGCCTCGTGGAGCCCGACGAGGCTTGGGCGGCCGTCGACCGCCCGCCCGCCGACACCCCCGCCACCATCCGCGGCCGCGTGATCCGCGAGCTGGCCGACGAGCAGGTGCCCGGCGGCATCGGTTGGGACACCGTGCGCGTGGGCACCGGCCTGCGCAGCAAGGTGGTGCGCCTGGCGGACTTCCGCCGGGAGCGCGACGGCCGCTGACCGGATCAGCCTCTCGCCAGATCGAAGACGCGCGGCCGGTCCGGCTCGCCGTCCATGTAGGGCGTTCGGGTCAGGCGCCCGACGGTGCTCAGCGCGCGCACGTACACCTTGCCGGTGTCGGGGTAGGTGCAGATCTCGTTGTCCTCGTGCAGGCCGATGCCCAGGTACTCGAGGTCGGTGTCCGGCGACGTGTTGGCGATCTGGTGGGCGACGCCGGTGCCCGCCGGGCAGCTGACGCAGTCGCCGGCGCGCAGGGGGCGCACGTGCTCGCCGTAGCGCAGGACACCCTCGCCGGCGATCACGAAGAAGACCTCGTCCTCGAGCAGGTGGGTGTGGAAGGGGCAGGCGCTGCGCCCGGGGGGCACGCGATTGTACGCGACGCCCAGGCGGCCGCCGCGGTCACGCATGCCGGGGGTGAGGACGCGCCACGCGGCGCCCCAGTGGTCGCCGTCGAAGGCCTCTTCCCAGGGGGCGTCGTCGACGTTGACGATCAAGGGTTCGGGATCGGACATGGGACACCTCCGGCGGGCAGCCTACCCGCCCCGCGCGCGGAGGACACGCGCCGCGTGCCCGCGCCCCGCTTTACGAACCCCCCTGCAAACCACTAAGGTCCGCCGCTCGCGCCGCCCGCGGGGTGGCGCCCCACGAACCCAGGAGCTCGCTTGAGCCCGAACCCCGTTTCGTTTGCCGACCTCGCCCTCGTCGAGCCGCTGCGCCGCGCCGTCGCCGACGAGGGATATGCCCACCCCACCCCGATCCAGCGCCAGGCCATCCCGGTGCTGCTCGAGGGGCGCGACCTTCTGGGCGTCGCGCAGACCGGGACCGGAAAGACCGCAGCCTTCGCGCTGCCTGTCCTGCACCACCTCGCCGCCGCCCGCCCCGGCCCCGGCAAGCGCCCCATCCGGGCGCTGGTGCTGAGCCCCACGCGCGAGCTGGCCGCCCAGATCCACGAGCGCTTCACGGCCTACGGCCAGCACCTGCGGCTGAACTCGCTGGTCATCTTCGGCGGCGTCAAGCAGCACGCGCAGGTGAAGGCGCTGCACAGCGGCACCGACGTGCTGGTGGCCACGCCCGGCCGGCTGCTCGACCTGCATCAGCAGGGGCACGTCGACTTCAGCCGCGTCGAGTACTTCGTGCTCGACGAGGCCGACCGCATGCTCGACATGGGCTTCATCCACGACATCCGCAAGGTGCTCGCGGTGCTGCCCCCCAAGCGGCAGAACCTGCTGTTCTCGGCGACGATGCCGCCGCCCATCGCCAAGCTGGCGCGCAGCTTCCTGCACGAACCCGTGCGCGTCGAGGTGACGCCGCCGGCCACGACCGTCGAGCGCATCGAGCAGTCGATGTGGTTCTGCGAGCGCAACGACAAGCGGCACCTGCTCGCCGCGCTGCTCGAGGATCCCGAGGTCGACCGGGCCCTGGTCTTCACGCGCACGAAGCACGGCGCGAACCGGCTGACCAAGCAGCTGACCACGGACGGCTTCGAGGCGGCGGCCATCCACGGCAACAAGAGCCAGAACGCCCGCGTGCGCGCGCTCGAGGGCTTCCGCGAGGGCAGCGTCAAGGTGCTGGTGGCCACCGACGTGGCGGCGCGCGGCATCGACGTCGAGGGCGTCAGCCACGTCTTCAACTACGACCTGCCCAACGAGCCCGAGAGCTACGTGCACCGCATCGGGCGCACCGGCCGGGCCGGGCGCGCCGGCATCGCCATCGCGTTCTGCGATCCGACCGAGATCGAGTACCTGCAGGACATCGAGAAGCTGATCGGCGAGCCCATCGACCGCATCATCGACCACCCGTGGCACTGCGCCGCGGCGGTGCCGTCGGATCGCCGGCCGGCCCACCAGGGCGGCAAGGGCGCGCACCAGGGGCGGCACCGCCCGCCAGTGGACGCGCCGCGCGGGCGCTCGGCCGAGCGCCGGGAGGCCGCGGCGGACGCGCCCGCCGAGGGCGGCCAGCAGCGGCGCCGGAGCCGGCGCGGAGGCGGCGGACGGGGCGACGAGGCGACGGCCCCGACGCCGTCGACCCACGCGGCCGCCGGCGGTGAGGGTGGCGCGCAGCCCGCGCGCCGTCGTCGGCGGCGCCGGCGCGGCGGCGGCGGCGGCGGCGGCGGCGGCGGCGGCGCGCCGACCTGAGCGCCGTCAAGTCGTTCGAATCCATCGAACGACTCGACCAGAATCCATCAATTGTTCGAACGTGCGCGGCTCGCTAGCGTGGACCGAGGCCTCCGCCCACGGGAGGCCCTTACGAGGAGCGCCCCGTGCCCTGCCCGTCCATTCGCTGCGTGCTCGTCGCGTCGCTCGTCGCCGCGTCGCTCGTCGTCGCCCCGGCCGCGATCGCCGAGCCGGTGCGCTTCAATCACCGGATGGAGACGGCCGCCACGTGCGACCCCGCCCTGGGCAGCGTGCGCCTGCGCCTCGACGTCTACGGCGCCTTCGGCAGCCTCACGTCCCAGGGCGACAGCGCGTTCTTCGATCCGGCCGGGCCCACCCGCGCCGAGGGGACCGTCTTCCAGGCGATGCCCTTCCTCTGCGCCGAGCGCGCCGGCGCCGCCACCGGCTCCTGGCTCGAGGCCTTCGAGCTCGCCGGCGTGCCCTACGAGGCCGACGGCACCCCGAACCACCTCGTGGCGCGCTTCCGCGCCGCGGGCCTCGACGTGGTGCACGACGCGACGCTGAACTGCAACGTCCTCACCCAGTGCTGGACCTTCACGAACCCCGGCGCCGGGCCCGTCGACACCGTGGCGTTCTATCCCTACGTGGACGGCGATCTGCTGTTCGTCGGCGACTCGAGCAACGACCGCGGCGCGCGCAGCGTCGCCGACCCCCCCCGCCTGTACCAATACGATCAGGGCGATGATCCGCAGCGGCCGACGACCTACCTGGGGCTCTCGGTGGGCCCCGACGAGGCGCGCGTGACGGGCTGGGAGATCGGCGGCTTCAGCGAGAGCCGCGCGCGCATCGAGTCGGTGGCTCGCGGCTGCCAGCCCCTGCTGCGCGACTTCCGCGACGACGCGCTGCGCGATCTCGACGTCGACGACGATCTGTTCACCGATCGCGGCGGCGATCCGACGATGGCGCTGCGCGTGGACGTGGGCCCCCTGGCCCCCGGCGAGACCAGCCCGCCGCTGTGCGTCGACCTGCAGTGGGGCGTCGGCCGCCCCTGCAGCGACGAGGACGCGGACGACGTCTGCCTGCGCGACGACAACTGCCCCACGGTCGCCAACCCCGACCAGGCCGACACCGACGGTGACGGCCTGGGCGATGCCTGCGATGGGTGTCCCGCGGTGGCCGATCCGGATCAGGCCGACGCCGATGGCGACGGCGCCGGCGACGCCTGCGACGTGTGCCCCGTGTTCGACCCCGCCCAGGCCGACCGCGACGGGGACGGCCGCGGGGACGCCTGCGACAACTGCCCCACCCTGCCCAACCCCGACCAGGCCGACGCCGACGGCGACGGGCGCGGCGACGTCTGCGCGCACTGCCTCGAGGGGCGGTCCGAGCGCTGCGACGGCCTCGACGACGACTGCGACGGCGCCATCGACGAGGGCGCCGACCGCGTCGGCGAGGCGTGTGTCACCGGGTTGCCCGGGGTGTGCGCCGAGGGCCGCCTGCAGTGCGCGGGCGCCCTGCGCTGCGCGCCCGTGCAGGCGGCGGCGCCCGAGGTGTGCGACGGCCTCGACAACGACTGCGACGGCGACACCGACGAGGCCACCGGCGGAGACGCCTGCGCCACCGGGCTGTTGGGGATCTGCGCCGCCGGCGCGACGCGGTGCGAGGACGGCGTCGAGCGCTGCGCGCCGGACACCGCGCCCCGGCCCGAGACCTGCGACGGCGTCGACGAGGACTGTGACGGCGCCGCCGACGAGGACACGGGCGGCGCGCCCTGCGTCGCGGCGGCGCTCGGCGCCTGCGCCGACGGCCGCCTGATCTGCGAGGCCGGCGTCGCCCGCTGCGCGCCGGCCGCCCCCGCCCCCGAGACCTGCGACGGCGTCGACGAGGACTGCGACGGCGCCGCCGACGAGGACACGGGCGGCGCGCCCTGCGCCGCGGCGGCGCTGGGCGCCTGCGCCGACGGCCGCCTGATCTGCGAGGCCGGGGTCGCCCGCTGCGCGCCGGCGGCCCCCGCCCCCGAGACCTGCGACGGCGTCGACGAGGACTGTGACGGCGCCGCCGACGAGGAGGCGCCCGCCGTCGGCGAGGGCTGCGACACCGGCGCGCCCGGCCCCTGCGGCCCGGGGGCCTGGATCTGCCTCGACGGGCGCGCGCAGTGCCGCGCGGAGGTCGGGCCGCGCGCCGAGCGCTGCGACGGCGTCGACGACGACTGCGATGGCCGGATCGACGAGGCCTTCCCCGATCTCGACGCCCCCTGCGACACGGGCGCGGCCGGGCTGTGCGGCCCCGGGCGACGCGCCTGCGTCGAGGGCGCAGCCCGCTGCGTCCCCGAGGCCCAGCCGAGCACCGAGACCTGCGGTGGGCTCGACGAAGACTGCGATGGGGCCATCGACGAAGACCTCGGGCTGGGCACCCCATGCGACGCCGACGGCGCGGGGCTGTGCGCGGTGGGCGAGTGGACCTGCACCGACGCCGGCCTCGACTGCGTCGTCACCCAGGCCCCGGCCCGCGAGACCTGCGACGGGGTCGACGAGGACTGCGACGGCATCGTCGACGAGCAACAGGCCGACGGCGAGCTGTGCGCCACCGGCGACGTGGGGGCCTGCGCCGCCGGGCGGCGCCAGTGCGGCGACGACGCGCTCGACTGCGCGCCGATCGGGGACGCCGCCGTCGAGCGGTGCGACGGCCTCGACAGCGACTGTGACGGGGCCATCGACGAGGGGCTGCGCGACGGCTGCGGGCGCTGCGGGGCCCCGGCGCCCGACCGCTGCGACGGTCGGGACGGCGACTGCGACGGCGCCGTCGACGAGGACGCCGCCTGCCCCGACGACGGGCGCTGCGTCGCCGGGCGCTGCGCGGCGCCGTGCGTCTTCAACGAGTGTCCCGACGATCTGCGCTGCGTCGACGGCGCGTGCCTGACGGACTGCGAGGTCGAGGGCTGCGAGGCGCCGCCGCCGGACGACCACCCTTGCGCCGAGGTGGCCTG
>JAUHXL010000481.1 GCA_030426945.1 bacterium
GAGGTCAGTGGTTGCGCAGCGCGTCGATCAGCTCGCCCTTCGACATCTTCGAGCGGCCCTCGATGTCGATCTCCTTCGCGCGGTCGTACAGCGCGTCCTTGGTCCACGCCTCGTACTTCGGCGACTTGCCGCCGCGCCTGGCCGCGGTCTCTCGCTCGGTGTTCGCGATGCGCGCCGGCTTCTCCTTGCTCATGCCCTCCTCGCGGAGGGACTCGTACTGTTCGTCGTCCTTGATCTGCGGGCCGTGGTCCTTGGCCATGGTGTCCTCCTTCGCGCCCGGCTGCGCGTTCGGCGCGAGGGTGTGCAGCGCGTGTGCCACGGAGCGGACCGCGGTGGCGGCTCGCGCCGGCCGTGGTGATGCGCCACAGTGCGCAGCAGGAGGCCCCATGAGCGGCGGGCAACGCGAGTCCATGACCGAGGCCGAGTACCTCGCCCGCGAGCGCCACGCGGACGCGAAACACGCCTTCCTCGCCGGCGAGGCTTGGCCGATGCCCGGCGGCTCGGTCGAGCACAACCGTCTCGCCACCAGCATCCTCGTGGCCCTCGGCCGCCGCCTCGCCGGCGGCCCCTGCTACCCGCTGAACAGCGACCAGCGCGTCGCCATCAGCGAGACCGGCCTCTACACCTACCCCGACGTCACCGTGGTCTGCGGCGACGCCGAACGCCACCCGCTCGACGACACCGTCCTGACCAACCCGAGCCTGGTCGTCGAGGTGCTGTCCGAAGCCACCGAGGCCTACGACCGCGGCGCCAAGGCCCAGCACTATCGCCAGCGCGCCAGTCTGCGCACCTATGTGCTGGTCGCCCAGGACCGCCGCCACGTCGAGGTCTACCAACGCGGCGCCGACGGCGCGTGGTCGCTGCGCGAGTACGTCGGCGACGCGGTGATCGCGCTGCCCACGCTGGGGATCGAGGTGCCGCCGGACGAGGTGTACGCGGGCGTGCGGTGAGGGCGCGGGGTTCCGGCGATGGTGAGCAGACCAGCCCGCCGCCGCCGCGCTTTAGTCCCCAGATCGAGGGCCTAGCTCCGATGACGCATCGCCGGTGCATCCTGGCGACGAGCCCAGTCTGTCGCCACCCATGAGCACGCCCACCCCCCGCACCCGAACGGTCCCGGTGGCCCTGCCCGACGAGATCTTCCTTGCGCGCCCGTGGCGGTCGGAAGCGCCCGCGCGCGAGCTGCGCACCCTCTGGCTCATCGAGCGCGTCGGCGATCGCCGCGTCGGCTTCGACAAGGCCGCCGAGCTGGCCGGGCTGCCCCAGGCCGACTTCATCCGCCTGCTGGGCGAGCGCGGGGTCACCATCTTCGACCTGGACGACGACGAGCTGGCCGAGGAGCTCGGCGGGAAGTGATCGTCGCGGCCGGTGCGAGCCCGCTGCTCGCGCTGAGCCGCGAGGGTCAGCCCGGCGTGCTGCGGCGGCGCTGCGTGTCGCTTCCGAGAGCCGATGGGCCGTCTCCGGAGGGAGGGCTACTCTCAACGAAGCTCATCGCTACTCTAAAATATTGAGAGTAGATGCAAGCCGGGCCCGGGCGAGCTCGGGTGTGTCGCCTACCACGCTAACTGTCCCGGGGTCAGCGGGTTTCGCCACGAAGACTGATCCACCTGGGGGCTGCCCGTCGACCGAGTACTCTCAACGGAGCTCTTCGCTACTCTAAATTCTTCAGAGTAGATGCAAGCCCGGCCCGGGCGAGCTCGGGTGGCCAGTCCCGGCACCTTCCGCCCAGCGGTCACCCGCGATCCCTCGCCGCTGCCGATCTCGCCGCCACGCCCGGCTACGCTCCGTCGGCATCACCCGCCTGCACCCACCGCCCCGCCCCGCCGACCACGCAGCCTCACCAGATCGCGGCGCGCAGCACGAGCACCTACCACCCACGCTTCTCGGCGAACGGTCAAGGCCCCGACTCTGGCGTCACGATTTGGCGTCGGTGTCGCCCGTTTCAGGAGCGGCTTTGCCCGCCCTCTTTTCAGAAAATGCGAGGCAACCGACGCCGTGAACGAGTCGACCCCGGCGCTCACACCGCGCGCGGGCAATGGCGCGAGAGGGCGGCGCCGACGCCAAATCTTGCGAGACAAGGTCGGCCGGCCTTGTCCGTGAGCCGCCGCGGCCGTCAACCGGCACAGCGCCAGAAGACCTACAACCCAGCAGAGCGACGATTTCTCGCCTTCGTGAGTCCGAACGGGTCCAGGGCGGAGCCCTGGCCGGTGGGAGCTCGAGGGAGGTACGGAGTACCTTCCTCGAACCCAGGCGACCGGCGGCGCCCAGCCGCGAAGAACGCGTTGGCGTCGCGGGGCGCCCCATCATCGCCGCGGGGCGCCACACCATCGCTGCGGGGCGCCACACCGTCGGCGCGCCGCGCCACATCATCGCCGCAGGGCGCCTCACCACCGAATGTCGCCCCATCGCCACCACGGCGCGCCCCACCGGCCCCCCGATTCGGAACCCAACCCGCGTCCGCCCTCGGGGTTGCCCGCCCGTTCGCGACCGAGCTAGATTCTACTCTAAAATATTTAGAGTAGATCCATGCCCACCGCCAACGTCCTTCGAGCCATCGAACTCCCCATCGCCGAGCGCGCGCCCGCGCTGCTCGCGCTGGCCGAGGATCAGTGGTTCGACCGCAAGAGCGCGCGGGTGCATCCGCGCGATCTGGCCGACGCGATGATCGCCTTCGCCAACGCCGAGGGCGGCGTGCTGGTGCTCGGTCTGCACGACGGCCGCGTCGAGAGCGGCGAGCTGACCGCTCGCAAGCTCAACGGGTGGCAGCAGGCCGGCTACGACTTCGCGGTGCCGCTGTTGCGGTCGAAAGGGCGAACCGTGGCGTGCCTGGACGACAAGGGCCGCGAGCGCGATCTGTACGTCGTCGAGGTGGAGGCGAGCACGCACGTGCACGCGAATCAGCGGGACGAGGTGCTGCTGCGGGTGGGGGATGAGAACCGCAAGCTCGGGTTCCAGCAGCGCCAGGAGCTGATGTACGAGAAGGGGCAGGCCAGCTACGAAGCGACGGTGTTGCCGGACCTCGGGTTCGACGACCTCGAGCCTGATCTGGTGAGCGGCTACGCCGAGGCGGTGGGCCATCCGGACGGGCGGCGGCTGCTCGTCGCGCGTGGCCTGATGACGGCGCGGGGCGAGGTGACCATCGGCGGCCTGCTGTTGTTCGGGCGAGCGCCCCAGGCCCGCTTCCCCGAAGCGCGGGTGCGCGTGCTGCGCTATCGCGGCAAGGAGCGCGGCACGGGCGCGCGGCAGCAGCTGCTCGACGACGTGGGCTGCGAGGGTCCCATCCCGACGGTCATCGAGCAGGCGCAGGCCGCCATCACGCGGCTGGTGCCCACGCGGCGCGCGCTCGGCGCCGACGGGCGCTTCGGTCCGGTGGGGTTGGTGCCGCGCGACGCCTGGCTGGAGGGGCTGGTGAACGCGGTCGTGCACCGCGCCTACAGCGTCATGGGCGATCACGTCCGGGTGGAGATCTTCGACGACCGCGTGGAGATCGAGAGCCCCGGCCGCTTCCCGGGCCTGGTCGACCTGTCCGACCCCACCGCGATCAACCGCTTCGCGCGCAACCCGCGCATCGCTCGCGTATGCGCCGACCTGGACTTCGGGCAGGAGCTCGGCGAGGGCATCCGCCGCATCTTCGAGGAGATGCGGCTGGCTGGCCTGGTCGACCCCCGCTACCTGCAGACCGCTGGCTCGGTGCGGTTGACGCTGTCGGCGGCCGCCGTCGACCGGCAACTCGAGTCGCGCCTGCCCGCCGAGGCGCGCGAGGTGCTGCGCCACGTCCGCGACGCGGGGCGCGCGAGCACGGGCGATCTGGTGGAGGCCACGGGGCTGTCACGCCCGCTGGTGTTGAGTCGGCTGAAGGCGCTGCGCGACGCGGGGTTGCTGGAGTGGGTGGGCAACAGCCCGCGCGATCCGCGCGCCTACTGGCGGCTGCCGGTCGACTGAGTCCTCTCAACGGAGCTCTTCGCTACTCTAAATTATTTAGAGTAGACGCAAGCTCGCTTACACCGCACACCCCGTCTCGTCGCACCCCTCCGCCTCGGCCGCCTTCGCCAACGCCCCCTCCAGAATCTGCCGCAACGTCTCCGCCGGCTGGGCGCCGCTGATCCCGTACCGATCATCCACCACGAAGAACGGCACCCCGTTGATGCCCAGGTGCCGCGCCCTCAGCTCGTCGCCGCGCACGTCCTCGCTGAACCGATCCCCCTCGAGCATCGCGCGCGCCTCGTCCGCGTCCAGCCCCACGTCCTCGGCCAACCGAGCCAGCGTCTCTACGTCGCTGATCAGCGCCCCCTCGGTGAAGTAGGCCCGCAGCAGGCGCTCCTTCATCGCGTCGCCCTTGTCGTGCGCGTAGGCCAGCTTGATCAGCCGGTGCGCGTCGAACGTGTTGCCGGGGCGCACCCGGCCGAAGTCGAACTCGATGCCCTCGGCCGCGCCGGTCTGGGTCATGTGGTCGATCATCTGGCGCGCGCGCTCGCGCGGCATGCCGTACTTGGTGGCCAGCAGCGTGTCGTAGTCGCCCTCGACCGCGGGCGGCGACGCGGGGTTCAGCTCGAAGCTGTGCCAGGTGATCTCGGGCTGGGCGTCCATGCCGGCCAGGGCCTGCTCGAGGCGGCGCTTGCCGACGTAGCACCAGGGGCAGGCGATGTCGCTCCAGATGTCGATCTTCATGGGGGGCCTCCGTGGGGGCTCGACGGGCGTGGGTGGCGGAAGTGGCCGGCTCTCAGCGGTCAGCGGTCAGCTCTCAGCCGGGCACGGCCGCCGTACCGAGGTCCGCGCCGCGCTTCGAGATGGACCAGCGACTCGCGCGACGCGGCGGGTCGTCGCGTTGCCGTGGCGCGGGCGCTGGGTCGTCTGGTGCGCTGCGCCTCCAGCCACTTGATGCCGCGCTCACTCGGTGCGTTGCCAGCTCAGCACCTCGCCGCGGCGGCCGAGCTCCACGCGCACGCAGGCGCGGGCGGGCTGGCGGTCGCGGCGCTCGACGGTGCCGCACGAGGTCACCGCGTCGCCGTCGGCGCTGACCTCGAGGCGGCCGGTGGCGATGTCGATGGCCACCTCCTCGCCGAGCGGCTGTCGGGGTAAGGGTCGGCCCGCGCGGCGGGCGGCGCGGGCGGCTTCGACGCCGCCTTGGGCGAGGGACTCCGCGGCGGCCAGCGCCCAAGCGTCTTCGGCCTGGCGCGCCTGGCCGCGGTGCCAGCGCGTGGCGCCGACGACCAGCATCGAGATGATGGTCATCGCCAGCAGCACCAGCGCGGTGCCGTGGCCGCGCTGGGCGCCCACGCGTCGGCGTGGACGACCCGACGCGGGCCGGGCGGGTGCGTCGCCGCTCACGGTAGATCCTTCAGCAGCGCGACGGTCGTGCCGTGCTGCGCGGCGGTGCGCCACGCGCCGATGCGGGCGGCGAAGCGCAGGCCCACGTCCAGGCGGCGGCCCGCGCGGGTCGCGTCGAAGCCGACGACGTCGGTGGCCAGCGCCAGGCGGCCCTCGGGGGCGTCGCGGAACAGCGCGCCCTCGCGCAGCGCGTAGGCGACCTCGGCGCCGTCCACGGTGAACGTGAGCGTCCCGTCGCCCACCGTCACCGCCGAGGCGGCGCGCGCGTCGCGGGCGATGCGCGTCAGCGCGGTGTGGGCGTCCAGGGCGTAGCGCGCGGGCGCCTGCTGCTCGCCGACATGGTCGCGCCGGTCGGTCATCCACGTGCCGACG
>JAUHXL010000482.1 GCA_030426945.1 bacterium
TGCGGGCCTGGGCGGTGGCCCTGCGCGACGCGCCCCTGTGGCTGTCGCAGGCGATGAGCTGGGGCGCCTTGGTCATCGAGTGGGCCGCGCCCCTGCTGATCCTCGCCCCGCGCTACGCCGCGGCCACGCGGGGGGTCGCGATCGCGTCGCTGTGCGCCCTGCACCTGGGCATCTTCGCGATGCTCGATGTCGGGCTGTACTCGTTCGTGATGATCGCCAGCTTCCCCATCCTGCTGCACCGGAGGCACTTCGGCCCGCCGGTCGAGGCGGCGCCGCGGCGAGGCAACCCGTGGGTCGTCGAGGTCGCCTGCGCGGTGCTGATGCTGATCGCGACGCTGCAGACGCTGCAGGACAACGGCCTGGCCACCTTCACGGCAGAGCGACCTGCCTGGATGCGGGCCATCGTCGAGGCCACCCGGACCTACCAGGGTTGGTCGCAGTTCGCGGCCAACCCGCCCCTGCGCGACGGCTGGCTCGTCATCGACGCCGTCACCGCCGACGGCCGGCACCTCGATCCGCAGACCGGCGCGCCCCCGGCCTTCGTCCTGCCCGACGCACGCCAGCGCAGCTTCGGCCAGTTCTGGGCCAAGTACACCCAGCGGGCGCCGGGCGATCCCGTCGTCCTCGACGCCCTCGGGGCATGGATCACCGGGCCCTATCCGCATCGCGGGCTGGCCGAGGGCGAGCGCTTCCTGGGCGCCACCGTCTGGTGGATCGCCGACCGCCCGCCGAAGCCGGGGGAGGGGACGGCGCCCTTCGAGACCGAGCGCCGCGTCGTCGCCCGGTCAGGCGTAGACCAGGCCCACGATCCACAGCGCGAAGGCGCCCAGGGTCAGCCCGCCCCAGCGCAGGAAGGCGGCCCCGCGGACGCGGCCGTCGGCGTCGAGGCCGCGGAAGAGGGTGAGGAAGCCGCCCGCGACCCAGCCGCCGAAGCCGAGCACCACCAGCAATGACCAGCCCGGCGAGGGCGTGGGATCCAGCGCCAGCAGCGCGCGGTGATCGGCCACCAGCTGGGCGCGGTCGCGCCCCCGGATCGTCGGCTGGCCCAGCGCGAGCTGGGCGTCGGCGGTGAGGGCGGCGATGCGATCATCCACCGACGCCATGCGCTGGGCGAAGGGGCTGTAGACGCTGCGGACGGCCCGCATGCCGCCGCGAAGGCGGCGCAGGGCGGCCAGCGCCAGGTCGCGGTCGCCGCGCAGCTCCGCCTCCTCGGCGATGGCGAGCAGCGCGTCCGCCGCCTCGACCGGCGCCGAGGCCCCCGGCGTGTACCAGCGCAGGGCGAACTGAAGGCGCTCGATGCTGGCGCGGTGATCGCCCGCCGCCTGCGCGGCGCGACCTGCCTCGAGCTCGGCCCGCGCGCTGGTCCAGGCGCGCGCCCACACCACGCCCAGCACGAACACGACCGCCGCCACGCCCCAGCCCACCGCGCGACCGCGGGCGCTCACCGCCATGATCAGATGAAGTCGCGCCGCTGGAACACGACACACGCCAACAGCAGGACGACGGCCGCGTAGGTCAGGCCGTAGAGCGTGGCCGATCCCACGAAGCCCCAGGTGACCGGCGCCCCATGGACCACGTTGGGGGTCACGTTGTACAGCGACAGGTCCGGCCACACCTTCGCCACGCCGCGGATGACCGCGCTGATCTGTTCCTGCGCCTCGGTGCGTTCGGACGGATCCCCCAGCTGCAAGGTCGCCAGACGGTCGACGAACCGACCCACCGCGAACACACCAAAGGTCAGCAGACCCGACAGGAAGGGCGTCGAGAAGCTCGAGAACAGCAGCGCGATGGCCACCATCACCAGCACCTCCATGTAGGCCAGCCACACCGCCTGCACCATCTCGACGCCGAAGTGGGCGTCGAGCAGCCAGAACTGCAGGGCCAGCACCACCCCCATCACCGCCACCTGCACCGCCATCACCCAGGCCAGCCCCGCGAACTTGCCCAGCAGGAACTGCGCGCGGTGAATCGGCTTGGGCATGATGGTGTAGATGGTCTTCCGCTCGATCTCCTTGTAGAGCAGGTTGACGCCGATGAAGATCGCGATGAGCACCGAGAAGGTGCTCACCAGGAACAGCCCCAGATCCTTCATCAGCCGCACTTCCTCGTGCAGCGAGGCGCTGCTGACCGCCAGGGTCAGCAGCAGCATGGCGATGGCGAACATCACCAGGCTGGCGAAGATGCGGTTGCGGATGGCCTCGCGGAAGGTGTTCAGGCCGACGGCGTAGATCTGGATCATGGCGCGTCGCCCGCCTGCGCGCTCGCCACGAAGACCTCCTCGAGGGAGCGTCGCTGGGGCGTGACGCTCACCAGCCGCGCGCCCGCGGCGATCGCGTCCCGCACGAAGGCGCCCACCTCGGACTCGTCGGACACCGCGAAGCGCCACTGCGCGCCCACCTGGGTGGGGGACGGGGCGTCCGCCGACAGCCGCTCGACCACCGCGTCGTCGATGTCGCCGAGCACCACCTCGACGCGATGGCTGGGCACGTCGAGCAGCGCGTGCAGGGGCCCCTCGCTGACCACCTTGCCCCGCACCACCATGCCCACCCGGTCGCAGATCATCTCCACGTCCTGCAGGATGTGGCTCGAGAAGAACACCGTCTTCCCGCGCTGCTTCAGCTCGAAGATGATGTCGCGCACGTCCTTGCGCCCCATGGGATCGAGGCCGCTCATCGGCTCGTCGAGCACGATCAGATCCGGATCGTTGATCAGCGCCTGCGCGATGCCGATGCGCTGCACCATGCCCTTGGAGAACCGCCGCAGGGGCCGGTCGGCCGCGTAGCCGAGGCCCACCCGATCAATCAGGGCGCGCGCGCGATCCCGCCTCTCCCGCGCGGTCAGCCGGAAGAGCTGCCCGTAGAACTCGAGGAACTCCTGCGGCTTGAGGTGATCGTAGAAGTAGGGATGCTCGGGCAGGAAGCCCAGGCGCGCGCGCGCCTCGCGATCACCCAGCGGCCGCCCCAGCAGCGTCCCGCTGCCCGCCGTGGGGTGGATGAGCCCCATCAGCATCTTCATCGTCGTCGTCTTGCCGGCGCCGTTGGGCCCGAGGAAGCCGTAGATCTCGCCCGGCTCCACGCTGAGCGTGACGCCCTGCACCGCGTGGACGCGGTGCGCGATGCCCTTGATGCCCAGCCGCGCGGCCAGCCAGCCGAAGCCGGGCAGCGCGCCCAGGAAGCCCAGGTCGAAGGTCTTGACCAGGCCGTCGACCGTCAACGCGGGATGAGCCGACATGGCGTCGCCTGCTGCGGTTGGAACCTGGGGAAGGTCGCAAAGTGGCCGGCCGAACGCAACCGCCTGACGCGGCACCGCCCGCGGCGCCCAGCCAACCTTGTGTTCGCGCGCGGGGCCGACGATGATCCGCCGCGGACGAAGGGGGGAGCGACCGTGCAAGGTCTGCCGGCCGGCACGACGACCGAGATGCAGCCGCGGGGCCGCTGGGCCCTCGCGCTGGCGCTGTTGGTCGGGCTCGCCTGGGCGCCGGCGGTGGGCGGCGACTTCGTCTGGGACGACATCAACAACCTCGTCAACACCGACCGCCTGATGTACCCGGACGCCTTCGTGCAGGTCTTCCGGCACGACGCCATGTGGTCGGCGGGCAAGGAGCAGGGGCCGGTCGCCACCTATCGGCCGCTGGCCCTCGCGTCCTTCGTCCTCGACTTCCAGCTCTACGGCCGCGCCGCCTGGGGCTTCCATCTGAGCAGTGTGTTGCTGCACCTGGTGGTGACGCTCCTCTTCTTCACCTTCCTGACCCGCTGGGTGCGCGACGTGCGCGCCGCCTTCGGCCTGGCGCTCATCTGGGCGCTGCATCCCACCGCCGCCGAGGCCGTCGCGTGGATCAACGGTCGCTCCGAGGTCCTGGCGCTGCTCTTCGGCCTGTGCGCCGCGCTGGCGGTCAGCCGTCCGCGCCTCGGCCCCGTCCACTACCTCGCCGCCTGGGCCGGCATGACGCTGGCCTTGCTGGGCAAGGAGACCGGCGGCATCCTCGTGCCGGTCGCCGTCTGGCTCGCGGGCGAGGCGGACGGCCGCGCCGGCCGGGGTCCGCTCTGGCGGCGCGTCCACTGGCCGATGGTCGGCGTGGGCGTCCTGGCCATCCTCAGCTACGGCTTCCTGCGTCACCAGGCGATCACCGGCGGCGTGGCCGCGGGCACGGGCAACGCGGTGCAGGCGATCCCCGCGCTGCCCGCGGTCTGGGCGCGCGCCCTGCAGGCCTTCCTGCTGCCCGTCGAACGCTCCGTCGGCCACCTGCACCACTGGCTGGTGGCGCTGCCCACCGCCGAGGCCATCGCGTACGGCGTCGCCGCCGCGCTGATGTTCGCAGTCATCGGCGCCGCCTGGTGGAAGGGCGAGCGCGTCGGGGCGGTGGCGCTGCTCTGGTGGCTGGGCTCGCTGGTGCCGGTCAGCCTCGTCGTCGTGAAGAACTGGCCGGGCCTCTATCGCTGGCTCTACATCGGCTCGCCCGGGCTCGTGCTGGCCGCCTGGCGCCTGGCCCTGCACCGCGCGCCCGTGCGCCGGGTCTTCATCGGCATGGGCGTCGCCGGCGCCCTGTGCCTGATCCAGGTGCAGCGCACCATCGCCACCTGGCGCGACGACGGCACCCTGTGGATGGCCATGATCGAGGAGCAGCCCGACGAGCCCTATGGCTACATCGGCCTCGGCCGCTATCTGCTGCAGCAGGGGGATCGCGAGCTGGCGCACACGGTGCTCCAGAAGGCGATCGACCTCGGACCGGGCCGCCCGGAGCCCTACTTCCTCCAGGCCGCGCTCTACACCGAGATCGGGCGCTGCCACGAGGCCTGGAAGGTGGTCGGTCGCCACGTGCAGCTGCGCGCCATCCCGCCCGATCTGCTCGGCCGCGTCGCGCGCTGCTACGACCTGACCGGCAACCGCGAGGCGGCGCTCTATCACTACGGCCTGTGCGCGGCGACCTTCCCGCCCTGCGCCGTCCGCCTCGCCGCCCTCGAGCAGGGAGAGTCCGTCGGTGCACCGTAGCCTGACCATCGTGATGGCGGCGTACAACGAGGACGAGGCGCTGCCGTCGACCGTTGCGCGTACGCTCGAGTTCCTGCGCGCCCACGTCGCCGAGCGCCAGCTGATCATCGTCGACGACGGCTCGACCGACGGCACGCCGGGCCTCGTCGACGCGCTCGCCGCCGAGCACCCGGAGGTCGAGGGGGTCCACCTCGCGCAGAACAGCGGGATGGGGGCGGCGCTGCTGCGTGGCTTCGCCGACGCGCGCTGCGAGTGGATCACCATCATGCCCGCCGACGGGCAGATCGACCCCTACGACCTGCTGGCCTTCTTCGCGGTGAGCGATCACGCCGATCTGGTCACGTCGCTCTACCGCAACCGCGAGTACGACCTGAAGCGCAAGGTGCTGTCGGTCGGCCTCCGCGCGCTGACCGCCACCATCGTGGGTACGCGCGCCCGCACCGAGGGCATCTACCTGGTGCGGCGCCGGGTGCTCGAGCAGCTGCACCCGCGCTCGCGCAGCTTCCTCCTGAACCTCGAGATCCCCATCCGCGCCAAGCGCGCCGGCTATCGCGTCGACACCGTCTACATGAACGTCCACGACCGCACGGCCGGCGTCTCGAAGGCCACCAGCTATGCGCGCATCGCGCAGACCTTCCGCGAGCTCTTCGCGCTGCGCCTGCAGATGGAGCGGGAGCGTTGGGCGCGCCGCTCGTGAAGCGCGCCT